>DJEP01000061.1 GCA_002431915.1 Lachnospiraceae bacterium UBA5895 | reverse complement strand
AGCATTACGTGGGCAATCATTTTCCCCAAAAAATGATGTCATTCTGAAAGAAGCTCATTTTTCTTTAATAAATGCAATCCATTACGTTCAGCGCCACTATGCAGAGGATCCTTCCCTAAGAGAAACAGCAACGGCAGTGCACCTGTCTGATGCATATCTTTCCAGGCTATTTACATCTCGTTTGGACACAACCTACTCCCGTTTCCTCACAGGAGTAAAAATTTCTCATGCCATGGCATTACTTGTTAATACAAATTTGACCATTACAGAGATTGCCGGTCAATGCGGATATGACAACAGCAATTATTTTTCTGATGCATTTAAAAAAATCGTAGGCATTTCTCCGCTAAAATACAGAAAACAGACAAATAAATAAAAGAGCAGACTTTTTTCGTCTGCTCCTTTAAGTTCGTTTACCTTTTCGTTATATACTTTTGGAATCTGCTCTTTGGTTTCTCCGGTATTGTATACGCCAGTTTACCACTTTCCAATAATGGTTTAATATAAACTCTTGTCATATAGGTTAAATTTTTATAACTTATATGTTCGGAAATCTCTTTCTTGGTCCTTGCTATTTTACAAAATTCAAGTATCTTTTCTGTAATCGTATCATTTTCGACTTGGTCACTGACTTGGTCACTACGCTTCGGACCTGACTTCATTGTTGCTGTTTCACTCAACGGAATTACTGTTTTAAAAATATCACCCTCTACAAACTTCGGTATTCCTCCGGAATACAATTTGGTAAATTTATAAGTATTCCGCATACCGGAACCCAGTTCATCCGCAAGACCTATTTCCCTAAACACCTTGGAGATTGCAGGGTTCTTAGGAAATGGCTCAAATGTATTCAAATTTAGATTTCCATATCCATGTGTTCTATTACTGTTCTCTGCAAAAATCCTATCTTTTTCAATTACCATTTTTGCCACATAACCACTTGAATAATCCCGATGTGCCAAACTATTCGAAATAATTTCCCTTAAAATAGCATCTCTTGCACTGACAGACTGCATTCCATCTAAAACAAATGGATCATTTAAATGTTTTTTCGCAAACTCACTCATTCTGTCATAGCTATCCAACAAGTTGGTAACTATCACATCTCTATCATCATACCTGTCCAAATTCTGCACTCGGAAAATCATATCTGTTTTGTGCTGTGGCAGTGCAGACATAATAGTCGTATCTTTTCCAAATAATAAAATTGCTGCCAGTGTAATCCCTTCTTGTCTGCTCTCACGATCTAATAAAATAAGACCTGCACTTCTTAACAGTTCTTCATCATCCATTGACAGCCAGGGATGATTATTGCTTCTTGCACGAGTCATTTTTCTGGCTCGCTCTATTAAATCAGGACGAAGTACATCCATTCCCCATTCCGGAAATACCTTATTTACAAAATAGGTTCCTTGCTTTCTTGCATATAATTTATACACAAGTTCTTCATTATCTGTGATATCAATATCGGACTCATTATTTCTATCATATATCCGACCGGAACATCTACTTACCTGCGTACCAGCCGGGACATAAATATGCAGTACTTTTTTACCCTGAAGTTCATATTCTACCGGTATTAAAAATAGCGGTGGATACATTTTGTTTGCATTATTAATTGCAGTCACAAAATCTTTCTTCATCTTATCAATACAGTTCGGTTCTATACCAAGTATCTCCCCATTATCTTTTACACCTAAAAAACATGACCGCCATTTCGATTAGAAAATGCACAGATACTTTCGTAAACATCCTTCGTGATATCTGTTGTGGATTTCTTGAACTCAGTGGTATGACACTCGCCTTTTCTTATAATTTCCAGTAATTCTTTTTCGTTCAATTATTTTCATTCCTCCCTACACTTACCGATATTCATATGCAACTTCAGACTTTACTGTTCCGCTATTCTCGCTGCCAGGTCTTCTAAGTACATCCAGCGTTCCATTTTTTCTTCCAGCTGCTGTTCCGCAGCCTCTTTTTCCTGTGTTAATTCATTCAGTTTGACAAAATCACTGGCATATTTGGAAAAATCTGCCTCTAACGCTGCAATTTTGTCCTCTAACGTCGCCATTTCCCCTTCGATGGATTCGTAATCTTTCTGTTCCTGGTAGGTGAATTTTAATTTGCGTTTCTGCCCGCTTTTCCAGTTCTTAGAAGTATTTTCCTCATCGGTGCTCTTCGTCTGTGAAGCCGTCACTCCTGCACTCTCCTGGATTCCTTCCGCAGCTTTCCGGTTGGCATAATCTGTGTAGCCGCCCTCATACTGCACCATGCGGGTGTCCTCCAGCGCGAAGATCCTGCGGACTACGCGGTCCAGGAAATATCTGTCATGGGACACGACGATGACAATGCCCGGGAAAGTATCCAGATAATCTTCCAGTACCTGTAAGGTGGCGATGTCCAGATCGTTGGTAGGTTCATCCAAAATCAAAACGTTAGGTGCCCCCATCAGCACTTTACATAACTGCAGCCTGCGCCGCTCTCCGCCGGACAGTTTTCCCAGCTGTCCATACTGATCTTCCCCGGAAAACAGAAATCTCTCCAGCATTCTCGCTGCCGTGATCTGTCCGTCCTCCGTGGTGATGTATTCCGCCACATTCCGGATGTAATCAATGACTCTCTGCTCCGGATGCATCATGGTGTCGTCGATCTCCTGGGCATAATATCCCAGTTTCACAGTCTGCCCGATCTCAATATATCCGCTGTCCGGTGTCACTTCTCCCAGGATCATTTTCATCAATGTCGTCTTGCCGCTACCGTTGGGACCGATGAATCCCACCCGGTCGTTTTTACCAAACAGATAGGTAAAATCACGGATCAGAACTTTATCCCCATAGCTTTTGGACACATTTTCAAGCTCCACCGTGGTTCTGCCCAGTCTGGATGCCGCGGAGGTCAGTTCCACCTTGCCGTCCGTCACGGGACCTTTTACATTTTTCAATTCCTCAAAACGCTGTAATCTCGCCTTCTGCTTCGTGGAGCGGGCTCTGGCGCCTCTGCACACCCAGGCAAGTTCGTTTCGTAAAATGTTCAGACGCTTTTTCTCGCTCACCTGTGCCATCTCCTCCCGCTGCATTTTCAGTTCCAGATAGCCGGAATAGTTGGCATCATAAGAATAGATCTTCCCCTTGTCCAGCTCCAGGATCCGATCGGTGACACTGTCCAGAAAATAGCGGTCGTGGGTGACCATGATCATGGCACCTTTTCTGCGGCGCAGCTGATCCTCCAGCCAGTCGGACATGGAATTGTCCAGATGGTTGGTGGGCTCGTCCAATAACAGGATCTCTGCCGGGGACAACAGTACCGATACCAGTGCCAGACGCTTGCGCTGTCCGCCGGACAACTGCCCGCAGGGCTGGTCAAATTCCGTGACACCCAGTTTCGTCAGCATGCTTTTGGCATCTGCCTCAATGGTTCCGGCATTTTCTTCCACGCGGTTGCCCCGAAGCACCGCTTCCAGCACAGTCTCCTCCGGAGCAAACTCCGGGTTTTGAGGCAGGTAGCGTACCAGACAATGGTTTGCCTTGATCACAGTACCGTCATCGGGTTCCTCCAAACCGGCAATGATCTTAAGCAAAGTGGATTTTCCCGTTCCGTTAATACCGATAATTCCGGCTTTCTCCCCTTCCTGTAAGAAAAAGGAGGCTCCATCGAAGATTTTGCGGACGCCGTAGCTTTTGGTAATATTGTCAACAGTCAGTATATTCATCTGTATAACCTCTTTTTTTAATTTCCGCATAGCTTATCCGAACTTTTTTCTCAAAGAATAGAAATATTTTTCATGTGCTATGCTTTCCAAATGTAGTATACTATAAATAATCTATTTTAGGAAAGAAGGTTTTCGCATGAACTTAAAAGATGCTGCTGCGAATCTGAATCAGGCACACCCGGAGGATACCCTGCATCCCCTGTTTACCCCCTGGGGCGAAATGATGATGCGCTCCGGTTCTTATGATGATATTCTGTCCGAATATCCAAGACCGCAAATGAAACGAACAGATTATCATATGCTGAACGGTCTCTGGGAATATGCTTTTGTGCCCGCAGACGGGAGTAGTTCTTCGGAAGATCCTGCG
The DNA here is from genome assembly GCA_002431915.1 of Lachnospiraceae bacterium UBA5895. Taxonomy (GTDB): domain Bacteria; phylum Bacillota; class Clostridia; order Lachnospirales; family Lachnospiraceae; genus Acetatifactor. Next base: position 33,358 of record DJEP01000061.1, on the reverse strand, counting down.
TATTTTACCTCTCAGGGGATCATCCGGGTTCCCTTTTCGCCGGAAGCCCTGCTTTCCGGAGTAAACAGACGACTGGAGCCGGAGGAATACCTGTGGTATCACCGCGAACTTTCTTTTTCCCCGGAAGAACTTTCAGGAAAAGAAGAAAACATGCACTGCATTCTGCATTTTGACGCGGTGGATCAGGAGGCAACTGTCTTCCTCGGCACAAAGCAGCTTGGCACTCACAGTGGCGGCTATCTTCCTTTTTCCTTAGATATCACGGAATATGTAAACGAGGATCCGGTATCTCTCTATGTAAGAGTCCGGGATCTGACCGATACCGGTTATGCCACCAGGGGCAAGCAGACCCTGACCCGCGGCGGCATGTTCTACACCGCCCAAAGCGGCATCTGGCAGAGTGTCTGGTACGAATGGGTTCCGGAAAATTATGTCATCAATTATAAGATCACCCCGGATTACGACAAAGCTTCCGTAACCTTTGTCCTGTGTTCTCCAAAGACGTTCAACCACCTGGATTTCCGGGTAAGTGCCCCCTCCTGCGACGGGTCTCTTACGCAAAAAGGCACCCCTGTACGGCTGCGGATGCGAAAACTTTCCGAGCAAAAGGATTCCTTTGGGCTCACGCATACCACGGTAGCACTTTCTTTTCCCGCCAGCGTCACCTACTCCGCGGCTCCCGCCGATGCGCCGGATCCGGTGAATTTCAAACCCTGGAGTCCGGAGCACCCCTGGCTGTATCCTTTTACCCTGAACGCCGATGACGATACGGTGGAAGGTTATTTTGCCATGCGTATGTTTACAGTGGAAAAAGATTCCAAAGGAATTCTGCGTTTCTGCCTGAATCACAGACCTTATTTTCTTCATGGAATTTTAGATCAGGGCTACTGGTCCGACGGGCTGATGACCGCTCCCTGCGATGAAGCATTTGTCTATGATATTAACCTTGCAAAAGGTCTGGGCTTTAACATGCTCCGGAAACACATCAAGATTGAGCCTTTACGCTGGTATTACCACTGCGACCGTCTGGGAATAATCGTATGGCAGGATATGGTCAGCGGCGGCAGCACCTATCATATGCCCTGGGTGTGCTACATGCCCACGCTGTTCCCCCATATGTCCGCCCACACAAAGGACAATCACTATGAACTGTTCTCACGCGCCTCCGAGGAAGGTCGGAAAAGCTGGGAGCAGGAATGCCTGGACACCATTGACCACCTGTATAACATCCCTTCCATCGCCGTGTGGGTGCCCTTCAACGAAGGCTGGGGACAGTTCGATGCCGCCCGTATTGCGAAAATAGTGGCAAAAAAAGACCCCACCCGTCCGGTAGACCATGCCAGCGGCTGGTTCGACCAGAAAGGCGGGGATTTCCGCAGTATTCATAATTATTTCCGTCCGTTACAGGTGAAACTGGACGGAAAACGGGCTTTCGTTATCTCCGAGTATGGCGGCTATGCCTGCCACATCGACGGACACTCCAGTGTGGATCGCGTCTACGGCTATCAGAAATATGACACACCGGAAGAAATGGCTGCTGCCCTGAAACAGTTATTCTCGAAGCAGTTATTCCCTTTGATCTCCCAAGGGTTAAGCGGTGCGGTATACACACAGCTGTCCGATGTGGAGGAAGAAGTCAACGGTCTGGTGACTTACGACCGGCGTATCGTCAAACTGCCTGTGGGGCATCCGTTTGCGGCGCCATCCTCTTTTGCAGCACCTTACTCACATGGAAATAAGCCGGAATAAGGAACGCGTCCGCCATGAGCCATGCAATAGGGCTGCCCAGACACACTCCGGTGAAGCCGATAATGGGAACCAGTCCGAAACCTGCTAATGATCTTGCTATCATCTCGAAAACACCTGCTAAGATTGCAAATTTCGGGAAGCCCATGCCCTGGATCAGGAAACGGACAATGTTCACCAGTGCCAGCGGAATATAGAATGCCGTATTCCACAGCAGGAAAGCACGCACGTTGGCAATGATCTGGGCTTCGCCGCTGTCCACGAACAATTGTGCCAGTGGACCGCCGAAAAATACCGCAATTAAGAAAGCAATGACGGAGTATCCCACGCCCAGCGTTACACAGGCTTTCAGTCCCTTGCCGAGGCGGTCTAATTTACCGGCACCCACATTCTGTCCGCCGTAGGTTGCCATGGTGGAGCCCATGGCATCAAAAGGACAGGCTAAGAAGTTACCGATCTTGCCGCCTGCGGTCATAGCTGCCACTGCCGCAGAGCCTAAGGTATTGGCTGCAGTCTGCAAGATTACACTGCCGATGGCGGTAATGGAATACTGCAATCCCATGGGAACGCCCATGCCGCACAGCACCATCATCATATGCCCGTCCACTTTCCATTCTTCCCTGCGGATCCGCAGGATCTCAAACTTTTTCACCATGTAGATCAGACAGGCTACGCCGGAAACTCCCTGGGAGATCACGGTAGCCCAGGCGGCTCCTGCCACACCCATGTGCAGGGAGATGATAAAATACAGATCCAGCACGATATTGATTACAGAAGATAGTACCAGGAATACCACGGGAGTCTTGCTGTCGCCGGTAGCACGGATTACACCTGCCACGATGTTGTACAGGTATACCGTGGGGATACCAATGAATATAATGAAAATATAGTTATAGGCACCGTCAATGATATTGGCAGGCGTCTTCATCCATACCAGAATGTTCCGGCACAGGATCGCTGTCACTACAGCCATGACCACAGAAAATGCCAGTCCCAGCCAGGCACAGTTAGCCACGTATTTCCGCATGCCTACATAATCTCCGGCACCGAATTTATGGGACACGGGGATGGCAAATCCATTGCATACGCCCATGCAGAAGCCAATCACCAGAAAGTTGATGGAACCGGTAGAGCCCACTGCCGCCAGATCATCCACGCCAAGAAAACGTCCTACGATCATAGTATCCACCAGATTGTAGAACTGCTGGAATAAAAATCCGAACAATAACGGCACAGCAAAGCTGATGATAAGTTTCATGGGGCTTCCCTTTGTCAGATCTTTTGTCATGATAATATCCTCTCCTAATTTTCCTATAAATACTGTATATATCAGTGTTTTCTGTTATTTTCTTTCTCTTGCTGTTTCTATCGTTGAGAGTATATACGCAGCGTTTCAAAATTGCAATATGTTTTTTTGCAGATTTTATAAATTTTTGCTATACTGTTTTTTGTTATTTTTTACAAGAGATTTTAAAGAAAGAGGAGACCTGTATTATGAAAGAATTTCTGAAATATCTGAAAATGATATCTGTGATTTTATACCCTTATATTTATGTGTTTATCCTTGCCGGATTTTTAATGTTCATGAGCAGTCTGCCGGAGGATTACAACGATGCCGCAATGCTGGGACTGTTGATCGTGGCCGTGATCTATAATCTGTATTCTCTGGTCATCGTGATCGTCAATGCGGTGCAGGGTGCCAGGGGCAAAGTAACCGCCCGACAGGCTGCCCGGATGAACCTGATCATCAAAGGTATCCAGATTCCCGCATATATCATGCATTTCATTCCGGGCTTCATCGGGCTTGCCTTAAGTGTCTGGGGCATCGGCTTTATCCTCTGGGCTATTCTCATCGACCTGCTGACCGGCATCAGTTCCATCGACTGCTGCATCCGCATGCGCAAGGGGGGGCTGCTCTCCACCGCCACTGTCGTAGGGTAAATTACTGTCTTGTCCCCGAATTTCTTTGTTATCTTCTGTAATTTGATCTCCATTCATTTACTCCTTGTTTTGTGTATTCATGCTATCCGCTTCCTTGCTTTGCTACAATCAAGTCCCCTAAATCCCATGTAAGGTTCATATAAAAATCCATATTTACTTACTTTTTACGCTTATTTGATGACGAAATTTACATGTTACTGCTTATAATTTTGGGAAAGGGAGCTTTTGTATGAATATCTATTTTTACGCAATTGTAATTATTGTTTTCCTCTATCTCATGATTAAAATAAGCGGACAAAAATGGCGTGGTTTTCTGATTTTTTCCTCTGTCTTCTGGTTCATTGGTCTGACCATGGTTGCGGGGGGATGTAAGAAACTGCTGGATTACAGAGAAGTTACGCGAACTTATAACCGGACGACCGCACGGATCACCGAGGTCCGGAAATATGAAGTATTTGATAGTGACGGCAACCGCAGTGATGAACAGGATGTGTCCCTGTCCTATACCGTGAATGGACAGACATATGAGACTGTTATTAAAAAAGCAAATATTTACAATTCTGTCGGTACTGAAATAGACATCTATTACTCCCCGGAGAACCCGGAAATCATCGTGTCCCCCGATCATGTGGAAAGCAAACTTTCCTTTATCCTTCCCACGGGAGTGATCCTGTGTATCATCCCTTTTGTGCTGGAAATTGGCGGACGCATTCTGTTGAAAAAGCAAAAAACTTCCGCCCCCTGATACAAAACGCCCCTGCCGGCTAAACCTGCAGAGGCGTTCTTTCTTCTGTCTCTTATATGTAATTTCGTTCCTTATGCGAAAGGATTCTCGGTAGGATACAGCATTCCCTTGGGCTGATTGAAGTTCAGATCCTCTACGGGCACTCCGATGTACTTAAATACTTCGTACAGAGCCTTGCCGAAGTGTCCGAATGCTACGGCACCGTGGTGAGGGAAGTTCTTCTCGATCAGTACGTGACGATAGAAACGTCCCATCTCGGGAATAGCGAAGATACCGATACCACCGAAGGATCTGGTAGCTACGGGAAGGACTTCGCCCTGTGCGATGTAAGCACGCAGCTTGTTGTCTGCGGTAGACTGTAAGCGGTAGAAGGTGATGTCTCCGGGAACAATATCTCCTTCCAAAGTACCCTGGGTTACCTCTTCGGGAAGGGTTCTTGCCATGATCATCTGGTACTTCATGTTGCAGGCGGTCAGCTTCTTGGAGTTGGTGTTGCCGCAATGGAAGCCCATGAAGGTATCATTGTGCGTATAGTTGAATTTACCCTTGATGGACTCTTCATACATATCATCGGGAACGGTGTTGTTGATATCCAGCAGAGTAACGGTATCTGCGCTGACACAGGTTCCGATGAACTCACTTAAGCAGCCGTAGATATCTACTTCACAGGATACGGGAATGCCCATACCGGTGAGACGGCTGTTCACATAGCAGGGTACGAAACCAAACTGTGTCTGGAATGCAGGCCAGCATTTTCCGGCGATGGCTACATACTTACGATACCCCTTGTGAGCCTCGATCCAGTCAAGCAATGTCAACTCATACTGTGCCAGCTTAGGCAGTACTTCGGGCTTATGGTTGCCTGCGCCCAGCTCTGCTTCCATCTCTTTTACCTTAGCAGGGATTCTCTCGTCTCCGTCATGCTTCTTGAAGGCTTCAAACAGATCCAGCTCGGAGTTCTCCTCGATCTCCACGCCCAGATTGTACAGCTGCTTGATGGGTGCGTTACATGCCAGGAAGTTCAAAGGTCTGGGACCGAAGGAAATGATCTTCAGATCGTTCAGTCCTACGATAGCTCTTGCAATAGGAATGAACTCGTGCAGCATGTCTGCGCACTCTGCTGCGGTTCCTACGGGGTTCTCAGGGATATAAGCCTTGATATTGCGGAGTTTTAAGTTGTAGCTGGCATTCAGCATACCGCAGTAAGCATCGCCTCTGCCGCCTACCAGATCGTTTTGGGTCTCTTCTGCTGCCGCAATGAACATAGCCGGTCCGTCGAAATGCTTTGCCAGCAAGGTCTCGGAGATCTCGGGACCGAAGTTGCCCAGATATACGCACAGTGCGTTACAACCTGCCTTCTTGATATCTTCCAGAGCCTGTACCATATGGATCTCGCTCTCTACGATACATACGGGGCACTCATAGACACTGTCGGTACCGTACTTCTCGGTATAAGCCTTCATCAGAGCTTTTCTTCTGTTTACGGAAAGGCTCTCGGGGAAACAGTCACGGCTTACAGCCACAACACCAATTTTTACTTCGGGTAAATTACTCATTTTGTAATCCTCCTGTTTTCGTTTTCTTTTTCTCTATGCCATTTATTTTACCGCCGTCCTGCATCCGCACAGGAAGCTTCCGGCGTTCAAATCTTTTTATTCTGCCACTGTTATTTGCTGACATCCAGATTCTCACCGGTCAGGCCGATAAAGCTTCCTTCGGGAAGTCCGCCCTCCGCATGACCGATCAGCCACTTGTTCGTAGCGGCAAGCAATGCATCCTCACTGGGTGCCTTGCCCTGCTCCACCTTCTGATGGGTTCCATCCAGCGGATAATTGGTACCCTGGGGCAATACGATTGCCACCTGGAATCCCTGCCCGTCCACTCCGCAGGGGGCATAATGCAGAGAAGTTGCAAAAATCTCCACACCGGTTCCCGCCGGTACTAAAAAGGCTTCCGTCTTAGAGGTATCGTAGGTAAAATCCTCTGCCACATCCGCTAACTGTCCGAGGATCAGGATGGCATCCGTCGCCGCCACATTAATCTCAGAGTTCCTATGATATTCCACCGCATTCAGTTTGGAATTATGACCGTTACAGTAACCGATCTGTATGGGCATCTCCCCGTAAGTAATGGTCTCCAGTTCCTTTTTCACAGGCAGTGCTTCCAGTGCATTGATCCCGGGCTCATATACCACGCCCTCGGGGATGGGAGTCTTCTTCATCTCCTCCACCAGCTCTGTGAAATCCACATTGGTGATTACCCTGCCATACTTACGAAATACAGGATCCTTTACCGATAAAATTTGCATTCTGCTCTACCATCCTTTCTCTATTTATATTATAGCGCAATCTGAAAATTACGAGGTTCATTTTATTATGCTGTTGTTTGATTATTTTACGGTGTTGTATTCCGTCTATTTAATGATCTCAAACAGCGGTCTGCATGCCGGATAGATCCGGCGGAACTTCTGATAATGTTCTTCGTATTTTGCCACCAGTTCCGGATCCGGTTCTACTGTTCCGGTGACTTTGACGAACTTCTCCGCGATCTCTTCCACACTGGCATATTCGCCGCAGGCTACCGCCGCCAGCATGGCACCACCCATTGCCGGTCCCTCTTCGCTCTCGATCACATCCACCTTCAGATTCAGAATGTTGGCGATCATTTTCTTCCAAAGAGGACTCTTGGCACCGCCGCCGCAGATTTTGGTCCGCTCCAGCTTGATTCCCAGAGATATCGCCACCTCCAGAGAATCTCTCAGTGCAAAAGCCACACCTTCCAACACTGCCTGGGTCATATCCGCTCTCGTGGTGTCCATGGTCATGCCGATAAAAGTACCTCTGGCATTAGGATCATTATGAGGAGAACGCTCACCCATCAAATACGGCAGGAAATAAACATGGTTCTCTCCAAGCTTACGGATCTGTGCCTGTTCCGCGGCATAATCCTTCGTTCCGATGATCTCATCCATCCACCATTTATTACAGGAAGCAGCACTCAGCATGCAGCCCATGAGGTGGTAATGTCCGTCCGCGTGGGCAAAAGAATGCAGGGCATTGTTCTGATCCACGCCGAAATGATTGGAAGAAATGAAGATCGTTCCGCTGGTTCCCAGGGAAATATTGCACATGTTGTCTCCAACGGTTCCGGTGCCCACGGCTGCTGCCGCATTGTCTCCGGCTCCCGCCGCTACCACTACATTGTGCGGAAGTCCCAGTTCGTCTGCCACCTTGGGCAATACGCAGCCCACCTTTTCGTAGCTTTCATAACAGGTCGCCAACTGATCTTCGCTCACACCGCAGATCTCACACATTTCCTTCGACCAGCAGCGGTTCTTCACATCGAACAGAAGCATACCGGAAGCATCCGATACATCCGTACAATGTACCCCGGTCAGACGATAGGCGATGTAATCTTTCGGAAGCATGATCTTTTTGATCCTTGCAAAGTTCTCCGGCTCGTTCTTTTTCACCCAGAGGATCTTCGGTGCGGTAAATCCGGTGAAAGAAATATTTGCAGTATACTCAGACAGTTTCTCCTTGCCGATCACATTATTCAGGTAATCGCATTCCTCCGTGGTTCTGCCGTCGTTCCAGAGGATCGCCGGGCGGATCACCTGATCCTTCTCATCCAGGATCACCAGTCCATGCATCTGTCCGCCGAAGCTGATGCCTGCTACCTGGCTCTTATCCGCATCTTTCAAAAGCTCCCGGATACCCTCCATGGTCTGCTCATACCAGTCTTCCGGCTTCTGTTCCGACCAGCCGGGGTGTGGGAAATACAAAGGATATTCCCGGGACACAATATTCCGGATCTTCCCTTCGCTGTCCATTAAAAGCAGTTTCACTGCCGAAGTGCCCAGATCAATTCCGATGTATAACATGAATCTTCCTCCCAATTTTACTGCAACCCATTTTCATTCCTTTGTGTGCTCGTGCACGCTATAACTATATCATAACTGTTGTGAGAAAGTTTTTCAAGTATAAGTTTTGTATTTCCTGTATTTTTCTGATAAAAATACCTTTTGATTATCTTTTGTAATGTCACCGTCCATTCCGCCGCTACGTGCCCGGACAAATTCAGTGCTTCCGTTGACTCCCCTCTAAAAATATGATACTTTTATAGCAAGATACATGGAACAATGTTACGGAAAGGCATGCATATTCTATGGCAACAATCAAAGAAATTGCGGCACTCGCCGGAGTATCCCGCGGCACTGTGGATCGTGTCTTAAATGACCGCGGCGCAGTAAATCCGGAGACCGCCGAAAAAATCAAAAAAATTGCAAAAGAGCTGGACTACAAACCTAACCGCGCCGGCTTGGTTCTGGCTGCACAGAAAAAGAGACTCAAATTAGGTGTCATTCTGTTTTCCACCGGGAATCCTTTCTTTCAGGATGTTCTGACGGGAATCGACGAAAAAGCAGAAGAACTTGCCGGTTATAACTGTACTGTGATCACAAAACAGATCTCTTTCGGCGTAGAGGCTCAGCTGCAGGCAATCGACGAACTGCTGGCAGAAGAGGTAAACGGCATTGCCCTGACTCCTTATAACGATGACCGGATCCGTAACCGTATCAATGCGTTATATGATCAGGGGATCCCTGTAGTCACACTGAACACAGACATTGAAAATTCCAGACGCATCGCTTATGTGGGCAGCAATTATACCCGCAGCGGTGCCACTGCCGCCGGACTTTTACAGCTGATGACTTCCGGCACAGTAAACATTGGCATCGTCACCGGTTCCTCCAATATTCTCTGTCATACGGAGCGTATTGCCGGATTTCTCAAGACATTAGCCCCTTACAGCGACCGGATCCACGTGATAGATACCGTGGAGATCCACGACGACGAAGTGGAAAGCTATGAGAAGACCACCGCACTGTTGTCAGAACACCCCGAGATCAATGCATTATTTTTTGCTGCCGGCGGTGTCTATGGCGGCTGCCGCAGTGTGGAAGCGCTGGAGAGAAAAGGATCCGTCCGTATCATTGCTTTCGATCTGGTCCCTACCACGAGACAGATGCTGGAAAATGACACGATTGCCGCTACTATCTGCCAGCAGCCCAAGATCCAGGGCAGCAAGCCACTTTCCCTGCTGTTTGCTTACCTGACTACCGGAGAGACTCCGGAAAAAGAATATAATTATACTGCGGTGGATATCCGGATCAAAGAAAATATCTAAAACTTTCTTAAGATTCTTCCGACACCCTTGTCATTCACAACATATAGTATTATAATATATACATTATCTACGAAATGTTGTTTGAGGGGTACAAAAGCGGGGAGTCTTTCATCTATGAACTTATCTGATCTGAAGAGAAATGCAAATATGTTGCGGGGTTCTGATGCAAAACGTGGCTACATGCGCTGGTGGCATTCTTTCCAGGGCGTTTGTCCCACGACGCTTAAGACCCGCACTTTTTTTGTGGAATACAGTATTTTGAACCCGGCGCTTGGCGCTGCCCAGCCGATTTTAGGACAACATCCTTATTACAAACGGCACGGTATGAAGCCCTCCTATCTCTGCATTAAGGCAGGTGTTTTCCCGGAGACCGGAGATGATGGGCTGCAGTTGCAGTCCTATTATCCCATGACCGCTCTTCAGGTAGCACAGGATCCTTTCTACATGCAGATGGAGGACTGTGTCTTAAGTGAAAATCGTATCAGTGGTGCCATCGAGATCTTCGAAGATATCGCAAGACATCGCTCTCTCATGACCGATGCCGGCAGCTTTGTGTGGGATCTGGAAATGCACAAGGCAGTAGCCTGCCATACCGGATATATTGCAAATGCCTTTTTCACTGCAATTCATGCTTTAGAAAGCTTTTGGCACGGCGAAGGGATCCGAACCTTTTTCCGCGGTACTGTTATTTTAAACGGTGTTACTTATGAAGTTATGCCTGAGACTTCCTACGGCTACGCGGACAAACATTGGGGACGCAGCTACAATCAGCCCTGGCTGCAGTTTGCTTCCGGTCATCTGATCAGCGAGCGGACCGGTCGGGAGCTGAAGCATTCTGCTCTTGCCATCGACGGCTGTTGTCCGAAATTTTTGTTTTTCCCCATGCGGCGAAGAATCCTGATGCAGCTGACCTATACCGGAGAGGATTTCGAATATCACTTCGGCAAGCCTCTTACGCTGCCCCGTTGCAAATGGAAAGTCAAAGAGACGAACAAGCGCTTCATCTGGCACTTCAAAGCCCAGAACCGTACTTCCGTCATCCGTATCTCCGGGAGCTGCAGTAAGGATCAGATGATGCCCCTGCTCTATGAGAATCCGGACGGTAAAGTCTCTCCCGCCCCCTTGTGGGAAGGCGGCAATGCAGTCGGAACCATTGAATTGTATCGCAGAAGCGGCGGTTCTCTGGAACTGATCGACCGACTGCAATTCGAGAATGGATTATGTGCTTATCAGCGATCCTGACTTTTAGAAATAAAAAGCTGTTGTCTCAGATTTCTCTCGAGACAACAGCTTTTATTTGTTGTTATTCTGTTCAGATGACTTCTTCCGGCTCATCCAAAGCCTTCTCGTAACTCTCCAGGATCACTCTCTGCAGGTTTTCTCTGGTGGAAGAATTGATGGGATGCGCAATATCCCGATACTCTCCATCCGTCGCCTTCTTGCTCGGCATTGCAATGAACAATCCCTTTTCGCCTTCGATCACCTTGATATCATGTACGACGAATTCATCGTCCAGTGTAATGGATACGATAGCTTTCATCTTGCCTTCCTTGGTGATCTTACGAACACGTACATCTGTAATCTGCATTTGCTAACCCCCTTGCCGCTGTTATCGTAATCCTTACGCATTTTTCACTCTTCGAACTCTCAAAATGCTACAGATATTCGTATTCCGGGCTATCGCCCTGCACACTCATATCTGTTGGATCCGCGATCACTTATATCACGTATCGTTCATTTCTCTCTACTACGATCTTGACTTCGCCTTCTCCCACAAAGTACGAATTTGCACGGATCGTGTCACGGCTCTCTACAATACAGTTTTCAATATGTGTGTTATCTCCAATGTATACGTCATTGAGGATAATGGAATTCTTGATCACACAGTTATTGCCGATATAACTCTTCTTGAAGATTACGGAGTTCTCTACCACACCATTGACAATACATCCGCTGGATACCAGACTGTTACGCACCTGGGAACCGGGATTGTATTTTGCGGGAGGCAGATCGTCCACCTTGGAATATACATCCGGATACTGCTTGAAGAAGTAATTTCTCACATCCGTTTTCAGGAAATCCATGTTGGTATTGTAATAGTCGTCTACAGATGCGATATTTCTCCAGTAATCCCTGATCTTATATCCGTAGATTCTCTTCAGATCCTTGTAACGGATCAGGATATCTCTTACGAAATCATAGCGGTCTTCCTCTGCGCACTTCTCGATCATCTCGATCAGCAGTCTGCGTCGAACCACATAAATACCGCAGGAGATGGTATTGGTCTTGGCCTGTAAGGGCTTCTCCTCAAACTCCTCGATACGGCTCTCCTCGTTCATACGGATCGTACCGAAACGTTCTACATTCGTACCGGCTTCCATCTCACGACAGACTACGGTAATATCTGCCTTTTTCTCAATGTGATATTCCAGTACCTTATTATAATCCAGCTTGTATACACAGTCACCGGAAGCGATGACTACATAAGGCTCATGGCTGTTCTTCAGGAAACTCAGATTCTGATAAATAGCATCTGCAGTTCCTCTGTACCAGTTGCTGTTCTCTGCTGTCACAGCTGGAGTGAATACATATAAACCTCCCTGCTTACGTCCGAAATCCCACCATTTGGAGGAATTCAGATGCTCGTTCAGACTTCTCGCATTGTACTGGGTAAATACTGCCACCTTCTGAATATGAGAGTTGGTCATATTACTCAGTGTAAAGTCAATACTGCGGTAGCTTCCGGCAATAGGCATTGCACATATTGCTCTCTTCTGGGAAAGTTCCCGCATCCTGTGATTGTTACCGCCTGCTAAAATAATTCCAATCGCTCTCACTGCTATTCACCTGCCTTAATTAATGTTTTGCCGCTTGCGAGCTGGGAATCCTCATAATCTGCAGCAGCTGTCACTCCGGATATCACTGAGTTTTTGCCTACGCTGATACCGTCAGGAATCACGCTCTTCTCACCGATGGTTACAAGTCCGTGGTTATAAATATGAGGTGCGGTATCGTTCTCTGCTTCTTCACCAACCCCTAATTTTACCTGATTACCTACCACAACATTTTCTGCAATAATTGCTTTATTGATTTCACAGCCTTCACCGATCTGCGTCTGGTTCATGATAATGGAATCGCGGATCACGGTTCCCTTACCGATCGTTACGCCACAGCCGATGACGGAATTATACACTTCTCCATAGACATCGGAACCTTCACCAATGATACTTCTCTCTACCACACTGTCCGCAGCGATGTAATCGGGGGGCTGGATCTCGCTCTTGGTATAAATCTTCCAGTACTCCTCATACAGGTTGAACTCGGGTACAATGTCAATCAGTTCCATGTTAGCTTCCCAATAGGAACTTAAGGTACCTACGTCCTTCCAGTATCCGGTGAACTCATAGGCGTACAGCGGAGCTCCCTTCTCGTGGCAGTAAGGAATGACATGCTTACCGAAATCCAGTGCCGGCTGGTCTGCCATGGCGATCAGAGCCTCTTTCAATGTTTTCCAGTTAAATATGTAAATACCCATACTTGCAAGATTGCTTCTGGGATGTTCCGGCTTCTCCTCAAACTCGGTGATCCGATGATTCTCATCTGCGATCATGATACCGAAACGGCTTGCCTCCTCCATGGGAACAGGCATTACCGCAATGGTGACTTCAGCATTATTGGCCTTATGGAAGTCCAGCATGACTTCATAATCCATTTTGTAAATATGATCTCCGGAAAGAATCAGCACATACTCCGGATTGTAGCTCTCCATATACTCCAGATTCTGATAGATCGCATTTGCAGTACCGGTATACCATTCACTGTTGGTACTCTTCTCATAAGGAGGAAGTACGGTAACTCCTCCGATGTTGCGATCCAAATCCCAGGGAATACCGATTCCGATATGGGTATTCAGTCTGAGGGGCTGGTACTGTGTCAGCACGCCTACCGTATCCACTCCCGAATTAATACAATTAGAAAGGGGAAAATCGATAATGCGGTACTTACCTCCGAATGCAACGGCAGGTTTGGCAACCTTGGATGTCAGCACACCAAGACGGCTTCCCTGTCCTCCAGCCAATAGCATGGCTATCATTTCTTTCTTAATCATATCCTCACCTCTATCTAGCCTTCCACCTGTTGTAATAAATAGTCGCTTGCGGCTATTATCCGATGTATCCATCTGTCTCGAAAAAGCGTATGCTCTTTCCTTCGGATGTGATAATGTGATTATAACACATCAGCAAGGGAAAGTGAATATTTATTACCAGGTTTTTTTGTTATTTTACGATTTTTATATCCATTTTTTACATAATTACCTTTTCTTTTGCAATCTTTTTGTCAATTTCTACCAGTCCAGCTGGAAATGTTTTTGCAAAAAGCTGTAAACTTACACATTTTTTCAAAATCGTACCTACGGATTGTTTTTTTCTTCTCCTGTGTATATAATGTTAATAAGTAATGCAACTACACTATATTAAGGAAGTGTCAACATGTATCAGATAGACTTTAATCACCCCTCATCCATTTATTTTGTAGGTATCGGCGGTATCAGCATGAGCGGTCTCGCAGAGATCCTTAAGGATGCCGGCTTCCGTGTATCCGGCTCCGACCGTTCCAAAAGCCCCCTCACCGAGACACTGGAGAGCAAGGGGATCAATGTATTTTATGGACAACGTGCCGGGAATATTACCGATGATATTGACTGTGTAGTATTTACCAGTGCGATCCATAAGGATAATCCCGAATATATCGCCACAATGGAAAAAGGAATTCCGTATCTGACCAGAGCCCAGCTCTTAGGCGAGATCATGCAGAATTACAAGACTCCAATCGCCATCAGCGGCACCCACGGCAAGACCACCACGACCTCCATGGTCAGTGAGATTCTCCTGCATGCCGGAACAGATCCCACCCTGTCCATCGGCGGAATGTTAAAAAGCATCGGTGGTAATATCCGCGTAGGCAGTACCGACCTGTTCGTTACGGAAGCCTGCGAATATACCAACAGCTTTTTAAGCTTTTATCCCAAGATCGGCATGATCTTAAATATCGAGGAGGATCATTTAGATTTTTTCAGGGATATTAACGATATCAGAAATTCTTTCCATAGGTTTGCGAAGCTCCTGCCCACAGACGGCTGTCTGATCATCAACGGTGCCATCGACAGATTGCAGGAGATCACAGGCGACCTCGGCTGTCGTGTGATCACTTTTAATAAGGGAGCAGTCAACAGTGACGGTTCTGCTGCAGATTATTATCCTTCGGATATTACTTATGATGAGTTGGGGCGTCCTTCCTTTACGCTTCATTGTCATGGGGAAGAATCCGGCAGTTTTTCCCTGCAGGTTCCCGGAGAACACAATGTCTGCAATGCCGTAGCTTCCATTGCGTTAGCCGACCTGTTGGCGATTGACCGTGGAATTACCGTTTCTGCACTGCACGGATTCACCGGTACGGATCGCAGATTCGAATACAAGGGCACCATCGGCGGCATCACCATTATTGATGACTACGCACATCACCCCACAGAGATTGCAGCCACCCTGCATGCCGCAGCCAATTACCCTCACAAGACTCTCTGGTGTGTCTTCCAGCCCCATACCTACACCAGAACCAAAGCATTTATGAAAGATTTCGCCAAAGCCTTAAGCCTGGCAGACAAGGTCATTCTGGCAGATATCTATGCTGCCCGCGAGACCGACACCCTGGGAATCAGTTCCGAGACCCTGCAGGCAGAGATTCAGGCACTGGGGCATGAATGCTACTATTTCCCTTCTTTTGATGAGATTGAAAACTTTTTATTAGAAAATTGCATAAACGGTGACCTGTTGATAACTATGGGTGCCGGAGATGTAGTAAAAATCGGTGAAAACCTGCTTGGCAAATAGTTGTCCACATTATCCACAGCGAAGGTTGGGGATTATCCCCTCTTTTCCTGTGGATATTTTATTGTTTTCCTGTGGATAATTCTGTGTCGAATTTTGACGCATATTTGCCGATATATAAGGTTTTTCCGATACACCGTCTGTAGGTATCCACAATATCCACCGTTTCCACATTTTGTTCTGTGTGTCCGCAAGCCCAGTATTTACAAGGTTTTCCGGCAAATTGACTATTTCTTTTTCACAGGTCTTATGCTATACTTGGTCTTACTTTGAAAAAGGAATGATTTGTGAAATTTGTGAAAGAAGGTATTGTGTGTTATGGCACGGATAGCGCTCTATAAGGATAATTATGCAGATTCGACGGTAGTGTCCAATCTGTTTATTGATGAATATATGAAGGATGCCAACGACGCACAGCTGAAGGTCTATTTTTATCTGCTGCGCATGCTGAATGCGGATCAGGCAATCAGCGTGTCCGGAATTGCGGACAAGTTCAACCACACGGAGAAGGATGTGATCCGCGCATTGAAATATTGGGAGAAGCAGCAGATTCTGGATCTGGACTTCGATGAGAATAAGACTCTGGTGGGAATCCATCTCCGCGATCTGAGCACCCAGGCCGCTCCGGCTCCCCAGCACAATGTACTGTTAACTTCCGGTCCCGCACAGGCACAGAATACTGCCGGGGTCTCCGTAATCAGTGCTGCTGTGACACAGCCCGGGCAGACCACACCGCAGGAGACCATTCCCGCCTATACCAAGCCTGCATATTCCCTGGATCAGTTGCGGGAATTTAAAGAGCGGGAAGAGACTTCCCAGCTCCTGTTCATTGCAGAAGCATATATCGGCAAGCCTCTGACCCCCTCCGAGATCAAGACGATCCTGTTCTTCACAGATGTGCTGCATTTTTCGGACGATCTGATCGATTATCTGCTGCAGTACTGTGTAGAACGTGGGAAGAAGGATTTCAAATACATAGAAAAAGTTGCTGTCAACTGGGCAGAGGAAGGAATCACCACGCCGAAGCAGGCGCAGAAATTCTCTACCCGTTACGATAAAAGTGTCTATTCCATCATGAACAGCTTAGGACGCAGTACCGCTCCCACGGCGAAGGAACTGGAATTCATCAACCGCTGGACCAGAGAGTACGGCTTCAGTACCGATATTATCTTAGAAGCCTGCGAGCGCAGTTCTCTCGCTACGGACAGACATCGCTTTGAGTATACCGAAGGGATCTTAAGCAGCTGGAAGGACGCGGGGATCCATCACAAGGCAGATATCCAGCAGGCGGATGCCACTTACCAGAAGAAAAAGGCTGCAAAGCCGGCTTCTGCCGCATCCTCAAACCGTTTCACGCAATTTACCCAGAACAGCTATGATTTTGCTGCTTTGGAAAAAGAGATCTTAAGTAATTAACCGAAATATTTGCAGGTAAAGGGGAGCATGTCGTGTCACTGACTAACGCACAATACAATTCCATTATGAAAGACTACGAACAGACCAGGGATCGCAACCGTCATCTGACGGAGCAGCGCCGCAGGGAGGTCTATGCAAAGCTTCCGGAATACGGCAGGCTGGACGAATCTGTCGGAGAGCTCTCCGTAGCCCAGGCGAAGCTTTTATTAAACGGCGACGGCGAGGCACTTAACAGACTTCGTGCCTCTCTGAAGGATATTTCCCGCCGGAAAAAGGAATTGCTCGTCTCCGCCGGGTATCCCGCCGATTATTTAGAACCGGTCTATACCTGTCCGGATTGTAAGGATACCGGTTATATCGAAGGCGAAAACGGTCTTCGGAAAAAATGTCACTGTTTTCATCAGCAGGAACTGGATATTCTCTATGAGCAGTCTCATATCCGGGACATGGTCGCTTCCGAGAATTTTTCCAGCCTGTCTTACGAATACTATCAGGGAGAAGACCTGGCGCATTTTCGAAAATGCGTCGATGTCTGTCACAATTTTGTACAAAACTTCAAACAAGACTACCACAATTTATTCTTTTATGGTACAGTAGGTACTGGCAAAAGCTTTTTGTCGGGATGCATCGCCAGCGAATTGTTGCAGAGTGGGCATTCCGTGATCTATTTCAGTGCTTCCGGGTTATTTGATACCCTTGCCCGTTATACTTTTGACACCAGGGCGAAGGAAGCCCTCTCCGGATTCTACGAGGATCTGTACAACTGTGATCTGCTGATCATTGATGACCTCGGTACGGAGATGACCAATACTTTTGTAGCCTCCCAGCTGTTCTCCTGTCTGAACGAGAGACACCTGCGAAAAAATGCTACGATCATCTCCACGAACTTAAGTCTGGAGGAATTGCGCGACCGATATTCCGACCGTGTATTTTCCCGCATTACCAGTCATTACGATCTGTGCAAACTCACCGGTCCCGATATCCGTATGTGTAAAAAGCGTATGCAGAATGCATCTGACAATTAATTATTTGTTTGTAACAAAGCAGTATACAGAATCAGAAAGTGAGGATCACCCCAATGGCGAATCGTGAAGAAAAAAGAAATCTGGAGACTATCCCTGTCGGCTCTCTGGGTATCATTTCCCTGCCCGGCTGCAAGTCCTTAGGCGAAAAGGTAGACCAGTATCTTGTAAAATGGAGAGCAGAGAGAGAAAGCGAGCATAAAGACTCTCTGGCATTTGCAGGTTATCAGAGAGATTCCTATCTCCTGGATGCCAAAGTACCCCGTTTCGGTTCCGGTGAAGCAAAAGGTCAGATCTTAGAATCCGTCCGCGGTACCGACCTCTATCTGTTAGTAGATGTATTGAACTATTCCATGACCTATTCCCTGTGCGGAAAAGAGAACCACATGTCTCCCGATGATCACTATCAGGATCTGAAACGTATCATCGCCGCCGTAGGTGGTAAAGCCCGCCGTATTACAGTCATTATGCCTTTCCTGTATGAGAGCCGTCAGCACAAGAGAACTTCCCGTGAGTCCTTAGACTGCGCACTGGCGCTGCAGGAGCTGGTAAGCATGGGCGTAGACAACATCATCACCTTCGATGCTCACGATCCCCGTGTACAGAATGCGATTCCTCTGCATGGTTTCGAGACTGTACAGCCCGCATACCAGTTCATCAAGGGTCTGCTTCGCAATGTGAAGGATCTGCAGTTAGATTCCAGCCACATGATGGTCATCAGCCCGGATGAAGGCGGTATGGGACGTGCTATCTACATTGCCAACGTTCTCGGTCTGGATATGGGCATGTTCTATAAGAGAAGAGATTACACCAAGATTGTCAACGGTCGCAACCCCATCGTAGCTCATGAGTTCCTGGGCACCAGCGTAGAGGGCAAGGATATGATCATCATCGATGACATGATCTCCTCCGGCGAAAGCATGCTGGAAGTTGCCGCTGCACTGAAGGAGCGCAAGGCCAACAAGATCTTCGTCTTCTCCACCTTCGGTCTCTTCACCAACGGTCTTGACAAGTTCGATAAGGCTTACGAGAACGGTATCATCGATAAGGTTCTGACCACCAATCTGATCTACCAGACTCCGGAACTGCTCCAGAGAGAATGGTACATCAACTGTGATATGAGTAAGTACATTGCTTACATCATTGATACTTTGAACCACGATTCTTCCATCAGCGATCTGCTGAATCCGAATGAAAGAATTCAGAATATCGTTTCCAAATACAAGAAGGGTGAGCTGTAAAGCTCACCTTTTTTGCATCGTGTAACACTTGAGAGTTAATTAAATAGTTGTTCTAAAATCCACGTAGAAAGGACTGCCCGCCCTAGGCTCGGATGCTAGCTACGCCCAAGGGAGCAGTCCTTTTCTGCTGAGTTACGAAAAATATCCCAATTATTCAGGCAGAATATTTGAGAATACATGTGCGGAAGTTAAAAACAAGAATCTAGTATGTGCGAAAAATCAAGAAATACATGTGGACAATTCAAAAACATGAATTAGGTATGTACAAAAAAATAGGAAACACATGCAAACAATTCAAAAGCATGAATTAGGTATGTATAACAAGCCCGAAAATACATACCTATATGCAAAAGATAATGATCCAGCATGTATGATAACCAGGAAAACACATGTATAAAATTTGAAAACAGGAATTAAGCATGTAAATGACTTGGAGGAATACAGAAATCAGTAACACGAGTTAGGCTTACTGGTTTTTCCAAAACACAGAACGCCCACGACAGGCGGAATGTCCTTCCGAGGATGTTTGTCGGAGGGTGTTGACATTTTCTTGAAAAGTGTTGAACATCAGGGGGAAAGCGGACACGATGTCCGCGTCAGCCGATTGACGCCATGGATGGCGTCTGTAGGCGGCTCCGTCATAATGAGAAAAACTTATTCACTTTTCGTAGAAAATTCATACCCGGAGACCTGACACCTCGGAAGGATGTTCCGTCCGCCGCGGGCGTTCGTGGGGATTACGACAACCCCACATTACAACATCCCCAGCGTCGTAACAAGTGCTCCGATGATAATGCAGAAATCCGAACAATTAAATACGATTTGACGGAATCGCTGCCATTTCACCGGGAAGCTCACATAATCCACCACATACCCCCTGCGGAGACGGTCATAGGTATTACTGAAAGCGCCTCCCAGTAACAGTGACAGTCCCAGACGCAGCAGATTGTTGCCGCGGTGTCCCAGGCTCACGATAAAGACAGCGGTCAATAGCAGTGTAAACACCAGGGAAACTGCAGCTACCAGCTTTCTCTTTTTTTGCCCGGCATTCAGCATCATTCCTTTGTTGTGATGCTTGCGGATCAGAAGTTTTCCACGGCAGATCTCCCGTTCTTCCCGTTCCTCCACATGGGACTCTATATAATTTTTCAGGAAGAAATCTCCCCAGAAGATTTCTGCCAAAACCACAAGACATATTACTGTCATACGTTCCGCTCCTTTATCTCCTGCCTGTCCGCATTGTCCTTTGGAATCTGCTTATTCCCGCTCTGTTTTCCGGTTCTTTATCTTCAAAAACGCCAGAAGTGCCGCAAACAACACGCCCGCCACCGGCCATACGACCCAGGTAATATCCCAGCGCATCGTCGGCAGGCTGATCGCCAGATAGATCGCTGTCCAAATACACCAGTATATGGCTGTCACATGTTCATATTTTTTCTGAACCATCTTATTTTCTACCGTGTAATCCCCTTCCTGAAGCAGTTTCTGAAAACCGCCCCAGATAATACCGGACCACACAAACAGCCATACAGCAGCTGCCACTATCATAAGCAGCACATCTACCGCAAGGATCACCGCATAATCATTATCCCCGAAAAAAAAGGATACGATCAACAGAGGTATCACTCCCAGGATGCACAATACCACGCCAAGCGCGATGCAGATCCGATAGGTTCCCGCAAAGGTTTCTTTTGCTTTTTCCACGATTCCTGACACGCCATACTTAAGTGTCAGTTTTTCTTTTTCCAGATATTCGTATTTATTGTACGGAATTCCGGTGAGAAGAAATACCGCCACCGCAACTGCCACCATCAATAACAGCACGATCACACCGACTCCTCCCGCAGCATCTTCCGTTATCGATCCTCTGCCGGTCTCCGCCATGCCCGACAGCCACAACAGTATAATCGGAGACAGCACGCACAGAGATACCGCCGGAGCAATCCGGGCAGCATATTTTTTCGTAGCTTCCAAAAAAGTATTGGCTTCCTCCACTGTGATCACTTTTCCCTCTGTGATCTCCGGTGTCGTTCCATCGGCGAATTCCGCCTCTTCGATTTCATCTTTTAACAGATAGTCCGTGGTAACCCCGAACAGCTGGCTCATATTCACGATACGTTCCAGATCGGGAATGGAGGCTCCACTCTCCCATTTGGATACTGACTGCCTGGAGATATCCAGCCGCTCCGCCAGCTCCTCCTGAGACCATCCGTTTTTTTTGCGCAGCATCATAATTTTTTCTGACAGGATCATTTTCATTCTCTCTTTCTTTTCTTCATGTTTTCTTGTGCACAGATCTCGTCGACATGAAAAATCATAACAAAAGAGCCGGTTGACAACTACCAAGTGCCCTTGTAATTTTGTCAACCGACAGTTGCATTTCCTGTATTTACTGCACTTCCCGGATCAGGCAGTACTGTTTTAAGGGAAAATTTTTCTCCATCACACCATATACCTTGAATCCGAACTTTTTATAGAATTCCACATTTTTCGGATTGTGTGTCTCCAGGGAAATCATCAGTTTGTGTTTCTGGGCGTAATCAATGGCTTCCTCCAGAAGCTCCGCAGCGATCCCGTGATGCTGCATGGTGGGATCCACCGCCAGGTAGATAATGTGCAGCCGCTGGTTCTGATGCAGCTGATCCGTCCAGCTGGAATTCAGATAATCCTCCCCCTTCATAAAATTCCGGAAGGTCTTCAGGGAAGGATCCTCTTTAATCAGATAAGAGTCTGTCTGCAACGCTGCCATTGCCTCTGTAAAATAGAACTGAAATACGTTGTAAGGCTCCGCTTCATCCGATACCACCAGCACACTGTTCAGTTCAGCGCTGTCAGCGAAAATCTCACATGTGGCATAAAATTCATCCATGTCACATTTGAACAGTTCCGGCATTAAGTGTTTACGGATCTCCGGATCCGGTATCAGTGTCTCATACAAGGGATCATGTGCAAAGCACTGATTCAGCATCTGCTCCACTTTCGGAAGGTCTTCCTTCTGCACACGATATAATTTATCACTTTCCATAATTGTATTACCCGCTATCTCCTAATTATCATTATTATAATTCAAAAATTTTGACAACAGCTTCCTGCATCTGCTCCAGAATATTCACAAGACCGGTCACCAGCTTGGAGCAAGCCTGTTCCAGATTGTCTATGTCCTCCCGGTAATCCATCTCCGTCATCCCGGACGCAGCCATTTTTTCTTTTTCCAGGAGCTGTTTTACCGTTCCATACAGATTCTCATGCTCCAAAAGTCTTCCATAGCCCCATTTCAGGCGCTCCTTCGGCTGATGGAACACATAATCCGTAAAATGCCTGTATACCTCTTCGTCAAAATTAAAGGCATAGGCATTATTATCCACCTGGTAGAGTTTGCGAAGTGCGGAGGAAAGTCTCTGTTCCTTCAGATTTCTCACCGCTCCGCCCAGAAGTCTTAAATTCGTACTGCATATTTCATGAGGATACAACACATTTCCGTACCAGTCAATCCTTACAAAAGCATCCTGTTCCTGCTTAAACTGTGCGAGCAGCTTCTCTTCCACCGGTCTGGTCTGCCGGAAAAGTTCTTCCGCCTCGTCGTATTTTCCATCCCTGAGCAGCTGTTTATAGTTGCGGTTGTATTCCGTAACCTGTTCGTATTCTTCTCTGCACTTTCTGAGCGCTCTGTCGCTTAAGGTCTCCAGTTCTTCGATTTTTTCAAGCAAAAGTCGCTTTTTCTCTCCCAGCTGTCCGGTCACATCGGCACGATAACAGATCTCCCGGCACTGTTCCAGTCCCTTACGGATCCTCTGTACCACAGAGGAAAACTGTAACGGCACCACTGCCGTCTCATCCAACGCCAGAATCAGCAGGGCAAACAGCTCATGATGAAGGCGGTATACCTGTTCGTCGTAAAAATCATCATTGTCGAACTGGGAGTGATAATGGGTCTCCATAAAGCTTCCACCGGTAAAATCATTGACCATGGACGGTACACCTGCAATCGCCATGGAGAAATCATCCGACCAGGTCTCAATGGGAGAAGTCACCGCCGTCTCCTCCGGATATGCCTGGGTTAGATTCGGCAGATCCGCCAGATATTCCTCCAGGAAGCTGACATATTCATAGCAGCTGCGGATCCTTGCTCTGGTGCCATGTGCCAACGCAGGAAGCTCAAAGTTCAGGTCTGCAATCACCTTGCCTACCCATTCGGGATGTGCGGTGAAGATCTGCTCATAGGCTCCCGTAGACCAGTCGAAATTGGAATCCACTACGCCCCATTCCTCGGATGCCATGGCACAGATCACAATGGTATTGTTCGGTCGGAATTCACTGTCCAACAGTGTCTTTGCAATACCAAACAGCAATGCAATGGCTGTATTATCATCCTGGAATCCGTCAAAATAGGAATCATAATGGGCTGATAACAGCACCATTCGATCCGGATGTCTGCCGGGAATTTTCCCTACGATATTATAAGTGGTACAGTTTCGTGTCACCTTAGAATCCGCATCAAAAGTTACCGTGATCTCTTCTTTTCCCTTCAAAAATTCCAGAAGTCCGGCGGCATCCTTACGGGATATGGAAAATGCAGGGGCATCCTCCGGTCCGGCAATATCCTGTGCATTCAGCGCTTCATCATCAATCTCACCGTAACCGCCGCTCTGTACGGCTATCAACGCTGCCGCTCCCTTCAGATGTGCCTGATAGACCGGATAGTTGATCCACCATTCATCTCTCTGGTTGATCTCCACCAGTACAAGCTTCCCCGTTACGTCTTTGTCCGCATAATCTTTTTCCGTGCCTTTTCCCAGATACATCAAGGAAAACTCTTTGGGACCGTCCGTCACAAAAGTCGTCTGATAAGCTCCCAGCTCCACAGATACCGGTTCTCCTGCAATATTCTGATAGCTTAAAGTTGCCTTATGGAACTCCCAGCCGTCTACGGTGACCGCATCCTTGGTCACTTCCGACAGCCCTAAGTGTTCCATCTCCGCTTTCAGCATCTCGCCGGTCTGAAATTCTGCTTTGGATCCTGCCGTACGATACCCGAGAACGGGATGGGATTTGAACTGTTCCATTCGTTTTGCCAACTCATAGGAATACTTCACATCCAGATTCTGTAATATTTTTCTCTGTAAGGTTACCCCGTTGTCATGCATATTCTGTCACTCCGTCTCTGTCATTATCGCATTCCGCCTGCCACTTTGTCATTGTCTGTTACTTTGCTGCCATAGCGTTCATTTCTTCTGTGATTTTCTTCAGGATCTCGCTGTTACGCTCTTCCGCTTCCAATGTCTCACTGGCATGTGCGGAAACTTCCTCCGTCGTTGCGGAAATGGTCTGAATAGAATCCACGATCTCCTGGTTCGCAGCTTTCAGTGCTTCCACATCCTGAAGCATATGTGCCAGGTTATCCACGATAGCATAGCTGCTGTCTTCGATTGCCACGAAGTTATCCGCAGCCCGTATGGTTCCCTCTTTCTGGCTGCTGATTCCCTCCATCATCTGACGGATCACGGTCACTACCTCATCTATCGCATGAGACACATTGTCGATCAATGCTGCAATATTACCGGTAGCATCCTTGGTCTGTGTCGCCATTCCGGAGATCTCGGAAGCTACTACAGAGAAACCTCTTCCCGCTTCGCCGGCTCTGGCAGCCTCAATGCTGGCATTCAGTGCCAGGAGACTTGTCTGTGTGGCGATCTTGCTGATGATCTCCACGATGGAATGCATCTCCTGCATGTAATGATCCAGTGTCTCCAGCTTTTTCGCAGCCTGCTCACTGTTCAATGCGGAATCCTCTGCCTGCTTCTTCAATCCCGCCATATCCTTTTTGCCGGTGTCTAACACAGCCAGTGTCTGTTCCATATTTTTATTGATTGTTTCTGCTGTCACATCTACCGCATTTACTTTTTCCTGAATTGCCTCGGTCTGGGTGGTCTGTTTCTGGACCGCTACAGCAGATTCCTGGGATCCTACGGATACCTCTTCCATTGCCATTTTCGTACTGCCGAACGCAGTCTCTAACTTATTCAGTTCTACTGTGATCTCCGCTACAGACGTCTCCAGGCGATTGCTCATCTCGGTAACGCTCTTCAGTGTCGCCTCCGTACGCTCCTGTGCATCCCGAATATCATTCATATTTTCATTGGAACTCTTCTGGTTTGCCGTAGTGGCATAGATGGATACGAAGCATAGCAGCAGCATCATAACGATCTGAATGATACCTGCCTCGATTCCCAGATATCCGAATTTTCCTGTGGTTGCTCCCAGGATCACTACCAGAATGCTCTCTAACACCGTACCTACATTGATCATAACGAAAATCTTCACATCATGGTACAGCATAACCGCAAACATCATCGGTACCACAAACACAAATACCATGTTGGATTCCGTCGTAAACAGTACAATAGAATAAAACAATGCATATCCGATGGCTACCAGATGTTTAATTGCTTTAGATTCATGACTCTTCTTCCAGAAAATCACTTCCGCAATCAGTGGTCCAAATCCAAAAAGCAACATGAGTACCAGTACCGGTATCCCCACCGTGCCGTTTTTAACTTCCGCTGCGCAGAAGATCAGCATACAGATATTTACTGCAAAATGAGATATCATTGCCACCCAGTTACTTCGTTCCAGTTCTTTCATTCGTATTTATTCCCCCTTTTTTGTCAATCCGCCTGCTGTTCTGTCACAAAATTTTACTCTATCTTATTGTAAATCAAGCTTTTTCCACAGTCAATAAAACTGCATAAAAATACAGCGTTGTTTTTCTCAATAGTCAGGCAACGCTGTATTTTTTCTATATGATATTTATCTCCCTGTCGGATTGGTTCCGACGCCCTTTCAGAACAATTATACCTTGAAAACATCCAGTACCTTTTCCAACTTATCCGCCAATGCCAACAGGTTCTCGGAGGAAGTCATCAGTTCTGTCATGGTATCGCTCATGCCATGAGCTGCCTGCATGGTACTGTCTGCAGATGCCGCATTCTGTTCGGAAATTGTCGACAGTCCTTCCACTACATCGCGGATCGCACTTCCGGACTGTCCTAACACATCCATCTTCTCCCGGATACCGCCGATATGATGCAGGGAATTCTCTACGCCGTCCGCTACCGCCGCAGTCTTCACACCGGTCTCCTCTAATTTGCTCTGCTGGTGGTTCATGTTGGCTTCCACTTCTCCCATGATCTCCACCATTCTGCCGGAGGATTCCATGATATTTTTGATGATCTGCTCGATCTCGGTTGCGGAGCGCTTGGACTGGTCTGCCAGCTTACTGATCTGCTCTGCCACCACTGCGAAGCCCCTTCCCGCTTCCCCGGCTCTGGCTGCTTCAATGCTGGCATTCAATGACAGCAGATCTGTCTCATCCGCAATATCCTGAATCATGGATACCGCCTTGGTAATATTCTGGATTGCTCCGTTCATATCCGTGATCTGTTCCGCTACCCGCAGGACAGATTCCTTGGTGCTCTCGTTGGAGTTGTTCAGTTCCTTCATGATCTCTTCGGAAGCTTTCTCCGCTTCTGCCATCCGTCCGGCATAATCCGTCAGAGAATTCACTTCATCGGAGATATACTCAATCTGTTCGCCGATACGTACCACGTTCGCATTGGCATCCGAGGTCTCATTCGCCTGGTTCCTGGCACCCTCAGAGATCTCCCCTACCGCCTGGTATACATCATTGACGGATTCCTGGGTATCCTGCGCCATCTTGATCAGTTTGTTGGAAGATGCTGTCAGATCATCCGCAGAATCCTTGATATCCGTCACGATGGTGCGCAGCGTCTTCTGCAGTTTCACAGAGATCCGGTAGACGTCTCCCAGTTCGTCCTTTTTCCGGCACTGCTTTTCATCCGGTTCTACATCCAGTTCTCCATTCACGATCCTGCCCAGGAAATGTTTCGTCTTCTTCATGGTCTTCACCATGCTGCGCGACAATACACTTACCAATGCCGCCGCTACAAGAACACATACCACGGCGATCAGGATAATATCCTTCACCTGCGTATGAATCGTGTCCTGTACGCCCTGCACCGGCGTTGCCACCTCGATGGCCCCGATCACTGAACCGTCAGAGTTGATCAGCGGCTGATAATACACATAGTAGTCCACTTCAGAGATATTACAATCCTTAAGGAACAGCGGCTCTCCGGTCTGGATCTGTTCATAAATCTCCGGTTCCAGACCGGTACCGTTGATACGACCGCCCTCCGGTTTCGTCAGCGTTGTGATCAGACGCATATTCCCATACAGGAAAGACACCTGGAATCCCGTCTTCTCCTGTAATCCGTCGATTAATTGTGTCTCACCGGAGATTGCTGTGCTTCCCTTGCGCACCTTTCCGCCCTTATCTCTGCTGTAATCGCCTTCATACAGGTTCGTATATGTCTCATCTACACTGACTCCTACGATCTGTAATGCTTTTTCGATCTGTTCCTCGATGCCTGCTTCCAAAGCTCTGGAGCCCACGGTTGCAACCAGTGCGCACACAATAATCATTGGCAGCAGACTCAATGATAGGATCTTCTTGGAGATAGTGAAAAAAGGCTTTCTCTTCTTTTTTTCCCGTTTTACTACATTCCCTTTTACTTCCGTTTTCTTGTTCTCTGCCTTCTTCATACTTACCACATCTGCCTTTCTGTAAAAGACTTCGTCACATTAGATCCATCTCGAAAACGTTTAAGTATTTTCTCGGTAAAATCATTGTATCATTTTCCTTATAGCAATACAATTCGACAAAATGACAAGTAATGTAACAAGTTTTTTGGCTATTTTTACTCAACGTTAAGCATGATACTACTTATATTTGCGAAAACGTTAAGTTTTTTTGTTGTTTCCAAAGTGGCATACGGAAAATTTTGATCAAAAGCGGAATGATCATGATGAACCACACAATAGGTTCCGACGCGATGACACCCAGGTAACCGAACATAGGAACCAGAGTCGCCGCAATCACAATTTTTCCTATCATTTCCAGGGAACTGGAGATCAGCGGTATGATCCGCTCTCCCAGTCCCTGCATGGAGTTTCTCACAATACAGATTACCGCGGTCACATAGTAGAACAGTGTATCCACCTTCAGATATAATGTAGCATTGTAGATCACTTCCGGATTTTCGCTGCCGGTGACCAGCCATACCAGCCAGTCACCGATGATATAAGCGGTCACAATGTTAAGTGTACACCAGATGCAGGTATAACCGGTCGCTAGCAGAATTCCTCTGCGGATCCGGTCGATTTTGCCTGCCCCCAGGTTCTGACCGCAATAGGTCGCCATGGTCTGACCGAAGACGCTGAACATGATCATGAAAATCTCCGAGATCTTACGTGCTGCCGTATGGGCAATGATAATATTCTGCCCCAGCTTGTTAATAGAAGTCTGCAGCGTCAGTGTACCGATATTGACCAGGGAACTCATGAATCCCATAGAGAGACCGGAGCTTAACATATTGCGGATCATTCCATCCTTCGCAAGCTTCAGATCCTCTCTGCCGATACGCAGAATCTCGTATTTCTTCCATAAATATATTGCACACACCACCACTGCCACGCATTGGGACAGCACAGTAGCAATCGCCGCCCCCCGGACACCCGCTTTCAGCACGACGATAAAGAACAGATCACCGCCGATATTCATGGTAACGGAGATTGCCAGAACGATCAGTGGTGTCACAGTATCGCCGATGGCTCTTAAGGTTGCGGATAGCACATCATATAATAAAGTAATGACCAGTCCGGCAATAATCACTGCCACATACTGTGCTGCGGTATCCGACAGATCCGCCGGTACATTTAAAAAACGCAGGATCGGCTGTAGGAACAAAAGTCCCGTCACCGTCATGACTATCGCCACCACAGTTCCCAGCACCAGCGCATTTCCCAGAGATTTCCGCAATTTGACCATATCTTTTGCGCCGAAATGCTGCGCAGAGATAATGGCAAAACCGTTGCACATTCCCATTAAGAACTGCACGATCAGATTGCTCAGTGTCGTGGTGGCACCCACGGCCGCCAGTGCACTGTCTCCCAGATACGATCCAACGATACGGGTATCTACCAGACTGTAGGTCAGCTGTAATAAATTGGCTAAAAAAATAGGAAGGGCAAACGTCAGTATCAATACTGACGGTCTGCCCTTTGTAAGATCTTTCATATAATAGTTCCTCACATCTATTTTCCGGAGAAAACCTGAATTTTCTCCGTATTATAGGGCTACAGAACTTTTTTAAAACTTTTTTCTGGCATTGTCAAGGTATTTCTTGGTCTCAGCCACAACCACACCGTTTAATGCCAGCAGTGCGATCAGGTTCGGAATCGCCATCAGACCGTTGAAGATATCTGCGATGGTCCATACTGCCTTAACAGTCATGTAGGGTCCGATGAATACGCAGGCAATGTAGAGCCAACGGTATGCCCTGATTGCCTTCGGTTTCTGACCGATCAGGTACTCCAGGCATCTCTCACTGTAGTAATCCCATCCGAGGATGGTGGTAAATGCAAAGAATACCAGGCAGACCATCAGAATAAAGGATGCGATGGAACTGTTGAAAGGCAGACCCTGCTGGAAAGCTCTGGTGGTAACATCCACACCGTCCAGACCTACATTCCAGGAATCGGTGATTACGATAGTAAGACCGGTCATAGTACAAATGATCAGAGTATCAATGATGGTACCCATCATAGAGATCAGTCCCTGCTTGGCAGGAGAATCGGTCTGTGCTGCAGCCGCTGCGATAGGTGCGCTACCGATACCTGCCTCGTTGGAGAAGATACCTCTTGCAATACCTTTCTGCATTGCCATGAGGATCGCACCCAGAGCGCCACCGGCTACGGCACGCATACCGAACGCACTCTGAACGATGGTCACGATAGCGGAAGGAATTGCAGTTACATTAAAGATCAGTACTAGCAGGCAGGCTACCACATAAGTCACTGCCATAAAAGGAACAATGACCTGTGCCACGGTGGAGATACGCTTTAATCCGCCGATGACTACCAGAGCCACGCAGATGGTCAAAAGGATTCCGGAGATTACAACGCTCCAGGAATAATCCATGCCGAAGAGCTGTACGGTATGTGCATTGTTTGCATCGAAGAAATTATGTACCGCACTGGTGATACCGTTGATCTGGGTAAAGGTTCCGATACCGAACAGACCCACGCACACACCCAGGAAAGCGAAGATCTTCGCCAGCCATTTCCAGTTCTTTCCCATACCGTTCTCGATATAGTAGAAAGGTCCGCCGATGATGTGTCCGTCCTCAGCTACCACACGGTATTTCACAGCCAGCAGACACTCGGAATACTTCGTCGCCGTTCCTACCAATGCTGCTATCCACATCCAGAACAGAGCTCCGGGACCACCCGCCACAATAGCCGTTGCCACGCCTACAATATTACCGGTTCCGATGGTGGCAGACAATGCGGTACACAGGGCTGCAAAGCTGGATACTTCTCCGTCTTCGCCTGTCTTCTCATTGGCAATTAAGTGTCTGATTGCATGGGGTAGCTTCGTGATCTGCAAAAAATGAAGTCTGGTCGTAAGAAAAAGACCTGTGGCCAGAATCAGGACGATCAGGGGGATGCCCCAGACGAAATCATCCACTGTACTCAGAAAGTTGCTAATTGTTTCTAACATATTCCCTCTCCTCCCGTCACTTTTTGTGACGTACTATAGTAGATTGATTTCTTCCGAAGAGAACGGGAATAAGCACGTTGGTGCTCTGTCCTTTTGCCTGAGAGATTGTCAGCGACCGCTGCCGTACACCTTCGGCGCCTTCTATACGAAACCGTCAAAAAAATAATGTTCCGCAGAAAGACTCTCCAGAGTAAACCTTTACCACGTTACCGCGGCAATAATGATACAATAGCACACTTTATTTCGACATGCAATAATAAATTGTCTTTTATATGAAATCTTTTGTATGTGTCACGCGAACATTGACTTTTATAGGATATTCTTATTATAATGATGTCGGGGTCAAAAGCCCCCGACTTTGATGCCTACGGATTGTTCCGTGCTACGCACTCCCACAATCCTACCCTCTATTCGCATATCGTGGGATTAGCATCCCATCACTGTCGCTATGGGCTATTCCGTCTTAATCCACAATATGTCACGCCCCATGGAAGATATTGTTCAGGAAGCAGATGCAAAGATGTACGAAGCAAAACGAAAAATGAAAGCGGAGAGACCGCAATAGTACATAATGGAACGAAAAAGAGAAGCTGCCTAACGCAGCTTCTCTTTTTCGATGTAATACACCATTCCCACAGCATCTGCCAGGAACCATCCGATGGGAATAGCCACCCAGATGCCGATGACGCCGATTGCTGTAATCCCCGACAGGACATAAGCAAGCAGGACGCGGGTTCCCAGTGATACCACCGTAAGCACCACCGACATCAGCGGTTTATTCACCGCGCGGTAGTAGCCGTAGAGCAGGAACAAAATACCGATTCCTAAATAAAACGCGCCCTCAATCCTCAGGTACTGTACGCCCACCGCTACGACTTCCGTACTGGTTCGGTCTACAAAAATACGCATCAGCAGTTCCGCCAGAGCAAATACCGCCGTACTGATAACGATGCAGAATACCAGTACGCTGAGGGTGGCACTGCGGATTCCCTGCTTTATTCGTTCTTTTTTCTCCGCACCGAAATTCTGTGCCACAAATACCGAGAACGCATTGCCGAAATCCTGCACCGGCATGTAGGCAATGGTATCGATCTTCACTGCTACCGCAAAGGCTGCCATGACGTTGGCACCGAAGCTGTTGACGATGCCCTGCACCATCAGGATGCCGAAGTTCATCACCGACTGCTGTAAACAGGTAAAACCGGACAGGGAGAGGATGGTACGCAGGCGCTCTTTGTTCCAGTTCCTGTCTTCCCTCCGAATCCGAAGTTCGGGATATGCAATCAGGAAATAACATAAAATGCCGATTCCGGAAACTGTCTGAGCAATCACTGTGGCAATCGCCGCCCCTTTGATTCCCATATGCAGTTCCAACACGCAATACAGATCCAGAAATACATTCAGAACCACGGAAATCCCCAGGAAAATCAGCGGAATCACCGAATTTCCCATAGATCTTAACACATTGGAAAAATAGTTATATAAAAAGGTTGCAAAAAAGCCAAAAAATACATAAAACAGATAGGTGCGCATGTCCGCGAAGGTCTCTTCCGGCACCTGTAACAGGTGGATGATGGGATTTAATGCTGCATAAAAGATTCCCATAATAAGCAGTGTCAGTATACCAATCAGGGTAAAAGACTGAAACAGCCCTCCCCGGATGGCATCCATTTCTTTTCTTCCGTAAGCCATAGACAGATAAGAGCCGCTTCCCAGACACATGCCTATGATAACTGAAGCCAGAAAGGTCATCAACGTGTAAGAGGAGCCTACTGCTGCCAGTGCGTTGTCTCCGATATAGCGACCCACCACCCAGGTGTCCACCAGATTATAAAATTGCTGCATCACATTCCCCAGCATCAGGGGCAGGGCAAACGCCCAGAGACCGGCTGTGATGCTGCCGGTTGTAAGGTCTCGTTCTCGTGCCATGGTAAAGTATTTCCTATAATGTTCGTATGATTCTGCCTATTCGGATGTCTCTTTCGTCTCACAATCCTACGACTCGTCCGCATCCGCATCCAGTTCTTCCAGTTCATGCATCCGTTCTTCGCAGGCAAATACCGGGGCGAAAGCTTTTTTGATTTCTTCTTCCACGGTTACTTCTGTGTCGATGAAATTCACCTGCCGTAAGAACCCGATCTCCTGCCGTCCCGCCATGGTGATGCCGCAGTCTTCATCGCTGTCCGAATTGCTCATGGTCAGATCCCCTGCGATGAGTTTCAGAAGCGTAGTCTTACCGCAGCCGTTGCGGTCTACCACTGCGATTTTCTCATTGTCATGTATTTCAAAATTCACATCCTCCAGGATGACATCTCCGCCATACTGGACTTTTGCATGTCTGATCTGATATCTCACTTTTGCTCCTATGCAGGCACTACTTGCCCGTCAATAAATTACTATAGAAATAAGTATACAACAAGTCAATGGAGCGAGACAACATGACTTTCCGTTTCTAATGTAAATGGAAAGTTACGCGAGCAATGAGCCGCGCATAGGCATAGTGAAGACAGCGATGGGCGCTTGCGCACAAATCG
>DJEP01000067.1 GCA_002431915.1 Lachnospiraceae bacterium UBA5895 | reverse complement strand
TGTGGGTATTACACAGAAGAAAAACCCCGGCGGGCGCACAGATGCTTGTACTCCTGCTTGGAATGCTTTTCCCGTTCCATTGGTACATGAGTGTCAGCATGACCAAGGACACTGTGTTCAGCGCGTTTTTATTATTACAGCTGGTGAGCCTGACGGATCTTCTCATGGAGGACCGCAGGAGTATCCGTCCCGGAATCCGGGATCTGTTGTTTGGAATCGGAACCGTGGGAATGATTCTGTTTCGGAATAACGGAAAATATGCTATGATCGTATTGTTGGCTTTTTTATTCCTGATGTTCTGCTTCGGGAAATGGGCGAGGAAGCTCTGGGGGAGGCTGCTTGTGGTTAGCACGGTGGCTTTCGGCGTAGGGCTTTTTGTGCTGTCTGCGACATTTACTCTGACTCATGCGGAGCAGGGAGACAAGCGGGAAATGTTAAGCATGCCGATCCAACAGATGTCCCGGTGCATGATCTATCACGGCGGGGTGGGAGTCCTGGCGGAGGATGACGGTACCATGACGGAGCAGGATAAGGCACTGATCAATGACTTTATCCTGGATGAAGCGTATAGGGACTACGATCCGGGGATCGCGGATCCGGTAAAGCGTCATACCAACACGTATGTAGTGAGATACCGCTCCGGGGAGTTTATAAAGACCTATCTGCATCTGTTGGGAACTTATCCGGGTGATATGATCAATGCCGGACTGGCGGTGGATGCCGGTTTCCTGTCACCGTTCGATACGACCCATGCTACGGTGAGCCAGACGGAAGAGGAAAAAGGACTGGGCTATGTGCAGACCCGCTGGGATGAAGGTGTGTTGAATGAAAGAGGCATCTATAAAGACAGTAAATTCCCGTGGCTGTATGAACGGCTGGAGAATTGGGCGGAGAATAACGGATATCTGCGGATCCCTTTGCTGAAATATATTTTCGTGCCGGGAAGTTATCTGTGGCTGTATCTGGGACTGGCAGCAGTATTGATGATCACAGACAGAAAACGCTTATGTCTGCCACTTGTCATCGTGGGAGGCTACTACGGCACGATGCTGTTGGGACCTACGGTACAGATGCGTTATGTCTACCCGGTGATGCTGGCACTGCCTTATCTGCTGGGGTTGTTCTGCAAGACAATTAACAGTGCAACTGCGCAAGCTACGTCGGAATGCATAGAAAAGCATAGATAAAGCATAGAAAAAGCATAGATAAAACACAGAAAAGCATAGATAAAGCATAGAAAAGCATAGATAAAGCACAGAAAAAGCGTAGATAAAGCATAGAAAAAGCGTAGATAAAGCATAGATAAAACACAGAAAAGCATAGATAAAACACAGAAAAGCATAGATAAAACATAGATTTAAGAAAACAAGGACAATATAGGATAACCAAATGGACAAGCTGATCATAGGCGCGGGTCTGTATGGACTGTATGCCGCGCTGTATTGTGCAAAAAGAGGGCAGCAGGTGGAAGTGCTGGAGATCGAGCAGGCACCTTTTACCAGAGCCACATATATCAACCAGGCAAGAGTACACATGGGGTATCATTATCCCCGTTCTCTGTCTACTGCCATGAAATCGGCGGGGTATTTTAAACGTTTTGTGGAGGACTATTCCTTCTGCATTCATACATCGTTTGAACAGATTTATGCCACTTCGGCTCATTTTTCCTGGACGGATGCGGCGGAATTTCTGAAATTCTGTAAGGATGGCGGAATTCCCTGTAAGGCACTTCCGGTGGAGGAATATTTTCAGCCGGGACTGTGCGACGGTGCTTTTCTCACGGAGGAATATACCTACGATGCCCATATCCTGCGGGATTATCTCATGGAAGAGATCGCAAAATATCCCGGTGTGAAGCTGCATTTTGGCAGAGAGATCACGAAGATCGTAAAGCTTACGGACTGTTATGAGGTGACCGCACTGCATGAGGGGCAGCAGGAAGTCTACCGGGCGCCCTTTGTGCTGAATGCCACTTATGCTTCTGTGAATCAGGTACTGGAAAAGGTGGAAGGCGTGACGACGGAACCCTTCGGTCTGAAGTATGAATTGTGTGAGATCATTCTCTGCAAGGCAAGCGAGAAGATCCATAATATCGGCTTCACGGTGATGGACGGTCCCTTTTTCTCTATCATGCCCTTTGGCAGGACGGGATATCATTCCCTGACTTCGGTGACCTTTACACCCCATAAGACCAGCTATGATACCACACCCAAGTTCCCCTGCGTGGGACAGGATGGGAATATCTGTCGGAATGGGTGGCTGGGTAACTGCAATGACTGTCCGGGCAGACCGGAGAGTGCCTGGGAGTATATGTCCACACTGGCGAGAAAATATCTGCGGGAAGAGTACGGTTTCAGCTATGAGAAATCTCTGTTTTCCATGAAGCCGATCCTGAAGGCTTCGGAGATCGACGATTCCAGACCTACCGTGATCCGGGCGATTTCCACAGAACCTACATTTATCAGTGTACTGTCGGGGAAGATCAACACGGTATACGATCTGGATCCCTATTTAGAGTGAGACATAGAGAAAAACTATGGAGAAGAAAGTAATGCAAAATCAAGAGATTCTGAATAAAGAAAAAAATTTTGTGTCCTGTGTGCTCTATCTGCACAATGACGGTGCCAGCATCCGGGATTTCCTGAAAACGGTCTGCGGTACCATGGAAGAAAATTTTGAAAAATATGAGATCGTCTGTGTCAACGACTGCTGCATGGACAACACCATAGAAGAGATCCATAAATTCCTGGAAGAGAGCGGCACCCGTCATGTGGTAAGCATGATCAATCTAAGCTTTTACCAGGGCGTGGAGATGGCGATGAATGCCGGAAGAGATCTGGCGGTAGGAGATTTCCTGTTTGAGTTCGACAAATGTCTGCCGGATTTTGAACCGTCCCTGATCATGGAGGTATACCGCAGAGCCTTGGAAGGTTACGATGTGGTGGCAGCGGCACCGAAACACGATGTAGCGTTTACCTCCCGTCTGTTTTACGCGGTATATAATCTGGGAAGCCGTAACACGCACAAGCTGCGCCAGGAGAGATTCCGTATCATCTCCCGCCGGGCGGTGAACCGTGTGAACCAGATGAACGCTTACATCCCTTACCGGAAGGCAATGTACATGAACTGCGGATTGAAAGCGGACACGCTGGTCTATGATAATAAGAGTTTGGCAAACGGCGGCAGGAACCGGGAAGAACGCAGTACCCGCAGCAGTCTGGCGCTGGATACGCTGATCATTTTTACGAATGTACTGGAGAAATTTTCCATGCTGGTGAGCGTGATCCTGTTCTCTGTGATGGTGATCATGTTCGGCTGGATCGTGTATTCCGTCTTCAGCACGGTACGCCCCGTGGAAGGCTGGATGAGTCTGATGACGCTGATCTCCTTTGGATTTTTCATGATGTCTGTGATGCTGACACTGATTTTCAAATATCTGTCGGTGATCCTGAACATGAGCTTTAAGAGACAGCGCTATGTAATAGAAGGAGTGGAAAAACTGACAAAATGATGTTTACAATTATTTTTCCGGTATTAAATGAGCGGCTGCGCTTAGAGAGCGGTGTGACTCGCACGGTGGAATATCTGCAAAAGATCGCTTTTGAAAATTATGAGATCATCATCGTGGACAACGGCTCCGAGGATGAGACACCCAAGATCGCAGAGGCGCTGCGTAAAAAATACGACAAAGTGCGCTATGAGAGAATTAACGTCCGGGGTGTGGGCGCGGCATTCCGCAGAGGCGTGGCATTAAGCCATGGGGATGTGGTAGGTTATATGGATATCGACCTGTCTACCAACATTAAGCATTTAGGAGAAGCCATTCATCTCTTCGAAACACAACCCGAGATTCAGTATATCAACGGCAGCCGTTTCGCCAAAGAGTCCGATACAAAGGGCAGAAAATGGTACCGCAAGATCACTTCCCAGGGGCTGCTCATTCTGTTGAAAGTATTCCTGCGGATGAAATCCACGGATGCCATCTGCGGCTTCACTTTTGTCCGCCGGGAGACGGCGATCTCTCTGATCGAAGGCTGCAGTCAGGACAACGGGTGGTTTTACATGATCGAATTCTTGCTGCGGGCGGAGAAGCGGGGCGTGAAGATCCTGGATTATCCTGTGGAATGGCAGGAAGACTATAATACGACAGTGAAAGTATTCAAGACGATCTGTAATTATCTGGTGCAGATTGCCAGGTTATTCAACGAGTTCTATATCAAAAAGCACATATAAGACAGCCACAGGATGACGGAAACCGTAACAATGCGGGCTGACAGGGGATGCGGATAGAAACGACCGGGGAAACGGCCGGGAACGGAAGAAAGAAGGACGACAGAATGGCACATATTAAGAGAATCGACCTGACGAGAGATGTGGAGGCACATGCGGATGCCTACCGAGAGGCAATTGAAAAGGTATGTAAAGAAACTGCATTTTCCGGCGGAAAATACGCAGATGCGTTTGATAAGGAGTTCGCCGCGTATGTGGGAAGTAAATACGCCAGCGGCGTGAACAACGGCACTTCCGCATTGCATCTGGCGATGTTAGCCCTGGGCGTAGGACCGGGAGATGAGGTCATCGTACCCGCCAACACTTACATTGCTACGGCATGGGGCGTCAGCTACACCGGAGCTACACCGGTATTTGCGGACTGTACGCCGGATACCTGGGAGATCGATCCTTCCGTACTGGAAGCGAAGATCACGGAGAAGACGAAGGGAATCATTGGCGTGCACCTCTACGGACAGCCTTTTGATTACGCAGGTGTCCGGGAGATCGCAGACCGTCACGGACTGTTCGTGGTGGAAGACTGCGCCCAGGCGCACGGCGCACAGTTCGAGGGCAGAAATGTAGGAACCCTGGGAGACCTGGCATGTTTCAGCTTTTATCCCGGGAAAAATCTCTATGCCTTCGGAGAGGGCGGCAGCGTCACCTGCGAAAAAGAAGAATACTATAAGCATATCGACCGCCTGAAAAATCAGGGCTGTGATGTACGTTACTATCACGATGAGATCGGATATAATTACAGACTGGAGGGACTGCAGGGTGCGGTGCTGAGCGTCAGCTTACAGTACCTGCCGGAGTGGACGAAGAGACGGCAGGAGATCGGACACCGCTATATCCGGGAGATCACGAATCCTCTGATTACCATGCAGCGGCATCCGGAGAATACCACACCGGTATTCCACCTGCTTGTCATTAC
Source organism: Lachnospiraceae bacterium UBA5895 (assembly GCA_002431915.1). Taxonomy (GTDB): domain Bacteria; phylum Bacillota; class Clostridia; order Lachnospirales; family Lachnospiraceae; genus Acetatifactor. Next base: position 29,463 of record DJEP01000067.1, on the reverse strand, counting down.
GGTCCCGGATCATGAGGATTTTATCCGCTATATGGCAGATCATGATGTGGAGTGCAACATGCACTATCCGGTACCCTGCCATTTACAGAAGGCGTACGCGGACTTAGGGTATCATCCCGGGGACTGCCCCAATGCAGAATACCTGGCAGGTCACTGCGTGACGCTGCCCCTGTTCCCCGAGATGCGGGAAGAGGAGATACAGAGAGTCATTGATCTGTGCAATGCCTACAGACAGTAAGGAGAGAACAATTGCAGACAGCAACATCAGAAAATAATACACCGGAAAACAAAACATCGGAAGCGATCTCCGAAAAGTACCGGGATACGGAAGCCGGGATCTATCTGCGGCTCATGACTTATGAGGACACGGACCGGATTGTGGCATGGCGTAACAGCGATGCAGTGCGTAAAAACTTCATCTACCAGGCACTTTTTACCAGACAGTCTCATGAGAACTGGATCCGGACCCATGTGGAGACCGGGGATGTGGTGCAGATGATCATCTGTGATCTGGAGGGAGACATGCCGTTGGGATCTGTCTATATCCGGGATATCGACAGACATCATAACAAGGCGGAATACGGTATTTTCATCGGAGAAGCGTCTGCCAGAGGACGTGGCATCGGTACGGCGACGGCGAAGCTGATGTTACAGTACTGCTTTGAGACGGAGAAGCTGCACAGAGTCTATCTGCGGGCACTATCGGATAACATGCAGGCGATCCGCAGTTATGAAAAGGCGGGATTTGTCAGAGAAGGGCTGTTAAAAGACGACGTGTGTATTGACGGTGCGTACCGTGACATCGTATGGATGGCAGCCGTGAATGCGGCAGATTAAGAAGGAGCAAGCAATAGAAATGGACAGAATAAAAAAAGTAAGTTTTGTGATCCCCTGCTACCGCTCGGAGCACACGCTGCCCCATGTGGTTAAGGAGATCCGGGAGACCATGCAGAGACTGACGCAGTATACCTATGACATTTTTCTGGTAAATGATGCATCACCGGACAACACCATGGGGACGATCCGGGAACTGTGTGAGAAATACGATAATATCAAAGGAATCGGCTTCGCCAGGAATTTCGGGCAGCATGCGGCGCTGATGGCAGGATTACGGCATTCTGACGGCGACTACGTAGTGTGTCTGGATGATGATGGACAGACGCCGGCAGACGAGGTGGATAAGCTTTTGCAGAAACTGGACGAAGGGTATGACGCGGTGTATGCCAGCTATGAGCATAAGCAGCATTCCACATTCCGGAATATTGGCAGCAAAGTGAATGAACTGATGACCCGGATGATGTTAAATAAGCCTGCGGATCTGTATATCTCCAGCTATTTTGCAGTGAAACGTTTCGTGGTGGAGGACATGATCCGCTATGAGAATTCCTACCCTTATGTCATCGGTCTGGTGCTTCGGGCAACCAAAAATATTACCAATGTACCGGTATGCCACAGAGAACGGGAAGAGGGTAATTCCGGTTATACGCTGAAGAAGCTGCTTGGACTGTGGTTCAACGGTTTTACAGCATTTTCCGTGAAACCCTTACGAATCGCCACTTCTCTCGGTGTGGGCTGTGCCGGGCTGGGTTTCCTCTACGGAATCTACACGATCATCAAGCGGCTGGTGAATCCCAATGTGCCTATGGGATTCAGCGCGCTGATGGCGGCGCTGGTATTTTTCGGTGGTATGATCATGATCATGTTAGGATTGATCGGAGAATACGTGGGTCGTATCTATATCAGCATGAATAATTCACCCCAGTATGTGATCCGAGAGAAGATCCATCTGGAGGACGAGGATAATAGATGATGAAAAAAACGCAATTTACGGACTGGTGGAAACAGGATAAAAGGTATATGACCATGCTGAAGGCAGTGCTGATGGCACTGCTTCCCGTAGTATGCTGTCTGGTACGGACGGCGGCGGAGGGCAGGAGCATCGGACAGGTATATCTGCCGTCCTCGGAATGGAACGATGAGCTGTTTTATTTTAAGCAGGTGGAGGGTATTGTAAATTACGGATTCCCGAGAGGTTTTTTCGGATTCAATGAGAGCCATGCCCTGCAGCTTTCTTTTGCAGCGTGGAGTCCGGTACTGGTATTCCCGTGGATTCTGTGGGGGCTGCTCTTCGGATGGAATCTGATGTCTCCGGTGATCTGCAATATTGTCCTGATGACCATCACGATGTTTGTATTTGTATGGCTGGTGAAACCCACCTGGAAACAGCTGGGAATCCTGACGGTTCTGTTCAGTCTGTACACATTGTTTACGAGATATATGCTGTCCGGCATGCCGGAGGTCATCTGCTTCAGCATGCTGATCCTGTTCTACGGACTGGCAATTTCCTATCTGAAGCGGGAGACGAAGGGCAAGCTCATTGCCATGTTCATCATCTCTGTACTGTTAACGCTGATGCGTCCCTACATGCTGCTATTCCTGATGCTGGCATGCTTTTTCTGGATACGTAAAAATAAATGCGCCGGTTGGATCGGATCAGTACTCATCCTAATGGTGACGGGAGTTGCCTATGCGCTGATCAAACATTTCCTGGGAGCGGAATATTTTACCCCATTATTTTATACGGACTGGATCACTACCTTTTTCACTGATGGTATTGGCGCGGGATTCAGGAATTTCTTCGGAACCCTGCACTGGAAGGGGCTGGAGTTCTACAGACACTGTATCGCCGGAGTGAAGAGCGGACTGGCTTCCGGAGCCTTTTTTGACGGATATCTGTTACTGCTTGCGATTCTGCTGGTGCAGAGTTTTCTGGATGTCCGAAAACTGCGCCGGACCAAACGGGCAGCACGGATTGTGATGGAACCTGCGGATGAAAAGAAAACTTTGAAAAATCAGCTGATCATAGAGGTACATTTTGTCTTAAGCCTGATCGCTATGCTGTTTGCCCATCTGCTGATGTATAAGATGGTGGAAGGCAGCAAGCATTTCCTGACTTTCATCGCAGCGGGAATTTTCATCGTAAGTATGCTGCAGACCAGATATTATAAAAAAGCGGTGCTTTTGGGAGCTGCGTTTCTGTATCTGTACAGCTATAAGGCAGTGGAGCCTTACGATTATCAGGTTCCCTATGTGACAGAGGATCGACAACAGCAGGTGGAATACTGGCAGCAGATATTTGCAGAGAACCTGACACTGGAGACGGAAAATGTACCGAATTACGACAATGTGATCATCTGGACCTTCGGGGATGAGACGCCGGAGGGCAATCAGAATCTGAAATGGCAGTTACTGTACAGTGCACCGAAGGGGTTCGGCATCAGCTGTTGTGAGAGAGAATATATCCTGGAGCATCTGACAGAGCTTAAGAGCAAATACATTGCCACCGTAAGCGGCGGTGAGATCGACGAGCTGTGCAGCGTGGAGGGCTATGAAGTGATTGGCCGAGATGCGGATATGGTACTGTATAAGCGATATTAATGATGCCGGGGACAAAAGGTTTCAGCCCGCATGAGTTTTCACATAAGTGTGAAAGACCTTGGGATCCGCCCCCGATATGAGCGGCAAAGTAGAGAAGAAAGGTATTAAGACGGCATGGAGACACGCAGCAGAAAAGTGCATAATTTCATACAGACGAAACTTTGGACGCTGTTGTGGCACGGACTGCCGGTGGCAGCACTGGTAATCTGGGGAGCCTTCTGTATCACTAACAATCTCTGGTATGATGAGGCGTATTCGGCTTCCATGGTATCCCTTCCCTGGAAGCGACTGATCTATATCACGGCGACGGATGATCATTCTCCGTTTTATTATGTGCTGTTAAAACTGTTCTATCATTTATGCGGCGGAGGTATGCATTTCTGGGCATTGAAGCTGATGTCCGTCGTATTTATGCTGGGCTATATGCTGCTGGGAAAATATTATGTGGCAAAGCTGTTTGATCGGAAGATTTCGGTATATTTTATGACATTTTCTCTGTTGATGCCGATTTTCAGCGTACAGGCGGGCAATGTACGTATGTATGCGGTGGCACTGTTTTTCCTGACGCTGACCGGACTTTCCGCGTACGATATTTTCCGGGAAGCCACCCGAAAAAAGTGGATCGTGTTCTGCCTGGCGAGCATCTGTACGGTGTATTGTCATACGTTTGCGCTGATTCAGACCTTTCTTTTCTATGGTCTGTTCTTTACTACGATCCTGATCTGCCGTAAAAGAGAGCTGATCAGGGGATTTTTCATCTCCGGATTTACGGTGGCAATCGTGTTCTCCCCGTGGCTTGCGGTGACATGTAGACAGTTCGTCCTGCGGATGCGTTATGATGACGGTTCCACCGCAGAACTGGCTACCCTGAATTCGGTGATGGATTATTGCAAGGAATGGTTCTCGGCAGTGGAGACACCCATCGGTATTGTGGTTCTGCTTGGAATCGCATTGTGCCTGGTATTAAGTTACGGTGCGGTGGACTGGGTGAGACAACAGCATAACGCCGCTCCTGCCATCGGGGCAGCGACTTTTGCACTGACCGGAATCGTGGGTGGTTTGATCTCCGCTACGATCAACAACTGCTTTATGGGACGTTATGCGTTCCCGGGCATGGGATTTGTCATGCTGTGGTATGCGGTGGGATTTGCACAGATTGTGGAGAATGCCGGGGAGAAGGGCAGAAAATGGTGGATCGCAGGTACCTTAGGAACCGCCGGTTTGTGTTTTGTACTGCAGTATGCTTCCGAGATTCGTCTGGAATATGATCAGGGACTTAAGACTTACGAGAATTTTATAGAGACCGAAGTTACGGACAATGATGCGATCATCGGACCCTATACGCATACGATTTTCCTGAACGTCTATCACCCGGATCTGCATTATTATCTGGTGGGATACAAGTTATACAGCCTTCCTTTTGTCAATACGGATGCCCTGATGGAGTATAATCAGCTGGATTCCTATGAGAATGTCTGGTATATCTGCTTCAAGGGAAGCGAACCCGATCCGATGGAGGATGGCTACAATTACGAATTGGAACTGGAATTTCATTATATGTACTATGATTTCGTGATATATCGCTTGGAGCCGAAAACAATAGAATAGCGGCAATAAGATCAGGAACAGGGGCAGGCAGGAAAGTAATGGAGAAATACAGAGAACATAAAAAAAGGGCATTAGACTGGAGCAGAAATTTTCGTAAATTTTGGGAGAATCGATGGTTTATGGGGATACTGCTGCTTACAGCAGTATGTGCTTACGGCTATAAGGTGACAAATGTTACCATCGGTATTGATGACACTCCGTCGCTGTATTATTTTGAAGAGGGACTGATTGCCATTGTGGGGCGGTGGGTGCTGTTTCTCCTGAACAAGGTGATCTCCCTGGCGGAGTTTGTTCCTTTCGTGACGGATTTTATTGCGGTATGTCTGCTGGTACTGGCGGCAATGGTATGGACGGTGCTGTTTTATTCTGTTCTGGGAGAGAAGGTCCCGTATGTCGGTTATGCCTTTTTCGGAGCGGTATTTATTTCCTGCCCGCTGATCAGTGAGGTATTTACCTATTTCCTGCATAACGGAATTGCCATCGGCTATCTGTGCTGCGGGCTCAGCCTGTGCTGTATGCGGGAATGGCAGGTTAACCGCGTCGGGAAAAACAGATGGCAGCAGCTCCATATGGGGGATATGGCGTTTGCCGCGGTATTTTTATGGATCGCCATGGGATGTTATGAATCTTTTATGATTCTGTGGCTTGCCGGTTTGATGTTATTGCTGCTGACCGAGAGAATCGGTCTGGGAACGGAGCGAAAGTCCCAGACCGGAGCGAGAGGAGTATTCCTCACACTGGTGGGCGGAGCAGTGACGGCTCTGGTGGCAGTAATCCTCAGAAGTCTGATGATCGTTGTGCTTACAAAAGCTTTTCATCTGGAATATTTACAAGGAGAAGCGGTGCAGCGCTCGGTGACGGAGATGTTAGGCTGGATGTTCCGATCCGGAGCTTTCAGTGAGCTGGCAATGATTCTGAAGAGAACCTTTGTATTATACGGCGTGTTTGCCTATGCGTATCTGCCGATCCGTATCTTTGTCCTGGCTGCGGTCATCATTACGGTGGTGGCGCTGGTGCGTGCAGTGCGGGGGAGAGACCTGTGGGCACTGGTACTTCTGCCGGCAGCGTATCTGGCAGCGTTTTCCTTATTATTTATCGAGGGGAAAGCAACCCTGTACCGTTCGGCGCAGTTTTTACCCATCTTCTGCGGCTATGGGGCACTGCTATTTGCCTATGGCATCTGGAGCCTTACGGCACGGATTGGACGGGGCGTACGGAGGAAGCTTATCCTGGGAGTACGGGGGATTGCGGTGGCAGTGCTGTTCGTGATCACCTGGAACCAGTGCATGGACATGACGAAATGGTTCTATATAGACAGACAGAAATACGAGGCTGCCGTGAAGACGGTGGACCAGATCGCCCTGGATCTGGAACGGGATTTTGACACCTCCAAACCAGTGGTATTCACGGGAAATTATGAGATCCCCTACAGCATTATTCAGGATGCCTACGTGGGCTACGGAACAGAGACTTATTGGAAGATGAAACGGATCACGGATCGGATCGATCCGGATCTTTTGGACAAATACAACCGCGGTTCCAAAGGTGTATGGGTGGCACAGACCCCGGCGCTGTCTGTCATCGAATGGGGACGGTATGCGTTTGATAACGATGCGGAGCTGGTGAAGTTTTTTGCCATGCATGGACATACGATTGTTCCGCTATTAGACGGCAGTCTGTATGCGGAGGCGGAAGTGCAGTCCGCGGATCAGCCTCGCTATCCACAGGAAGGATATATTGTAGACAGGGGGGACTACATCAGTGTACATTTCTAAAGATAAGGAAAGCACACACTCTTTAGTTCGCTTTTTTATGTGCGTTGGAATCAGCGTGATTATGATTATGTCAGTTTATATTCGCGCAGGAATATATTTTGAAAGTAATGATGATAGATTTATCACGGAAATATTGAGTGGAACCTATGGAGGAGAACCGGATGCACATACAGTATATGTAAATTATTGGTTATCTTTGCTTTTGGCAGGTTTATATCGAATTACTCTGCGAATTCCGTGGTATGGTCTGATGCTTTTGTTATTCCATGTGGTGGCTTATGCGGTGGCGTTCAATGCAGTGATTAAATTATGCAGAAATAAAGTACAAATACTATTTAGTATGGGAATTGTGATGACATTATTTTTGCAGAATTTTTATGCCATTGCCAAAATACAGTATACATCGACAGCAATTGTCCTGACTGTTGCAGGATATGTTTATTTACTGTGTACATTATATATGACCAAATTGGATTTTCATAAACTTTGTATATTTGCAGTTTTTATGTTGTTGTCCTGTTTGCTTCGCAGAGATGCTATGTTGCTGGTGCAGCCTTTGGGAATGCTGGCAACAGCCGGATTACTTCTGGCTGATAAGAGAAAAAATATGAGGGAAAAATTGACATTACTTCTTGTAATACTGGGAATTGTCATTGGATGTTTCACTCTTGGACAAATCGGAAATGCAATTGGTTATCATAGTGCGGAATGGAAGGATTACCTAAAATATAACAATGCCAGAACAGAAATGTTCGATTATTATGGAAAACCAGAATATGAAGAGGTTTCCGATATTCTCGATGAGTATCGTGTGAGCCAGGCTGAATATGAAGCTTATAAGGGATATATAATACTGGGTGGAAATTTAAATGCTGAGTGTGCTGAAAAACTAGCTGCATATGCGAAAGCAAAATATAGTTTTCCACAAATTGGAGAATTGTTAAACGACTATTGCACCGTGATGTGGCAAGATGGCGTGTGGAATGTGAATAGAATTACAGTGGTGGCACTGGTCCTTGTAAGTAGTATAATAATTATTTATGGACGATATCGTTACCTGATACCGGTGGCTTTTGTAAAAGTGGGATCTTTTGTGATATGGGGATATTTACTTTATAAAGGACGAATGCCTAACAGAGTGATCTTGCCATTGCATTTTGGGGAAACAGCATTTTATTTGGCGATTATGCTGGTGGCAATTGTTGTTGAGGAGAAGAAAGCAGTATGGAAAAAAGTAGGTGCAGCTTTGATGTGCCTGATTCTGATTTTTATGGGATATCAAAGTGGCAGGCAGCAGTATCGTTTCTTGAAAATCCAGAATGAAGGCATGGAACAGTATATGCATGGGCTAATGGAAATTAATGATTATTGCGACAGGTGCCCGGAGCGTAAGTATTTGATGGACTCCTTTTCAACTAGCTATTATATGGGGGCTGTTCTTGAAAATAGATTTAATGGACCTCATAATTATATGATATCAGGAACATGGTTTTCCTACAGCCCAATCATGAAAAACGCTCTGAAACAGTATTTTGCAGATAATCAAAATGGATTTTATGTCATTTTGTATGATTTTGAAGTAGAAGAACTGGAGAAAATTTTACCATATATGGAAGAAAAAACTGGGACTAGAGGGGTTCAGAAAGAGGAACTGATTGTATCTCATGGAGGAAAATATCGAATATACTATTTTGATCGAAGACTTGATCTATAGGAGTGAACACGATGAGTAGAGTGAAAAAAAGATTTATTAGTGGATATAATCGAGTAGAAAAGGGGTTACTTCGAATAGATCAGTTGCCTTTGTGGTGGCTGGGAATATTGATTGCGGTAGTCTTTTTCCTACCATACATTATTTTGGGAAATGGCTGTGTGTTTGAAATTAATGATCAATTGGATGAAAGCATTATGAATTATATTCTTCCAATAAGGCATTTTTTGGATGGAAGTAACGTTTATCCGGAAATGCTAAATGGTGTGAATGCTAGCGGAATGCAACCATCAGCTATATTGTTTTTACCGTTGTACAGTTTGCTTTCTGCCAGAATAGCATTTCTGGTGCAGTATATTATTTGTTTTCTGCTTGCCTTTTTGGGAATGTATTTGCTGGTAAAAGAGAGCACAGAAAGCAGTATTTTGGCGGTGATAGCCGGAAGCTGTTTCTGTGTATTGCCATTATATTCAATATATGGTCTTTCTGAATTTGGAATTCCACTGGTTGCGTATGCGTTTTTATGTCTGTGGAAACGGAAAAACATAGTTTTGGCATTGTTACTTACCTTATTGTTCGGACTAACCAGTCATCTGGTGTGTACGGGTTATGTAGTGTTGGGGCTGTGGCTTCTGGCACTTGTGATAGCTGCTTTCCGGAAAAGAGAGAATAAATGGGCGATTGTGGGATTTGCAGAATTACTGGCAGTCTATGTAATTGTTAATTGGTCACTGATTTTGGAAATTTTGATCGGAGACAGCAGCTATATCAGCCACCGGGAAGAAATGGTATCTTCCGCCATGCCGTTTTTTGATACTTTTTGGAGCCTCTTCCGAAACAGTGCACAGCATGCGCCGTCCTTACATAAATATCTGATATTGCCCATCATTGTATTCCTGCTTTTGGGAGCGTTCTGTAAAAAGGAAGAAACGGACAGAATGATTTATAAGGCGGCAGTGATCAACTTTTTGTTTTTGATCGGTATTGCTTTGTTTTATGCATTTTGCTATATGACAGCAATAGTTGACTGGAAAAACAGTGTCACAGGTTTTTTACATTATTTTCAGATGCAGCGGGTCTACTGGCTGTACCCGGCGGGGTGGTATTATGAGTTCGCATTGGCAGCAGCTGTGTTATGGAGGACGAAAGTGTCATATGTTGGTAGTAGAATGCTGTCCGGGAAACTTGTTATTTTCCTGATTTGTCTGTTACCTACCCTTCAGCTGTTGAAGGTAAATTCCGGAATGTATCTCAATGTGAATCAGATCAATAACGGCTCTCAAATCACGGGGTATATTTCATGGGAAAGCTGGTTCGCCGAGGATCTGATGCAGGAGATCGATGATGCTATCGGACAAGATAAGAGCACTTATCGCGTGGCACATCTAGGAGTTAGTCCTGCTCCTGCTTTGATGCACGGATTTTATACGGTGGATGGATATTCCAATAATTATCCTTTGGAGTATAAGCATAGATTTCGGAAAGTTATTGCGGCGGAGCTTGAGAAAAACGAGGAAGTACGGGTATATTTTGATCGGTGGGGGAATCGTTGTTATCTGCTCAACAGTATCACAGGAAATTATATGGAACTACAAAAGGGCAACACTCTAGTCTATGAAGGTCTGGAGTTTGACATGAAGGCATTGCGGGAACTGGGGTGTGAGTATCTGTTCTCCGGAGCTGAGATCGGTGATGCAGAGCGGATGGGCTTGAAGTTTATTGGCTATTATGAGACGGAAACATCCTACTGGGGAATTTGGTTGTACCGACTTTCTTAAAATTTCATAAGATTTTTTACGGATTCGGAAAAGTGTGTTATAGTTACAATAAAAAATAGAAGAGATTATAAGATTATAGATGAAAGACAGAATTTATATATGTCACACCTACTATCATGTATATGTGACTTTTTTGAAGGAATTGAAATTGTGTGCCGAGGCAGATCCTGCGAAGGAAGTGGGGGCTGCTACTTTAGTGCTGTCCAAAATGTCCAATAACTTCGAGAACCTGAAATCCCGTGTGGAGAGCACAGGACTGTTTGAACAGGTGCTGGAATTCGATGAGAAGCGGGAAGACTTTTTCCCGGAGCTGGCAAAATACCGTGAGGACACAGGAAGCTTTCTGGGGAATCTGAAGAACCGGATCCGGTTCACGAAGGAATATGCCAGACTGGAGGCACCTTACGTGCCGGTGAATCTGAAGGAATACAAGGATATCTATGTCTACTGCGATTCCGATCCCATCGGGTATTATCTGAATCAGAATCACATCCGTTATCATGCGGTGGAGGACGGGCTGAACTGCCTGAAAAATTTTGATGCGGCGAGATATGACAACAGAGGTCATTTTAAGCTGAAAGCCTTTTTATCCATGTATCTGAATCTGATCTTTGTGCAGAACGGTTACGGAAAATACTGCATGGATATGGAAGTTAATGATATCTCTGCAATCCATTATCCTTGCCCCAGATATATCGAGCAGCCGAGAAAAGCACTGGTGGATCGCCTGACAGAGGCGGACAAGCAGCTGATTCTTCAGGCTTTTGTGAAAAATAAGGAAGAACTGGAGCGCCAGATTGCCGATAGCAGCAAAGTAGGGGATAAAATACTGATTCTCACGGATCCTCTGTGTACGCTGGATGTCAGAGAGAAGATTTTCCGGGATGTTATAAAAATGTATGAAAAAGAGGGAAGTATTTTTATTAAGCCCCACCCCAGAGATGAACTGGATTACCGGAAATTGTTCCCGGAGTATCCGCAGTTCGATGCTACAGTGCCCATGGAAGTGTTGAATTTCTTCCCGGGACTGAAGTTTAAAAAAGTAGTGGGAGTGCTGACAGAGGTGAAGGGGCTGCCCTTCGCGGAGGAAGCGGTGCGACTGGGACCGGATTTCATGGATGCCTATGAAGATCCCCTGATCCACAGACAGAATGAACAGATTTGAGAAATGAAGAACCGGAGAACTGGAGAACTCTATGTTACAGATAATTAAGAAAATGAATGTCCTGCTGGACAAAAAACAGAAGAGAACCATGGTGGGGCTGATTATTCTCATGGTAATCAGCGCATTTTTACAGACTGCCGGTGTGGGTATGCTGGTGGAGGTCATGCAGATCGTCATTGATCCCGAAGCAGTAAAGCACAGCCGTGTGGCGGAGACCTGCTATGAGATCATGGGAGTGGAAAGTTACCGGACGTTCTCAATCATAGTTATGGTGCTGCTGATTCTGGTGTTCGTGGTGAAGAATCTGTTTACTTACGTACAGCAAAAGCTGACCTTATCTTTTGTCTATACGAACCAGTTTCGCACCTCTGAGCGCATGATGCGCAACTATCTGCGCCGGGGCTATGAATTTTACCTGAATGCGGATACTGCTGTGGTACAGCGCAGTATCACTTCGGATGTAAATAATATGTATGCCCTGATCCTGGCATTGTTACAGTTGTTATCCGACAGCGTGGTATCGCTGTTCGTCATCAGCTACTGCTTCATCTCCAGCGGAACCATGACGATTCTGATGGCGGTGGTATTGCTTTCTCTCATGTGGCTTATCAAGAAAGTGCTGAAGCCCATCATGTATAAGGCAGGTAAGGACAATCAGGACTATTACAGCGGTCTGTTCAAATGGATATCCCAGACGGTACAGGGAATTAAGGAAGTGAAGATCTCTGCCAAGGAGCAGTATTTCGTATCTGAGTACCGCAAGTGCGGTAAGGGCTATGTGGATGCGGTGCAGCGTTACAGCCTGTACAATCAGGTACCGAAGCTGTTGATCGAGACGGCATGTGTTGCCACTATGGTGGGATATATGATCTTCCTGGTAGCTACGGGCGTGCCCACGGAGAATATGCTGACCGTGTTCGGAACCCTGGCGGCAGCGGCAATCGTATTGCTGCCCTGTGTGAACCGTACCAACAATCAGATCAACTCCATTGCGTATTTTGAGCCGTTTTTCATGGGTGTCAGCGATAATTTACAGGATGAGATCAACGGACAGAACATTGATATGTCCTTCGCTACCGATGAAGAGGAAAAACTGGATGTGAAAGACAGCATCGAGATGAGGGACATTACTTATGCTTACCCGAACACAGAGCGTCTGATCTTCGATCACGCGGATCTGAAGATCCCAGTGGGGGCTTCGGTAGGTATCGTGGGTACTTCCGGCGCTGGCAAGAGTACTGTGGTGGATATTCTGCTTGGACTGTTAGAACCCAGTACGGGTTACATCTATGCAGACGGCGTGAATGTGAAAGAGCCCGGTAATTATCGGAAATGGCTAAAAAATATCGGCTACATTCCGCAGATGATCTTCATGCTGGATGACACGATCCGTAAAAATGTGGCGTTTGGTGTGCCGGAGGATAAGATCGATGAGAACAGACTGTGGGAAGTATTGAAGGAAGCGCAGCTGGATGAATTTATAAAGACGCTGCCGGAAGGCTTAGAGACCGGTATCGGTGAGAGAGGCATTCGTCTCTCCGGCGGACAGAGACAGCGTATCGGTATTGCCAGAGCACTGTACAATGATCCGGAGGTATTGATCTTAGATGAGGCGACTTCCGCACTGGATAACGATACGGAAGCAGCCATCATGGAATCCATCAACAGACTGCACGGCCGTAAGACACTGATCATTATTGCCCACAGATTACAGACCATTGAAAAATGTGACATTGTCTACCGGGTAGAAGACGGCAGAGCAAAAATCGAACGGGGAAGCTTATAAGCCTATGAGTAAAAAACTGAGCATCATCGTACCCGTCTACAATATGGCGGCGGAGGGAAAACTGAATTACTGTCTGGACAGCCTGGTGGGGCAGACCATCCGGGGAATGTATGATTATGAGATCCTCTGTGTGGATGATGCTTCCACAGATGAATCCTTAGAGATCCTGTTAGACTATCAGAAGCGTTATCCGGAACTGATCTGCGTGATTCCAAATGCGGTGAATCTGCGCCAGGGTGGTGCGAAAAATGTGGGACTTAAGAACGCAGAGGGCGAGTGGATCGGTTTTATCGACAGCGATGACTGGGTGTCCCCGGACTATTACGAAAAGCTCCTTGCAAAAGCGGAAGCAACCGGGGCGGATCTGGTGGGTTGTGATTACAGCCTGGTGGATCATCATACCTTTGAAGTCGGCAAGGTTATTGTCAACAATACTCCGGACCAGACCGGGGATCTGACGAAAGAAAAGCATGAGAGACTGTTCATGCGTCCCGGCAGCATGGTGCTGAAGATTTATAAACATAGCGTGCTCCGGGAGAACCACCTGGATTTCCCGGAACATATTTTCTACGAAGACAACTGTGCAGGTCCCTTATGGAGCCTGTACTTTCGACATTTTGAGAGAGTGGAGGAACCGCTGTATTACTATTACCAGCATGCGGTATCCACGGTACATCATATCACAGAAGAAAAGTGTCGGGATCGTATGAAGGCAGCGGAGCTTTTATACACGGAATGCGAGAGAAGAGGGTTCCTTACGGAATATTCACAGGAGATTGAGTATCGTTATACGGAACTGTATTACGCGATTACGTTGTTCTCTTATATGGGAGGGGTAACACATCCTAAGCTGGCTTTTATCAGACAGCTTCGCAAGGGTGTGGAAGAACGTTTTCCTGCATTTGCACAGAATCCTTATTATCTGGAGCATACAGGAGCACCGGAACAGAAGCTGATCCGGATGCAGAGCAGATCGGATCTTTTATTTTTTATCTACTATCGTATCAAACAGTGGATCTGGAAGAAAAGAGGTAATTCATAATGCAGACAGCCGGCAAAGCAGTGGCAATCATAACTGCAAGGGGGGGAAGTAAGAGAATTCCCCATAAAAATATCAAAGAATTCTGTGGAAAGCCTATTCTGGCATACTCCATTGAAGCAGCACTGGCTTCGGGGGTATTTGACCGGGTCATGGTATCTACCGATGATGAAGAGATTGCAGAGACCGCAAGAAAATATGGAGCAGAAGTCCCTTTCATGCGCAGTGAGAAGACGGCAAATGATTATGCCACTACGAAAGATGTGCTGGAAGAAGTGCTGGCAGAGTATGAAAAACGCGGTGAACATTTTGAAACGTTGTGCTGCATCTATCCCACGGCACCGTTTATCACACCTGAGAGGTTGTCGGAAGCAATGCACCTTCTGGAAGAAAAAAAGGGTGATACCCTGCTTCCGGTAGTACGTTTCAGCTTTCCGCCCCAGCGCTGTGTGGTACAGGACGGAGATGGGTATCTTAAGTTCAAATGGCCGGAATACCGCAACAGCCGTTCCCAGGATCTGGAACCTTATTATCATGATGCTGGACAGTTCTACTGTCTGCGGGTGTCTTCTTTTTTGGCACAGCAGAATCTGATCATGGAGAAGACAGTACCCATGGAACTTCCGGAGACCGAGGTACAGGATATCGACAATGAAGAAGACTGGAAACTGGCAGAGATGAAATATCATATGCTCGGGAAAGCATGAGGACACAGAGTATGGAGAAGATGAATAATCTTAAGATCAAAATCGGAAACCGCCTGATCGGAAGCGGAGAACCGGCATATCTGATTGCGGAAATGTCGGCAAATCATGCAGGGAGCATCGAACGGGCGAAGGAGATCATTCATGCCGCCAAAGAAAGCGGTGCGGATTGTATCAAAATCCAGACATATACACCGGATACGCTGACCATAGACTGCCACAATAAATATTTCCAGGTGAATAACGGTACCTGGGAGGGAGAGAATCTCTACAGTCTCTACGGTAAGGCTTATACTCCGTGGGAATGGCAGCCGGAGCTGAAGGCAGAGGCAGATAAGGCAGGAATAGATTTCCTGTCTACACCTTTTGACAATACCGCAGTGGATTTCCTGGAGGATATGGGGCTGGAGTTCTACAAGATTGCTTCTTTTGAGATGATCGATCTGCCGCTGGTAGAGTATGTGGCATCGAAAGGTAAACCGATCATTATGTCCACCGGCATGGCTACCCTGGAGGAGATCCGGGAAGCTGTGGAGACAGTATATCACACCGGCAACAGACAGCTGGTGCTGTTAAAGTGCTCCAGCGCTTATCCCGCAGACCCGGCGCAGATGTATCTCAGGATCATCTCGGATATGCAGAAACGTTTTGGACTGCCCATTGGTCTGTCGGATCATTCTATGGGTTCTATGAGCGCAGTGACGGCAGTAGCTTTGGGGGCATCGGTTATTGAGAAGCATTTCTGCTTAAGCCGTGAGATCGAGAATCCGGATGCTTCGTTCTCCATGACACCGGAAGAATATAAGCAGATGGTGCAGGATATCCGCAATGTGGAGGCTGCCCTGGGAACACCGACCTATGGCGTGGAAAAACAGGAAGAGAGCAGCCGGGTATTCCGCAGATCTATTTTTGCGGTGAAGGATATTCCGGCGGGAGCAGAGCTTACGGAAGAAAATATCCGTATTATCCGTCCCGGTTACGGTATGAAGCCCAAATACTGGAAAGATGTTCTGGGAATGCGGACGGATCATGCCATGGAGAGAGGAACGCCTCTTACCTTTGATGCCCTGGAGAAAGGTAGTATTCTGTTTTTGACCAATAATACGAATACAGATAGTTTGTACCGGTGGCTGAGAGAGCAGGGAGAAAAGGTCTATCGGGTGGAGAATAAAGTAACGGCGGAGATGATCGCACAGATGAAGCCGTCTCTGATGATCAGCTTCAATTACCGTCATATTATTCCGCAGGAAGTGCTGGATCTGATGCCCGGCAGAGTGATCAACCTGCATACCTCTTATCTGCCTTATAACCGTGGCTCCAGCCCAAACTTTTTCAGCTTCCTTGAAGATACTCCCAAGGGTGTGACTATACATCTTATGAGTGCTGGACTGGATGAGGGAGATATTTTATGTCAGAAGGAACTGCACTTTGATGAGGAGAGCGAAACGTTTTCCTCTACTTATGAAACTCTGATGCAGGAAATGGAGACACTGTTCAAAGAGAACTGGCAGCAGATCAGGGATGGAGATATCACGCCCGTGAAGCAGGCGGGAACCGCCACTTATCACAGAATGAAGGATCTGGATGCTATCCGGGAAAAGGTGGATTTTGACTGGAATATGAAAATTGCCGATTTTAAAAGAGCTTATGAAAAGGCAACAGGGAAGGACAGAAACAACTGATGAAAGTGTGGATCCGTGCAGACGGCAATGAACATATAGGAACAGGTCATGTCATGCGCTGTCTCGCCATTGCGGAGGCACTGGAGGCAGCAGGGGTACAGGTGTGTTTTGTCATGGCGGATGACGGAGCAGCCGACCTGGTAAAAAGCAGAGGCAAAAAGGTAAGAATCCTGCATACACAGTATGATCATATGGAGGAGGAACTGCCTGCGCTGACAGCTGCCATGGAAGAAGAACATCCGGATATGCTGCTGATTGACAGCTATTATGTTTCGGATGCTTACCTGGAGCGACTGACGGGACAGGTATGGACAGCCTATATCGATGATAAAAGCTTCCATGCCTATCCGGTGAATATGATCATTAACTATAATATATACGGGGACAGAAGCCTGTACCATCCGGAGCCGGCTTACAGTCTCATGGGAGCAGCTTATGCGCCCCTCAGACCGGAATTTCGTAATGCGGAATATAATGTCCGGGAGAAGGCGGAGGCAGTTCTTCTGACCACCGGGGGAAGTGACCGCTATGATCTGGCGGGACAGATTCTTCGGGCAGTGCCGAAGGAGATACCGGTGGTATTTCATGTGGTCAGCGGAATCTTTAACCCACATTATGAAGAGCTGTGCCGTATGGCGCAGAAGGATGAGAGAATCCGGGTGCATCGTAATGTAAGCAGAATGTCGGAACTGATGAAGGAATGTGATATCGCCATAACGGCAGGTGGCTCTACCATGTATGAGCTCTCTGCCATAGGAGTTCCCATGATCAGTTTTTCTTTTGTAGATAATCAGGAGAAGATCGTAGAGACCTTTTATCAGAAGAAAATCACCTGCTACGGGGGGAATTACCTGACAGAAGGTGACCTTATGCCGGGGCGGATCGTGGAACATATGACAGAGCTGATGAAAAGCAGAGAACTGCGGGAGCATTACAGCAGTCTGGAACGTCATCTGGTAGATGGAAAAGGTGCCATCAGAATCGCGGAGGAACTTTGCCGGATTTATGAAGAAGATAGAATTTAGCAGAGTAAAAATTATATACAGTACGATTGCAGGCGTAATGTTCGTGGTACTGCTGTTGCTGTTTTTCCCGGGGGATCGCGAATATCAGAGGATTCCCTATGAGGTGGTGTTCCTGGGAGACAGTGTCTACGGGCTGTGCCGGGATGAAACCTCCATTGCGGCGAAGCTTCAGGATAAGACGGGCTTAAAATGTTATAACGGCGGTCTCGGCGGAACGGTTCTGGGCAGAGCGGACGAAGAGAGAAGACTGGGATATACCAAGGATTCCATCTCTGCGGCGGGTCTGGTGAGGTCTTTTGCAGTGCAGGATTTCGGCGTGCAGCGGACGGTTCACATCCGGGAGTCAGCAACGGACTATTTTGAAGATACCCTGGGAGATCTGGGACAGATCGATTTCACGCAGGTGAAGATCCTATTCATCGGCTCCGGATTAAATGACTATCATTCAGGCAATCCCATTGAAAACACCGTGAATCCCTATGATGAATATAGTTACTGCGGTGCCATCCGCAGTATTGTCAGGGAACTGCGGGATGCGTATCCGGATCTGCGTATTATTTTCATTACGCCGCCCTATACCTGGTATACGATACCGGAGCTGACCTGTGAGGAATACGATCTGGGAGGCGGTGTGCTGGAGGACTATGTGAACGCCGAGATCGGGATCTGCGAGGCACTGGATGTGGAAGTGATCGATATCTATCACGATTATTATCCTCATGAGACCTGGGATGACCTGTATCTGTATACGGATGACGGACTGCATCCCAACGAAGCGGGCAGAGAAAAAATAGCACAGACCATCGCGGAATACCTGGACAACTATTCAGAGCCATGAAATATTTACAGATGGGCGTCGAATGCTGGCATTCGTAAGAACAGCTGAAAATATTTCTTAAGGAGAATAATACATGAAAACACCCTGGGAATTTTTGCAATATAGCAGAGCTAAGATCAAAACTACATGGAAAATTGCATTTGTATCGGCATTCGTCATTGGTCTGCTGATCCATCTTCCGGTGATGCTGTCGGATATTCCGAACCATGACGGATTGAGCAGCATGTATTTTGATCAGAATATGATCACTTCCGGACGGTGGTTTTTAACGGTGGCATGCGGGTTTTCCTCTTATTTTACGATTCCGTGGGTTATCGGACTGATCGGCATGCTGTGGCTTTCTCTGGCATCGGTGGTATTGACGGAGACCCTGGAAGTTAAGGATCCGCTGACCATTATTGGCGTCAGCGGACTGCTGGTATCTTTCCCGGCACTGGCGTCTACCTTTGCCTATGTATTTACCATGGACGGTTATATGATGGCGCTGTTTCTGGCGGTACTGGCAGTGCTTTTAACGAAAAAATATAAAAAAGGCTGGATTCCCGGAGCTGTGAGCCTTGCCTTCAGCATGGGAATCTACCAGGCATATCTGCCCTTTGCTATTTTATTATGTGTATATGTGATCCTGCTCTTTTTCATGGAGGAGCGTGGTCTTAAGGAAAAGGCACGATATGTATTGCGGTATCTTGGCATGGGAATCACCGGAGCGGTCTTGTATTATGTGATTCTGCAGATCCTGTTAAAACTGCAGGGCAAAGTACTGGATACCTATCAGGGCATCAATTCCATGGAACAGGGTGGTTCCGGTCAGGGGCTGTTCACCACCTTAAAAGGAATGTATTATGATTTCCTGGCATTTACGGTGCATGGTGATGTGCTGGTGAACAATATTTTCTCCTTCGTGGCATGCGCAGTACTGGTGCTCTCAGTGGTATTTTTACTGGTGAGAAGGATGCTGCAAAGAAAATGGTGGAAGAATCCGGCATTTTTCGTTATAATAATTCTGTTGGCTGTGGGACTGCCACTGTTAACAAATGTGATTTTAATTATTTCCCCGAATCTGACCTATCATCTGCTCATGCGATATCAGTGGGTATTATACCTGATACTCATGCTTGGTTTTACGGACAGATATGCGGGTGAGAATGGAAAAGCGGACACCGGTATCCACTGGGCGGCACTTGCGGCTGTCGTGATTCTGGTGTTCAACTACGGAGTATCGGACAATATCGGATACTCGAATCTTGAAAAAAAATATGAGAAGACCTATGCGTACTGTGTCCGACTGTTAGACCGGATCGAACAGACCCCCGGGTATTATCAGGGGATTCCCGTGGCGGTGGTGGGTGTTATCGGCTATGATGAATTCCCCACGACGGATATTACGGGAAAAGTTACGGACGGCATGATTGGGTTAAACGGTGATTATCTGATCTATAAGGGAGCGGATTACCAGGCGTTTATGAAGAATTATCTCGGTGCCACCCTGAACTTCCTGGATCCGGATACCGTTGGTGAGATTTATATGACACAGGAATACATTGACATGGATACTTTCCCGGGGGCAAACTCCACGAAAGTAGTGGACGGCATCCTCTATGTCAAGACAGAGAACTGCGGAAGGGATTAAGTATGGCTTTATTATCAATCGTCTTACCGGCATACAATGAGGAACAGAATATTGCAAATACGGCAAAAGTGCTGGGAGACCTGCTGGATGCCCACGGAATCGATTACGAGCTGGTATTTATCAGTGACGGATCGAAGGACGGAACCTTTGAACGGATACAGGAATGTGCCGCACAGAATCCCCGGGTGCGGGGAGCGGAATTCTCCCGGAACTTCGGAAAAGAAGCCGGTATTTTTGCCGGACTGGAACTGACCACGGGAGATGCCGTGATCGTGATGGACTGTGACTTACAGCATCCGCCAGAGGTGATCCCCTTAATGTGGGAAAAATGGCAGCAGGGTGCAGAGATCGTGGAGGGCATCAAGTCCGACAGAGGACGGGAGAGCCTGGGATACAAGCTGTCCGCGGGACTTTTTTATAAGATCATGAGCAAGCTGATCAAGATGGATATGAATGCCTCCTCGGATTTCAAGCTTCTGGACCGGAAAGTAGTACAGGTGCTTTTGGAACTGCCGGAGAGAAATACGTTCTTCCGGGCACTGACCTTCTGGGCGGGATTTAAGACCGAGACTGTGGAATACGAAGTGCAGGAACGGAAATACGGGCAGAGCAAGTGGTCCTTCTGGAGTCTGATGAAGTATGCGATTACGAATGCGACTTCCTTCAGTACCCTGCCACTGCAGTTAGTGACTGTCATGGGAATCATATCGATTCTGTTCAGTGTGATCCTGGCAATACAGACGCTGGTGCGTTACCTCATGGGTACGGCAGTGGAAGGATTTACCACGGTGATCCTGCTGATCCTGATCATCGGCGGATTCCTGATGCTGAGTTTAGGAATTATCGGACATTATATTGCAAGAATCTATGAAGAGGTCAAGGGCAGACCGAAATATATCATCAGTCATGTGACGGCGAATGTGCCTCAGACAGCGGTAGGCAGCTGGAAGAGAGAGCACAGAGCAAATTAGAATACAGCTAAAACAGCGGAAAAGAGGATGAATCATGGTAGATATCAAGTTTAATGTACCGCCTTATGTGGATAAAGCAACGGACTATATTCAGGAATGTGTAAAAAATCAGAAAATCTGCGGTGATGGCGAATATACCCAAAAGTGCAATGCCTGGATCGAGAAAAAGACCGGCACGGGAAAATGTCTGTTGACGACCTCCTGTACCCATGCAACGGAGCTGGCAGCGTTATTGTGCGACATCAAGCCCGGGGATGAGGTGATCATGCCTTCTTATACGTTTGTGTCCACAGCGGATGCTTTCGTACTGCGCGGTGCGGTGCCTGTGTTCGTGGATATCCGTCCGGATACCATGAACATTGATGAGACCCTGATCGAGGAAGCCATCACAGAGAAGACGAGAGCCATCGTTCCGGTACATTATGCCGGTGTGGCATGCGAGATGGACACGATCATGGACATTGCGAAGCGGCACAATCTGAAGGTTGTAGAGGATGCTGCCCAGGGAATCATGTCCACCTATAAGGGAAAAGCTTTGGGAACCATCGGTGATTTCGGCGCTTACAGTTTCCATGAGACGAAGAACTACAGCATGGGTGAGGGTGGTGCCCTGCTAATCCGTGATCAGAAAAATGTGGAAGAAGCGGAGATTATCCGTGAAAAAGGAACTAACCGCAGCAAATTCTTCCGCGGTCAGATCGATAAATATACCTGGGTGAATTACGGATCCTCCTATCTGCCCAGTGATATGAATGCGGCTTATCTCTATGCACAGTTAGAGATTGCCGATGAAATTAACGAAGCCAGACTTGCCTGCTGGAACCGTTATTATGAGCAGCTGCTGCCGTTAAAGGAAGCAGGGAAGATCGAGCTGCCCGTAGTACCGGAAGGCTGTGTACACAATGCCCATATGTTCTATATCAAGGCAAAGGACTTAGAGCAGAGAACACGCTTCATCAGCTATATGAAGGAGAATGGGGTACTCACGGTATTCCATTATATTCCGTTACACACGGCACCTGCGGGACTGAAATTCGGACGTTTCCACGGAGAAGACCGTTACACCACGAAAGAGAGTGAGCGCCTGGTAAGACTTCCCATGTACTATGGACTGACACTGGATCAGGTGGATTTCATCAGCGGATTGATTAAAAACTTTTTTGAATTAGAGGAGCAGTAACATGCAGAAAGCACGCAGAGCGCTTGCGGATACTGCAGGCAGATTTCTGTTCATAGGCATCTCGGTACAGATCGTGCTGGGAATCTGTTGGATGATCCGGTCCTTTGGCATTTTCCCGGAATTCGGGGACAGCTATCTTTGGCTTCGGGCTGCGGATACCTTTGTGTGTGATGACTACATGGGGATCGGATACCCTCTTTTTCTGATGCTTGCAAAAGGGATAGAAGCTGTGAGTTCTATCCCTTATACTTTTTTTGTATATACGGTACAGATTGTGTTCGCATTTTACAGCGGCGTGGTATTTTTACGTTCCTTTGGCGGGACAGCGAAGAAATGGTTCTCGGTCTGGGGGAGCCTTGGACTGCTGACATATCCCTTCGCCATGCAGTGCCATCTGGCAGTGCTGCCAAATTCTGTGGGATATTCCTGCCTCCTAATGGAACTGGCAGTGCTGATCAGACTTTTGCGTGAGGACGGAGCAGAGGAAAAATTACCGATTAAAAGGCTGTTCGTAGTCGGAATCTGGTGGATGCTCAGTGCTCTGTTCGTAGTGGAAAACAGATACCTGGGGCTGGTACCGCTTGTGGTGGTGTGGATCCTGCACCTGATCCGTATCCGACAGCCTGGAAGACAGAGAGTGGGCAGAGAGCTGTTGCTGCTTGCGGCAATGGCGGGAATTTTGTTCGCATTGGTACCGTTATGGCAGACGCAGGGCAGCTACGGCAGAGCGGAGAATACGTTAAGTGCTGCAATGATGCGCAGATTTACCTGGACACATATGCGGGAAGAAGAGGAATATGACGCATATCCGGAGGAACTGAGGGAACAGATGACCTGGAAGGAATTTAAAGCAGCCGGTTATTATGCAGGAACCATGGAATCCGGGATACAGAAAACCATAGAGGATAAGATGGGCAGCGAGGATGCACAGAAGTTGTTCCGGAAATATGCCATATACGGACTAAAGACATATTCTTCCGACAATATCCACCAGATTGTCTGGGATATGGCGGGATATGTGATGCCGTCTATACTTTTACAGCTGTTTTTGGACGGAAGAGGATATGATACCTTTTCCGGCAGAAATGTAGACATTATGATGACAGGAGACCTGAAACTGACAAATGTTCTGTTAAAATACAGCAGCTGGTGGTTCCTAGTGGGAATTGCAGCGGTATTTCTCGCAGTGGTATGCCGAAAAGCGGGCAGGAAAGATGCGAAGATCTGCAGTTGGCGGATATTGCTGCTGTGCGCGGTATCGGCACTTTGTATGGTCTTATGGTATACCATGCAGGATGCAGGATGCTGGGATTATAAGAATGGATTGCTTCCCGGAATTCTGTGGCTGGTAGGAATGATCTTAAGTGTCGGAAAGGAGGAACCATGACGGAACGCAGAAGAGCGCAGATCTGGTTTTTTCTGGGAATACTTGCTGTACTGGCCATGGGGATTCCGTATATTATTTTGGGACAGGATGCTATCTTCGTCTATCATGATCAGCTGGATGGAGAAGTAATCGCATATCTCCTGAAAGCAAGACACCTCTGGGATGACAGCGGTATTCTGCCGGAATTCATGAACGGTGCAGCGAAGACGGCACTGACTCTGCCGGCACCGGCGTGCGTCCTGCTGTATCGGTGGCTGCCGGCGTGGTCAGCACTTGCCTGTATGCAGGTGGCCGGAAGCCTGACGGGATACCTTGGCATGTATCTGTTACTTATGTATGTGGCGCAAGGTTCGCAAAAATTGTCCCGCAGACAGGGAATGAAGGCTTTCCTTGCCATGGCAGTGGGATGTCTGTATGCGTATCTGCCGTTTTTACCGGTATATGGGTTGTCCCAGTACGGATTGCCGCTGCTATTATACAGTGTGTTTCGGCTGGGAGAAGCGGATAGTAACAGGAAGACTTATATTGCAGCTTATTTGTATGTGATTTTTTTGGGCGTAAATTCGTCACTGGTGCTTGCAGGATTTGCCGTGCTGGGGATCTGGGCATTGTGGGAAGTGATTACACTCCTGAAGAAGCGTTTTCGGGCAGGTCAGGGGATTGGCTGGCTGCTTCTTTTGACGGTATATTTATTGGAAAACGGAGCCCTTCTGCGGGAAATCATTGGCGGAGTAGGGGAAATCTCTCATAAGTCTGAGTACAGCCTGACTCCCGTAGCTTTTTGGGGACAGTTGTGGACGAACCTCCTGCAGGGAGGACAGCACAGTGTGGATTATCACCGGTGGATTTTAGTTTTGGCAGTATGCTTTGTCGCAGTGACAGGAATCCGTGTGGGAATATCTAAGGATAAAAAATCTGTAACCGGACTGGAAAGGGAACTGCTTTTATCCTGTGGCGGCATTTTACTGTTTGCCTTTGCGGCAGCTGTGTGGGACAGCGGCGTGGGAGTGAGTATCCGATCTGGGCTGGGAGCACTGAAAGGCTTCCAGGCGAACCGGGTGTTGTGGCTTAGTCCCTGCCTATGGTATTTTGCCCTTGGATGCTGTCTGTTCATGACAGTGGAATATCTTCCCGGAAAGCAGGAGACCGTGGAAGGTGCAAGAAAATGGCTGGCGGCAGGGGGATTGCTTCTGGCTGTGGGAGCGACCCTGCTTACGGCAGCACAGGTTCTGCTGAAGAGTAACTTAAAGCCGAATGTGCAGAAAATGATGGATTCGGACTACAGAGCCATGAGTTTCCGGGATTATTATGCTGTGGGCGTGTTGGAACAGGTACAGCA
This sequence comes from Lachnospiraceae bacterium UBA5895, assembly GCA_002431915.1. Lineage (GTDB taxonomy): Bacteria > Bacillota > Clostridia > Lachnospirales > Lachnospiraceae > Acetatifactor. Next base: position 4,407 of record DJEP01000067.1, on the reverse strand, counting down.
GTATATCCGGGACAATTTTGCAGAAGAGCCGAAAGACTACAGGGTGGTAAGTCTGGGAATTGATCCGGCGGCAGCGCTGTATCACGGTTTTTACTGTCTCGATGGGTATTCCAATAATTATGATCTGGCATATAAGCACCGTTTCCGTGAGATCATTGCACCGGAACTGGCAAAAAGTGAGTATCTGAAGGAGCAGTTCGACGGCTGGGGCAACCGTTGTTATCTGTACAGTGCGGAATGTCCGGGATATTATACGGTACAGAAAGGCGGTTTCTATTTTCAGAATTATGAGATCAATGCACAGAGCCTGAAGGAACTGGGCGGACGTTATCTGCTGTCGGCGGCTTACATTGATCACTGTGAAGATACGGGGCTGGAGCTTGTCAGGGAAGATCCCTTCGAGACAGAGGACAGTTATTACCGGATCTATCTCTATCGCGTTATGGAATAAAATCCGGCGACATGCCGGATATAAGACAGGTATAGGAATATGAGTGAAACGAACAGATGGAAAAAAATCCTGCCGGAGCTTCTGGCAGTTATACTGTGTCTGGGACTGTTGTGTGTGGGTGTCAGCCAAAAGGAAGGCTATCACATGGACGAACTGTTAAGCTTCGAACTGGCGGATGCCAGGTATAATCCATGGATCGTTCCCACCCAGCCGGAAGGACGTCTGGCAAAATTCGTGCGGGAAGAGATACAGGGGGACAGCTTCGGTGAGACCCTGTCGAATCTGAAGAGTACGGTAACGGATGTGCTGAAGAATCGTGGCAGCAGCAAGCTGTTGTCCTATAAGGCGGATGTTTATGAGGAGCCGGTCTGGATCACTTCCGGGCAGTTTCGGGATTATGTAACGGTGGACGGCAGCGATGCATTTGACTATCTGTCGGTGTATTTTAATGTGAAGGATGATAATCATCCGCCGGTGCATTTTATGCTGTTGCATACCATGAGCTCCCTGTTCCGGGGGACTTTGTCACCGTGGCTTGGATGTACGATCAATCTGATCTGTGTGGGAATCACGTTGTGGCTGCTGCTTCGGCTGGGAAGGAAACTTTCAGAGATTTTTGGTATGGAAGAGCAGGGAAGGCTGTTGGGGATCCTTGCGGTATTACTGTACGGGCTCAGCACAGGAGCGCTGGCTTCGGTTCTGCTGATTCGCATGTACTGCCTCTTATCCTGTCTGTGTGTGGCATTGCTTTCCATGCATGTGGAGAAATGGAAGGAACATGGATTTGACCGGAAAAATAAGGGACTCATTGCCATTACGGTGCTGGGATTCCTGACCCAGTATTTTTTCCTGTTCTATTGCCTCCTGCTGGCGGCAGTGACGGCAGCGGGACTTCTGTGCAGTAAAAGAATGCGGGAACTGTGGATCTACATCAGGTCCATGGTAGTGGCAGCGGTGATCGGACTGGTGCTGTTTCCCTTTGCGATAGCCGATGTGTTTTCCAGCGGAAGAGGTGTAGAGGCTCTGGATAATCTGGCTTCCGGATTCGCCGGATATGGAGCGAGACTGCTTGCTTTTGCGAGGATTCTGGCTAACCGGACGGTTGGGGCAGCGATATTTTGTGCATGTGGCATTGCGGCGATGGTGTATGCTGTAATCTGTTGTTATCGCAGACATCGGGGGCAGGAAGCCCGGATGTCCGGAATGGTCAGAGGTACTGTGTGCATGCTCATCATTCCGGTAGTGGGATACTATCTGCTGGCATCCCGGATGTCACCGTATCTGGTGGACCGGTATGTGATGCCCATGTTTCCTATGATCGCATTATTGCTGGCAGTACTTTTGTGTATCTTTGGGAAGAGACTTGCTATAGTCTCCGGATGGAAGGCGCGGTCGGTGGGGATCGCACTGCTTGCTTTGATTCTTGTCGTACAGGGACTGCGCCTGGCATCCTATGACGGAGAATATCTCTATCGGGGCTACGGGCAGCAGGAACAGCTGGCGGAGGAGTATGCGGCACTTCCCTGCATCTGTGTCTATGCCGGAGTGGGATATTATGAGAATCTTCCGGAATTCATGCACTATGACAGGACGCTCTTAGTGACGCAGCAGGAGCTGGCAGAACGGAAAGATGTGGAGTCTCTGCAGGCACTGGAGCGGGTAGTGGTACTGCTCAAGCCCGGAGTGGACGAAGAGACCGCCACTTCGGTTCTGCGGGAGAAATACGGCATGGAGCCGGAGGAGACCCTGCTTTCCGAAGGGGTACACGGAGATAAAATTTATTTGTATGCAAAATAGCAGAGAACGGAAACGAGGGTGAAAAATGATCGTAGTTCGTTTGATTTGGCTTGCGGTGCTGGTATTTGCCCTGCCCATGTGGGTGGGAAACTGCTTCGCGGGTGTGGATAAACCTCATAAGAATATAGTCTTTCTGTGGATCAGCGGACAGATGCTGCTGTGGGCGGGATTTCAGCTGATCTGTGTCCCGGTGATTCTGACGGAAGGAAGGATAGAGAAGGTAGTATTATGGTATGGCGTTTATATCATAGGGCTGTTAGCAGTGCCTGCGGTGTTGTGGTTTCGGAACCGCAAGGGTCCACGTCCGGTGCGGACGCAGAAGAAGCCGAACCGGGCGACGGTGATACTGTGGGTGATCTTCGGAGTCCTTTTACTGATCCAGCTGGTAATGGCGGTAGTCATGGTCTACAGTGACGGAGATGATGCCTACTATGTGGCAATCTCCACAGCAGCGCAGGAATCGGGCAAAATGTACCAGAAACTCCCTTATACCGGGATGAGTACAGAACTGGATGTACGGCATGGACTGGCACCTTTTCCCATCTGGATTGCCTGGCTTTCACAAATGACAGGAATTGCCGCAGTGGCAGTGGCGAAGACCCTGCTTCCGGTTGCACTGATTTCCATGACCTATGGCGTATTTTATCTGATTGGCAGCAGAGGGCTGTCCCAGGGGAAGAATCTGCCGCTGTTTTTGATCTGCACGGAAGTACTGGTTCTATTTGGAGATTACTCTTTTTACACCGTGGAGAATTTTATGATTGCCAGAAGCAGACAGGGAAAAGCGGCGTTGGGCAGTATTCTGATCCCCATGATTTTTTTCCTGCTGTTAGTATTGTTTCGCAGATTGCAGGAAAATCAGAAGATTACGGTGGAATTCTGGATTCTGTTAACCGCAGTCATGACATCCTGTTGCCTTGCCAGTACCATGGGAGCGCTGCTGGCATGTATGCTGATAGGCATAGCCGGGATCTGCGGAGCAGCTGTCTATAGAAAATGGAAGATATTGCTGCCCTTAGCGGTCTGCTGTGTGCCCTGCGTAGTCTATGCGGGATTGTATCTGGTATTAGGGTAGCCGGTGCTAGTTGAAGTAATCGGAAGGTTAGACCGGAGGCGGAGGATAGAAATGGAAGCTTTGAAGCTGTTTCAGGAATATATGGGAACGGGTCTGATCATGATCTGGTTCCTGATAAGTCTGTTGTATCTGTGGCTTACGGAGAAACGAAAGCACATCCGGGTGATGTTTCTCTATGTGCCATTGGTGTTATTACTTGTGTTTTTCAATCCCCTTGTAGCGAAGGTGGTATCCGGACTGGCAGACGGGGAGATTTATTACCGGATTCTGTGGCTGCTGCCGGTGACCCCGGTGATTGCCTGTGCGGCGGTGGATTTCTGTGGAAAACCTGCCGGCTACAGAAAGTATGTGGGGATAACGGCGGCTCTGATTCTGCTCATGATATCCGGAAGCCTGATCTACCGGAATCCGTATTTTCAGAAAGCGGAAAATATGTATCATGTACCCACGAGTGTGGTAGACATCTGTGATGCCATTGAAGTGCCCGGCAGAGAAGTCATGGCGGTATTTCCCGGAGAACTGTTACAGTATGTGCGACAGTATTCCAATGTGGTGTGTATGCCTTACGGACGGAATATTGTCGTAAGCAAATGGATTGTACAGAATGATCTGTATGATGTGATGGAGCAGGAGACCATAGATGCTGCAGAGCTGGCGAACCTGGCAAGAGAAGAGCAGTGCGCGTATATTATCCTGCCGGAGTCGAAGAGCCTGGTAGGAAGATTACAGGACCAGGAGTATGAAGAATTCGGAAGAATGCACGGGTACGTCATCTACAAGGATTCGACCGTGGATTTGTACTATTTTTTAAATGAATAAATTGAAACCTGATGAAATATCCCCGTAGCCCTTGGCAGGGTATAAGAAACGCGACACGCTCGTACTTTAGTACGATGCGCTCCTGTCGCAGAGCGTAGCGGTACATAAGCGGTCAAAGTACAACCGCAATGCGTCCCTTGGGACGCTATGGTACCGACGTCTGCTTACGGTCTGCTTATTCTTATACCCAGCCTGGGCTACTGTTTTTTCACAGGTTTTCAGGACACAGAACGCCCACAGCAGATGGAATGTCATGCCGCGATGT
>DJEP01000117.1:16623-24808 GCA_002431915.1 Lachnospiraceae bacterium UBA5895 | reverse complement strand
TTTTTCTGCTCCTGCCCGTGAAAATCTGCCGGCAAAAGAAAAAGTGATATTTTCTTTTTTCCATTGTCCGTCCGGTAGCTGGCAATCATATCTCCTAATTTATAGTCTTTTAAAATTAAAGTGTCCATATCCATCCTCGTAACTGTTGTATCATAATGAATTCGTGTTGAAAAATGCCTCAGAGTTACACTGACCCCTGAGGCATTTCCATACAATAAATCATTACCATATACACAGAACCTGATTATTAATTTTTCCAACGGCTTCTATAAAATAATAATCTCCGTATATAATCGGGAAATTATGCTCCAAATCATGATAAGCAGCTGAGCATCGTGTCAGTAAGGGATCTGTTTCCGGATTCCAGTCACAATTTTTTTCATCCAGTGCTTTCAAAAGTTTCCATGCAGCATCTGCATATTTTTTGCCCTCCTCACCGCCAATCGTATTGGCAATTTCCAGGAAACCGCAGGCTGCAATGGCCGCTGCTGTGCCATCCTCATAATCCACATCATCCATCTGGCAGAAATCCACAGGAATTACGCCATTCTCCGGAATATTATCCATAAAATAATCTGCAATTTTTTTGGCTGCCTCCAGATAACGTTTATCTCCGGTATGCTGATAGCTGATCACAAATCCATAGATTCCCCAGCCTTGTCCCCTGGTCCAGGAAGATCCATCAAACATCCCCTGTCCGCCATAGGTCTTCACTACCTGTCCTGAAAAAGGATCAAATTCTACAATATGATTCACTGAGCCATCCGGACGGATAAACTTGTCCATTGCGGTATCTGCATGGCTGACGGCAATCTGAAGGAAACGTGGATCCTTGCTTTCTTCATATGCCCAATACAAAAGCGGTAGATTCATCATGCAGTCAATGATTGCGCGGCCGCGATTATCCGTAGGCGGGTTATCATTCCAGGCCCTGATAAACTTTCCGGCAGGATTATATCTTCCTGCCAGGGCAACTGCAGCGAGCATCCCTCTGTTCAGAGAATCCGCAGAACCATACAGCTTATAGTTAATCACAGCGGTCGGAAGCCATTTAAATCCATTATCATGATCCAGTCCATGGGCGTTCATGAGAACCGAATCCAGCTGTCTTTCCACTGTTTCCGCCGCTTCTCTGTAAAATGCAGCATTTGTAAGATGATACATCTGCCAGAGAATGCCTCCCCAGAATCCATTGGTCCACCAACAGATATCCGAAGCGGTCTGATCCACAAAGTGGCCATCCTTCGCAGTATAGGGAATAATGCCTGCATTCCGTTTCACCACAGGTTCCATTTTTGCAATTAATTTTTTTTGAATCTCTGATGCCCAATTCTTCATTTCCTCAGATATTACCATTGTTTCCTCCCTTACCAGTACATCGCATGATCAATACATGCTTTTTTCCCCGAAAATACCTTTTTCCCGGTCCAGTCGCATTCTTCCCCTGTCCAGAAATCATCCTCCGGAGCCAGCCCAAGAGGGAGAAAAACCGTACTGCATAAGTACAGGCTTCCTCTGTTAATATATTCCTCTGCCAGTTCCGGCTGATAACCGCATACTCCCGGCACAAGCCAGCCATGCTCGTCAAACATCGGTTCACCGTCCATCACCCTGCGCAGCACTGCTGTTAACGCACAGCGCACCTGTGCCGGTGGTAATTGTTCTTCCAGAATCTTTTCAAGTGCGGCCTGTGCCAGCATATGAAATGCACCAAAACGGTAGCAGATGGAGCGCCCTACGATGGGATAAGAACCGTCCGGTCCGATCATCCGTTCCAGAACAGTTGCATAGCGTGATGCCCGCGAGCGTTCCCTCTGACGGATTTCCTCCACTCTTTCCTGCGCAAAATCCTCCGAAAATGTGTGGAAATATTCCAGCAGGTCTACATACATCGGATGAATCACAAAGCTGTTATAATAGTCGCAGTGCAGATTTTCTCCATCTCCGTAAATTCCATCACCCTTATACCACATGGCAAACATATCCACCACGTTCATCACCCGCAGTTCGTCTATGTCATTTTCTCCCAAAACCTTCAGTCCTGCTTCCACCATTGCGGAAAAAAACAGCCAGTTACTTGTCCAACATACAATTTTTCGTGTTTTTTTCAATTCCAGGATCAGATTTTCTTTTGTCTCCTCCGGCAGTCTGTGTGCCAGCTGCCCGGGAGCCCGAAGCAGTCCATGCGCCAGAAAGGCCGCATCTACCAAGGGCTGCTTTCCACGGGAAAAATTCACATAATCAGGCGACTTTGCATCAACCGCATTGCCGATTGCCCGTATTGTTAAATCTATGTATTTTTCCTGTTGCTGACGTTCCTCTCCTGAGAGTCCCTGAAGCTCCAGCCATGGAGCAATACCGGTTATGGTTCGCCCCAAGGCCTCTAACATGGCAAAGTCCTTCTTCTCCTGATGAAACTCAAAAGGGAATTCCTTCTTAAATGTTCCGTCTGCAAAATGTGTCAACACCGGACCTGCGATTTTCAGCATCCTGCTAATCCATTCTTCTCTTATACTGTTCAAATCCATCCTATCCTTTCAGTCCCGATACAGATATTCCCTGTACGAAATTTTTCTGCATAATTAAAAATATAACTAAGACCGGAATCAGTGTGACTACGCTGCCAGCCATGATCAGTCCATACTCACTGGAATACTGCGTGATAAACATACGCAGCCCAATCTGGATGGTCTTCAGTTCTGTCTTTGTCAGATAGATCATCGGACCCAGGAAATCATTCCAGGTTCCCACAAAAGTAAAAATAATCAGAGTCGCAATTGCCGGTTTTGACAAAGGAAGCATAATTCTTGCCCAGATGCCATATTCACTCATTCCATCAATTCTGGCTGCCTCGCATAGTTCATCCGGAATCCCCTGGTAAAACTGCTTCATCATGAATACGCCAAAGGCGGAAAATGCCTGCAGCAGGATCAGTGCCAAATGTGTATTATTCAGTCCGAGCTTACTCATTAAAATGAACTGCGGCACCATATAGGTCTGCCAGGGAACTGCAATCGTCATCAGATAACTGATAAACAGCAGATCCCTTCCCCAGAATCGTAGTTTTGAAAATGCATAAGCTGCAAAGCTGGAAGACAATACCTGTAAAAATGTTACAATAATCGTGATTTTTGCCGTATTGAGGATAAAGGTTCCCAATGGTATTTTCGTCCAGATATCCACGTAATTCTGCCAGCGTGGATTTTGGGGAATCCACTGGATAGGATATGTAAAAACATCCTTATTCAGCTTAAGGGAAGCGGAAAGCATCCATGCAAAAGGAACGAGCATGATCAGGGCTATCAAAATTAATGCAAGATACAATACGATCTGGTTCATTTTTTTATATCTTCCGCATATGTTCATGATTTTGCCTCCTTTCTCTTCTCACCGTAGAACTGAATCAATGTAATAGCCAATACCATCAAGAACAAAATCATTGAAATTGCACTGGCACGCCCGTATTCATTTTTCCGGAAGGCTGCACTGTATATTTCATATACCAGCACGCGGGTAGCATCTGTCAAGTTACTGGTAGCTCCAGCAAATAGATTAATAAAAATATCATATACTTTAAAAGAGCTGATCACCAAAATAATGGATACAAAGAAAGTCGTGGAACTAAGCTGCGGAACTGTTACATACCGGAACTTCTGCCAGCGGTTAGCTCCATCCAGGGATGCCGCCTCATAGAGCTGCGGATCAATGTCCTGCAGACCCGCCAGAAAGATAACCATATAATATCCCATGCTCTTCCAGACGCTGAACAGAATTGCCGTAGGGATTGCCCAGTCATTATCCGCAGCCCACTTGGGCAGTTCCGACACTGGAATACCCAAGACACTATTCAGGAAATTATTGACCGGTCCGAAAGTCGGGTTGAAAATAAAGTTCCATACAGCGGTAACCGATACCAGCGATGCTACATATGGAAAAAAAGAAACCGTTCTGAAAAATCCTTTTCCATGTACCTTCGTGTTCAAGATTAAAGCCAGTCCCAATGCAAGTGCCATGGTAATCGGCACCACTGCCACGGTATAAATAATCGTATTGCGAATTGCCCGGAGAATCTGGGTATCCCCCAGAATCTCCTGAAAATTCTGCAGACCTACAAATTCCGGTAGATTGTATCCGTCCCATACCATAAATGACAAGAACAGTCCCGATACCAACGGAATCAGTGTAAAAACCGCAAACCCCACAAAATTCGGCAGGATAAAGCTATATGCAACCAAATTCTGTTTTACAACTTTCGGCAAACGTTTCATTAAAATTCTCCTTTACTCAAGCAGCTTTCGAGCTTTTTCATTCATTGTTTCTATGCCCTCATCAATGGTACAGTTTCCATTCATAATATTGGAGTGTCCTTCATAGATCAGTTCTCCAAATTCCGTCGCTTTTTCATGAATCATGGAGTCAAGTATCACCTTTGTAGGATGTAAGGCTTCCCTGCTGGTTTCATCCTGTGGAAATCCATCTGCGCTGGCAATGGTGTTTATAACATCATCATTCATCAAAGCCGGAAAAGTTCCCATTTCCGCCAAAAGCTGTGCACCTTCCGCTCCGGAAGCAAACTTGATAAAATCCAGTGCTTCCTCTTTATGTTTCGAATTTACATTAACGCTTAATGTGGTATAATTACCCACAGTTGTTCCGGGTTCTACGCCTTCCACATGGGGGAATTTCGCAATACCCCAGTTTACAGCCTGTGATTCACCGCTTTTTACCTTTTCCATCTGCATTGTCACAAACCAGGATCCAATATATACCATGGCCGCCTGCTGGTTATAAAATACTCCGGAATAATGGGTTCCCGCTGTCGTCATCGTTGCATAATCCATACAAATGCCATCGTCCTGAGCCTTCAGGAAAATTTCATAATAGGGTTTCAGCATACTATAATCATCCGTATATATCTCATGTTTTCCATCCTGCACACCAAAATTTAAAATCGGTTGTGTCCAAGGGGGATTAAAAAGACCATATACTTTGTCATTTCCTTCGCCCTGGGTCAGCTGATATCCCATGTCAAAATACTCCTGCACCGTCGTATCATTATCGGGATAAGGAACGCCTGCCTGATCAAACAGATCCTTGTTGTAGAAAATCAGCCAGAAATCACTTCGAAAAGGCAACGCATAAACCTCTCCATCCAGCGTAATATCCTCGATAATTCCATTATAATCTGCTGTATTGATTCCCTCCGCAGCTATGAAATCATTTAGGGGTTCAAACGCTCCCTTAGATGTATTGTTAAGATAATCATTTGTTCCCTTGTTGGTAATAATATCAAGATCTGCACCTCCAGCCAATTGTGTGGAAAGCATAACTTCATAATCTGTCGAGCCAAGATCAACATATTCAATTTCCACATTGGGATGGTTTTTCATATAAGCTTCAGCCAATGGTTTCCAATAAGCGGTTGCTTCCAAATCCCACAATGCCCATTTCAAAGTAACTTTCTCATCACTTGTCTCTGTAGAGTTATTTACCTCACTGCCTGCAACACTTTCCTCTGCTGAATTATCTGTCTTTCCGGAGCATCCGGTGAACACCCCAATCAGCATAGAAACCGCCAGCATTACTGCCAAACATCTTTTTTTCATCATTTCTTCCTCCCATAATAGTTTTTCTGTCATCTCATTTGATTTTTGTTTACTGCGTCCGTATTTTCTTTTGTATTAATGCATCCCCTCCTTATATCCGGAATCTTCCGTTCTGTTTATAGCAACAATCTGTTAACCATATTGTTTCTTTTCACCCTGGAGAATCAGATCGCTATCTATCATTCTGCCTGTCATTCGAAGCTGCTTTTTCCTCTTCTGCTGCCAATTCCTTATAAAACTTCTGTAATACCTCAAATGCCTGTTTGCGGTGCTTTTTATCTGTGGAAAGAAGCCCCTTTGTATTATAATACCGCTGATTCACAGAAGTTCTCTGGGGGCACCGGAAATCATACAAAATCCATGGTGTCATCCCTTTTATATAAGAGATTTTGCGGATAACCTCAATTTGCTTTTCATAAATAAACCTCTGGCACTCCTCTGTTCCCTTATCCATAACGGTTCCATGAAGTCCTGCGTAAGCATCCGCTCCGAATTCCGTAATAATCACCGGTTTTTCAGGCTTACTGTTAGCAAAAAGTTCCGGTATGGTCTTCAGATCAGCCACATACCATCCACAATATTCATTCAATCCGATAATGTCCAGACATTGCTCCAGTCTGTCTTCAATAGCATTTTTTTTGAAATTCACAAGACACGCCGCTGATACTGCTCTCGTATGATCCAGACCATGCGCACATTCTGCCAGCTTTCCCATAAATTTCAGTCGTGCATCCGTATCCTCGTTTTCGTTTCCTACCGACCAGATAATGACGCTTGCACGATTATAATCCCGATGAATCAATTCTTTTAGCTGATTTTCAGCATCCTGATAAGTGTCTTCGGAATCGAAATCAATATTCCAGTATACGGGGATTTCTTCCCATAAAAGAAGTCCAAGCTCATCAGCAAGCTGCGCCATTCGCTCATTATGCGGATAATGCGCCAGCCTCATAAAATTACATCCAAGTTCTTTGGCAATCTTTATATTTTCAAGACGTTCCTCATCTGTCAATGCCTTACCATTTGTCACACTTTCCTCGTGACAGCTGATTCCATGCAGAAACAGCGGTTTTCCATTCAACAGAATATCCATTCCCTTGACGCATATTTCCCGGAAGCCGACGCGGTCATATACACTATCTCCTGCGCAGGAAAGTCTGACATCATACAATTTCGGGTTATCCGGCGACCACAGTTCCGGCGACGCATCCATCAGAACCTCTCCTGCTCCGTCTCTAATCATAATTTCCTTCGATATTCCAAGTTCACCAATTTCCAACGTCGCTGTTTCCGCCATTCTTTCTGACAATTTCACATATACCCTGATTTTTTTCAGATCACTATCCGGTTCCAGGGCAATTTTGAAATCTTTTATATATGTTTTGGGCACACGGATCAATGCAATATCCCGATACACACCTCCATAATTAAACCAGTCTGTTGCCAGCGTCGGAACCTGTTCACTTCGTCTCGTGCTATCCACCTGGATAACCATGCGATTTTCACTCTCCAGATAATCCGTCACATCAAAGTAACAGGGTGTGGAACCTCCACGGTGCATTCCTACATATTTTTTATTCAAAAATATCCTGCACAGGTAATTTGCCGCGCCGATTCTTAGAATTACCTTTTCTCCGTTCATCTGACTTTTATACCGGAATTTTCTGGTAAAAACCATGCTTCCCTCATATAATTTATAAAGGTCGGAAATCACATTCCAACAGCTGGGCAGCTTCATTTTCTCCCATTCATCAAAGGAAAAATCCACCGGTAACGTATTACCATCTTCATCATAGTATCGTTCCTCGTACCATTTCGACCGTATGCAGCTATCATACTGATCCACTGCATAATGCCAGTCACCATTCAGCAGTTCCCTTGGGCGAAACCTGTCATATATCATATCATCCGCTGTTGCCAGTTTTTCATAGTATTCCTTCATATATTTTTCCATAATATTTTCCTTATCTCTGCTCCTCCAACCATACTCTCATCTGGTTCACGCCACGGTTTCCCCATAAGTAGTATGGAATTGCCAGCAATTCACATATTTCCTCTTCGGGAACTTCTTCGGAATACAAATCATCTGAAGTTGTAACTTTTATTCCCTGCAATTTTAAAATCCAAACGTTCTCAAACAGCTTTTCATCGCTCCGAATTTCCTGAACATCCGCATTTCTTGGAATTCTTAGTTGTTGTAATTTTGCTTTTTGATCCATTCCCTCAAAGCAATACACTATCGGTCCACGCATAATGGCAACTTTTCCGGCGTCTTCTCTGACATTCTGATTTGCATAGATTTTTCTGGCTTTCATGGGGAATTCAAGGTCTACACAATCATCCTCTCCCCACTTACGGGCAAGATATAAATATCCTTTTCTGATATCCATGTCATCTATCGCTGTACCATTCACCGTAACACACATTTCATGTATGTAAGCAGGAATATGTATCGCAAGTGTAAAAGGTTCTTCAGTCCTGGCATGAACATGATAGGATACATGACCCTCCCAGGGATATTTTGAATCTACTTTCACATCTGCCAGGCGGAACGTTGCCTCCTGTCCCATAAAAAGATG
>DJEP01000117.1:0-16516 GCA_002431915.1 Lachnospiraceae bacterium UBA5895 | reverse complement strand
ACCATTCTGACCAGATTCGGAGGACAGCAGGCACAGGCATGCCATTCCCATCTTTCCGGTGATACTGACTTATATCCGAGCACTTTCCCGGAAACACCAGGTTCAACTTCCAGTGGATTGACATACAGGAATTTCCTGCCATCTGCCTGCATTCCACTGATGGTTCCATTATACATGGCCAATTCCATGACATCTGCATATCTTCCATCCATTTCAATGTCCAGCATGGATTTTGCAAAAAACGCAAGACCGATTGCCGCACACGTCTCTGCATAGGCCAAGTCATTTGGCAGCTCATAATTAATCGAAAAGGCCTCCCCTTCGCTGGTCGAACCGATGCCACCGGTCAAATACATCTTCTTTTGTGTAATGTTATCCCATAATCTCCTGCATGCTTCCAATAAGCTTTCGTCATTTGCAGCCGCTGCGACATCTGCCATTGCACGGTACATATATACAGCCCTTACACTGTGTCCTACAGCTTCCTTCTGTTCTCTCACAGGTGCATAGCTTTGGTTATAAAGCGTATCTTTGGGATCCAGCTCCGGGAAAATGCGCCACCCTCTTTTTTCTGTCTCTTTTTCAAAAAAGCGGGGATCTTTTCCTCTTTCATCCAGAAAGTGTTTTGCCAGATCTCTATATCTTTCATCTCCGGTAGCATGATACAGCTTCATCAAACCTGTTTCAATCTCCTGATGTCCCGGAATGCCTTCGTGCTTTCCATCCACGAACCAGGAAATCATATGATCCGCCATTTTTTGCATAACATTCAGAAGTTTTTTCTTGCCGGTCACTTCGTAGTAAGCTACGGCAGCTTCCATCATGTGACCGGCGCAATACATTTCATGCCCCTCATGCAGATTTGTCCACCGCTTTTCAATACCTGTAATTGAAAAATAAGTATTCAGGTAACCGTCAGGTTGCTGTGCTTTTTCAATGATATCAATGATTTCATCCGCTCTGGTCTCCAATTCATCATCCGGTTTTACAGCCAAAGAATACGCAACCCCTTCCAGCCATTTGGCCACATCGCTGTCCTGGAATACCATTCCGTAGAATGTACCTCTTTCAATACCTGCTGCAATGCGGAAATTTTCCAATGCGTGGCTTTTTTCCACACCTTCAATTTCGTCATTCAGAATTTTTTCCTGGTAGGGAATCACCTCATCAATCACAAGTTTCTGAATATTATTCCAAAAACCGTCGTCAATTTTTACCTGTGTTAAATTAATTTCATCTGATGTTTTCTTTACCATGAATTGTATTTCTCCCATCTTGCATATGTGAAAATTTGAGTTCTGTAAATTAAACGTTTTATTTATTTTCCATTTTTTAGCGTTTTTTTGTTTTAAGTGGTTAAACGTTTTATCTGTTATCAGCATAATACTAACTTTATTTTTTGTCAATTCTAAAAATTATTTTTTCTATTTTTCCTATTTTTTAGACTGTATTATTGTGCATTATTCATAAATTTAGTAAAAATTTTGTTTTTATATCTACAAAATATAGTGAAACGTTTAACTTCTTAGTAAAAAAGAATCTGCTCTGTGAAATATAATATTCACAAAGCAGATTCTTTTTGTCATTAATGCTCTTTACCTATCTAAGACTCCCAACCACTTCAATGCGTTCCAAATGCCGTCTTTGTCCACGTCTGTAGTAACATAATCCGCAGTTTCCAGCACGTCCTGGCTGGAATTACCCATGGCAATGCTGGTGTGGGCATACTTTAGCATCGGCAAGTCGTTATTGCTGTCGCCGATGGCAACGGTATCCTTCATGGGAATCTTCAGATAATCCGTAATATACTGGATCGCTGTCGCCTTGGAATAGCCTGCAGGCACCAGTTCATAGAATCCATGCTCTCTTTCAATAAAATCGAGAAGTGCAGAAAGCTCCTGTTTCATGCCTTCCATCTCCTCCGGACTCTCGGCATAAACATAGAGTTTATCAAAATTACCCGGTGCATTTGCATAAAAATCGTATTTTCTCTCTGCGATCTCCTCCGCCATATCGTGGAAAGTCTGTGTGAAGACTTCCTCTCCTCTGGGGGCATAGTCTTCTCTGCTGCCCTCTAATATTGCATCCACATGGTATTTTTTCAGGGCTCTCAGGATCGTCTGAGATTCCTGCATGGAAAAGGTCTTGTGCATCAGGCGCTCTCCACGATATTCGATCTCTGTTCCGCAGCCCAGTAACAATCCGTCGAATTCCATCTGCCCGGTCAGTTCTTCGCCTACCAGGCGCTTGGTACGACCGGTGTTGATCATGCAGATATGCCCGTTGGCTCTGGCAATGCGGATCGCTTCCCGGGTGCTCTCCGGCATCTGATCTCTGCCGCTTTCTGTCAGGGTTCCGTCAATATCAAAAAATATTATCTTCATCTCAGATTCTTAAGCTCCTCTACCAGATCCAGATCGGATTTCTGTACCTTCAGATTCGTGGACACGGGCTCTTCGCCGGGTCTTGTGATCGTGATCTCAATAATGGTTCCTTCGGTGATTGCTCCACCCATAAAAAATCTGCTTACGAAAGCTGCAAATTTGGGATGATTGCTCTCGAAGGTGTTCTTCGCATTCATCAGTTTCATCATCATTCCGGGATTTATCATAGTAGTCTCCTTCCAAATTAGTAACTTTTCTGCCGCCCCATAACTATCACATAATATCCTTATAAATGCAAGCATTCAACAAATATTATGTGATAGTTCCATGGCTCTGAATAATTACAAAAAAGGCTGTCCGCACCATTCGAAAACAGTGTGTCCAGCCTTAACAGTTGCTATTATTTACGCGATCTTGGACTTAGCCAGCTCTGCAAGGGTCTTGAAACCTTCTGCATCGTTAACTGCCAGGTCTGCCAGCATCTTTCTGTTCATGTCAACGCCTGCAAGCTTCAGACCATACATGAATTTGCTGTAAGATAAACCGTTCATTCTTGCTGCAGCATTGATACGAGCGATCCACAGCTGTCTGAACTGGCGCTTTCTCTCTTTTCTACCCGCATAAGAGCTGGTCAGAGCTCTCATAACAGACTGCTTTGCTACTCTGTACTGCTTGCTTCTTGCGCCTCTGTAGCCCTTTGCAAGCTTTAATACTCTATTGTGCTTCTTCTTGGCATTTAAGCCACCTTTAATTCTTGCCATGTCTTATTTCCTCCTCGCCTGAATTATAAATAAGGTAAAATCTTCTTCATATTCTTAACATTAGTTGCATCCGTAATTGCAGGCTTTCTCAGATTACGTTTTCTCTTGGTAGACTTCTTGGTTAAGATATGGCTCTTGTAAGCTTTAGATCTCTTTAACTTACCGGTTCCTGTTGCTTTAAAGCGCTTAGCTGCTGCTCTGCTTGTCTTCATTTTGGGCATAACGAGTTCCTCCTAAACTTTACTTAATCTATCGTGTCGGATTCCGACACTTTTTAACTGTACGAATTAACGCTTCTCAGTTAAAAACATGGTCATGCTTCTGCCTTCTACCTTGGGAGCTTTTTCCACTACCGCAATATCGGACAGGCTCTGTGCGATATCATCTAAGATATGCTTGCTGTTGTTCATGTGAGCCATCTCTCTGCCGCGGAATCTCAGGGTGATCTTCACTCTGTCTCCCTTGGTCAGGAACTTTCTGGCTGCTGCGATCTTGGTATTCAGATCGTTGGTATCAATGTTGGGGGAAAGTCTGATTTCCTTGATATCGATAACCTTCTGCTTCTTCTTTGCTTCCTTTTCTTTTCTCACCTGCTCGTATTTGTACTTACCGTAATCCACGATCTTACAAACAGGCGGCTTTGCCGTAGGAGCAATCTTCACCAGGTCGAGTCCGGCTTCCTCTGCCATCTTCAGGGCATCTCTGGAAGAAACGATTCCGAGCTGTTCTCCGTCTTCTCCAATCAGTCGTACTTCTTTGTCTCTGATCTGTTCATTAATCATTAAATCGCTAATGGTTGTGTACCTCCATAAGAAAATGTATTAAACAATAAAAAAGCAGATAGCATAACTATCCACTTGTTCCCTTCACGGACTGCCCTCATTCAAATAAATTCCAAACGAGTTCACTGTCTATGAAAATATCTGAACACTTACCAGCCTACGCCGTAAGGTGAGAGTGGATACTCTGCTTGTTGTGTTGTGTTCTTCACACGCTTAAATAGAATACCATGGAGTCTTCTCAATGTCAACCCCGTTTTGCAACTTTTTTTATTGCTGCTTTTTTATTGCACAACTTTTTTATTATCAAACTTTTTTATTATCTCTGCCTTCTATGTATCGGCGGTCTCCCGCCGTATCCGGTCACTTGTTCCATTATCCGCATTTTCATAGCATTTGTCAAGCCGGACCGGAATTTTGTATTGCCTATTTTTCAGTAAACGTTGCACAGGCGGTTTCTCTGCAATCGCAGGCACCACATCCCTTGATATCCACATGATCCGCCACACACTTGTAATTGCTGTTATAAATACACTTTACCGCCTCACAGTCGATGCTGATAGTATGGCTTGGATGAGACAGGGAACTTGTAAAGGAATCCCTTCCCTCCCTCTTCTGTGCAAAGCTTTCACAACAGGTACCATCACAGTCACAGGCATGCTTGCCTCCCACCATGATATCCCCCTTACTACACAGACAATCCTTATTATAGGTACAATTTTCCACAACACACTTTAAATCTGCCATGTCTCCCTCGCCTTCTGCCGCTTCCTGCGGCTCCTAGTCTTCTTTTTGATTTTAAAATTTTAAAAGAGGACACGCGGCAAAAGAGCCGATGCAGTCCCGCCACGCGTCATGGATAGTCTGTGCAGATTTGAAAAACTTATGCCTTCTACTGGATTTTTTACAGAAGATGTGTTATATTTTCATTGTTAGTTTAGACTAACCATTTATTTTTATTCGTTCCTTCAAAAAAACTATTCAGCCCACGATTCACAAAAACGCTCTTTCAGAGCTTTTCTGAATAGTTACAAAATTTTTTTACAGGAGGATTTTTCATGACATCCGAAGAATATAAAGCTCTCTCCGTCAAAGAATTCACCGAAGCCGCCAAAGTCTACGACAGCGGTCACTCCGGCATTTACGAAATGTGTAAGGACGATTATCCTTATCTTTTGGAAGAACTGGAAAAAGAACCTTTTGACACTGTACTGGACTGCGGCTGCGGCACCGGCTCTGTGATCGAGCTGTTACACGAAAAATATCCCGACAAACATTACACCGGACTGGATCTGACCCCGGAGATGATACGTGTAGCACAGGAAAAAAAGCTGTCCAACACAGAATTCGTCGTGGGGGACTGCGAGAACATTCCTTTCCCGGAGAATACCTTCGATGCGGTCATTTCTTCCAACAGCTTTCATCACTATCCGAATCCCCAGGACTTTTTCAACAGCGCATACAGGGTTCTGAAAAAGAACGGCCGGCTGATTCTGCGGGACTACACCACGAAATCCTCCGTTCTGCTATGGCTGTGTAATCATATCGAAATGCCCCTGGCTCATCTGTGTGGTCACGGAGATGTCCGGTTATACTCTCCTGCAGAGTTTCAACAGTTTGCGAAAAAAGCCGGTTTTGAAATTGTTTCCTTCGAGGCGCAGACCAAAATGCGTGCCCATCTCGTTGCCCGTAAAAAATAATATTGAAATACTGTTTCTTGTCATACCATTCAAAAAATCGCCGTCTCCCTTCTTATAAGGAAACGGCGATTTTTATATTTTCCTACTTGATTTTATACGGCAATCAGCTTATCTGCTCAGCTTCTTGGTCGCGATCTCATCCTTTAACATAGCCAGGAACTCGTCCTTGGATACGGTAGTGGTGTTCTGCTGTCCATGCAGACGATAGCTTACGGTGCCGTCCTGTGCTTCCTGTTTTCCTAAGATGATCAGGTAAGGGATCTTCTTCACCTGTGCTTCTCTTACACGATAGCCCAGCTTCTCTGCTCTCTCATCAATATCCGCTCTGATGTTATTGTCCAACAGATAACCGAACAGATCATGCGCATAAGCATTCAGTTCTTCATCGTCGTTCTTGACCGGCAGGATCATCGCCTGTATGGGAGCCAGCCACAGAGGCAGGTTGCCTTTGGTCTCCTCCAGAATATAAGCCATGAATCTGTCCAGGGATCCTAAGATTGCTCTGTGCAGAACCACGGGAGTCTTTTTCTGTCCGTCCTTATCCACATAGGTCAAGTTGAATTTAGCGGGCAGGCAGAAATCCAGCTGGCAGGTAGACAGGGTGTACTCGTTGCCTACAGCAGGTTTTACATTAACATCCAGCTTCGGACCGTAGAATGCAGCCTCACCGATCTCCTCGGTGTACTCAATGCCCAGATCGTTCAGAACCTTACGCAGAGCGTTCTCCGCATTGTTCCACATCTCGTCGTCATTGTGATATTTTACCTTGTCTTCCGGATCTCTCAGGGACAGGACACATCTGTAATCGGTAATACCGAAGTCCTTGTAGGTATTGAAGATCAGGTCTACTACCTTGGAGAACTCAGACTCGATCTGCTCCGGTGTTACGAACAGATGGGCGTCATTCTGGCAAAAATGTCTGCCTCTCTCGATACCCTTCAAAGTACCGCTGGCTTCAAAACGGAAGTCATGGGCGATCTCACCGATACGAATGGGCAGATCCTTGTAGGAGTGCTGCGTGTTAGCGTAGATCATCATGTGGTGAGGGCAGTTCATGGGACGCAGTACGAAGGACTCTCCTTCCACCTCCATGGGAGGGAACATGTTCTCCTTGTAGTGATCCCAGTGACCGGAAGTCTTGTACAGATTTACAGTACCTACGCAGGGAGTCATAACATGCAGATATCCCAGTCTTCTCTCTTTGTCCTTAATATAATTCTCCAGTTCCTGCCATACGGTATAACCCTTGGGAAGAAACATGGGAAGTCCGCGGCCTACCAGATCGTCGGACATGAACAGTTCCATCTCTTTACCGATTTTTCTGTGGTCACGCTCTTTGGCTTCTTCCAGCTCCTTCAGATGTGCTTCCAATTCCTCTGCGGTAGGGAAGCAGACACCGTAGATACGCTGCATTACGTGATTGCTGGCATCCCCCTTCCAGTAAACGCCGGAGTGTTTTACCAGCTTAAAGTTCTTGCACAGCTTGGTATTGTCCACATGCGGTCCGCGGCACAGATCGGTGAAATCACCCTGGTCATATACGGTGATATTGCCGTCTTCCAGATTACTGATCAGATCCAGCTTGTACATATCATCTTTGAACATTTCCATAGCTTCTGCCTTGGAGACTTCTCTTCTGTAGATCTTCTTGCCTTCCTTGCAGATCTTCTTCATCTCTTTTTCGATGGCAGCAATCACTTCATCGTTGACCACGTCATTACCGAGATCGATATCGTAATAGAAACCTTCCTTCACCACAGGTCCTACCCAGAATTTTGCATGAGGATACAGATGCTTGACAGCCTGTGCCATGACATGTGCGCAGGAATGATTGAGTGTATTGAGTCTTTCGTCTTCCTTAAAATTAACCATTTTAAATCTCCTTTTCGATGTTTTCTAAACTATTCAGTCACAAAAAAGTCCCTTGCAACGATCTGCAAGGGACGTATCACACGCGGTTCCACCCTGATTGCAATTATTATACAAATAACTGCCACTCATTTGCTCGTAACGGGAGCTGCCGGGCTGTATTAAAGCCACTCGGAGATGGTCTTCGTCCGCATCCGGCAAAACCGCTCACAGCACTTGTACATAATCACAAGGCGGTTCTCTCTGGTACCTTTCTATGCGTCCTACTCTTCTCTTCAACGTTTTCTGTTCTTAATAATCTGTTGCTTTAGGACTTATGTTGATATCATAGACCTTTTCACACGGATTGTAAAGAGGTATTTATATAACTTTCCACATTTTCTCTGGACATATCCAGTGCCACCGCCAGTTCTCCGTACAGATGATCTTCCGCAATACGGAAATATCTGGCATCCACTGCTGTCTCCTTGCGTCCGGATTCCTCTCTGACACGTTTTCTTAAATAGATCGTCTTGATGATCCGGATCAGATCCTGGCAGTTGCTGGTCTTTAAGCAATTCTTGTATTCCTGCTCTAACAGTTTATCATTGGCAATGGTGATCAGCGGGATCTCCGGGATCCTGTGGATCAACTTCTCCGCTTCCTCCTGCGCAAGCACCTTACGCATGGAACCTTCCGCCGTATCCACCGGAATATACACCGTGCTGGAGGACAGATACAGAGGTTTCAATATATAGTACTCTCTCTTCCTGTCCACTCCCGCAATATCTAACGTTGTGATCTCTTCCACCACACAGACTCCCTTACTGCCGCATACTACACGTTCGCCCTTCTGAAACACCTTAACCTTCCTTTCCTCTGCCCATTGCAGAAAATTGAAAACACAATTTCCGTTTACTACCAATAGTATACCCAATTTTTAACTATTCAAAGCCCCTATTCGCCAAAGAAATATTATCAAACGTCCTTTCGAATGCAAGCATTCGAAGAACATCTGCTAATATTTCATGGCTCTGAATAGCTAAAACTATTTTAACAGAAAAAACGCCAAAATGTCAGTATCTTTCGGCGTTTCTGATTATTTTCGTGAATATTGCTCATAGGAATTCGGTAAAGTGTTGTGCATTATTTCTGATAAGCGATGCGGGGATCTCCGTTTTTCAGGTAAATAATGCCTCTGCGTTCAAATCCGTTCTTCTCCAATAAGTGCTGCATGGTGTGATTGTCAAAATGCGTATCCGCCCGCAGGTAAGGTACCCTCTTTTCGCAGAAGGCAACACACTTGGCAAAAAGTCCCTTCACTTCCCCATCTCCTGCCAGACGGTGGATCGTGCCGTAAGGAGTCTCCTCACGCCAGCTGCCGTCCTCGATGTAAGCATACGTCGGTTCCTCCCCCAATAAAAGCATGAATACTCCGTGAATCTTCCCGTCTTTTTTATATACATACAGCCGCTGCTGTGCGATATCTGCCCGTAAAAGCTCCGGATCCGGATAGGCGCCATTCCACTGGTTCGGATTGCCGCTTGCCCGCATATACGCTTTGGCAATGTCATAGATCTCCAGGATCCGGGGCAGATCCGCCTCTGTTGCCGGTACGATCTCCTCCGGCTCCGGATCTTCCAGGATCTCCCGTACCGCAGTCTCCATCCGCTCTGCCAGCTGTCTGTGTCCCTTTGCCGTCAGATGCACATGATCCACCTGCGTCAGTTCACAGCCTCCGGCATCCAGGAAATTCACCTGCTCCGCCACTGCCATAAAAGCATATTCTCTTGCTAACCTCTTTGTAATCTCCACACAATCCAGGGCAAATTCCGGATAGGTCACCCCTTCTTCGATGGGCACCGGTGCTACGATCAGAATCTTCGGTCCGTCCGCGCCCCAGCAGGAAACCAATTTTGCTTCTTCCACGAGGATCTGCATGCCTTTGGTGATCTTCTTCGCATCCGTATCGAATTTTTCCTTGGCATCATTGGTTCCCAGCATCAGGATCAGCAGATCTAGCGGTTCATGGCTGTTCAGTAATGCATGCAGTACCGGCAGCAGATTCACCGAATCCATGTCCGGATCGTCATACACGCAGGTCCTGCCGCTTAAGCCTTCCTCGATGACCAGATACTCTTCGCCCAGTGCCTTTTGCAGCAGACAAGTCCAGCGTTCTTCCTCATTATATCTACTGCCGTGGTCGGCGCTCTCCGACGGATCGGTGCAGAGCCCGTGGGTATTGGAATCTCCGATGCACAGGATGTGTTTTTTCATAACTATACCTCCAACTCAGGGAAATACACAATAGTGTCATCCCCCTGGCATTCCACGTACATGCCTTCCAGTTCCAGGTTCACATCATCCACATTGTGATCGTCGAAATATTTTGTCAGGTCCATGATCGTTTCCATATAGGAATTATCTCCCTTTACCAGGATTCCCAGACCATTTTCCGGCTCCTGCTCATAGAGCTCCAGCCCTTCAACTTCATTTACGTATTCACGTATTGCTTCTGCTACGGTCATTTGTTTTCTTCTCCTTCTTCAACTTCTTTCTGCTGTAAACATAACATTATTTTACATTCTAAGAAATAATTCTGCTTATCTATAGGCTAGCATTATCGGCACACTGTGTCGACAATTTTTTATAATCCCTATGACATCTATATTATATCACAGAAGGCGAACCCTGGCATTGCCAAAGTCCGCCCTTTATCTGTTTCTTCTCTTATTCCTCATTCAACTCAACCAGCTTAGCTGTATAACTTATGGTAATTCCCTCTTCTGCCCTTAGCACTTTCTGAAATAACTGAAAATCTATCCCTTAAGTTAGTTCCATTTTAAAATCAAAGCAAACTCTTAATAGTTCAAATACTAAAAAAGAAATCGGAATTGTCCACAAATCGGGTTCATGAAATGCGACAAGAGTGGAAAACCTTTCAGCTATATTTTCAAGTACCTGTGTCCCCACAAGCGCGCCAGTTCCGCTGAGATAGAAATAAATATCTTTCATGGATATAACAGAGGCGATACGATCCAGAAATCTGGTATATGACACCCCCAATACTACACCCACGATCAGTATTGCCTGAAGTAATATTTTTCTCCAATTTCTTTGTAGTGTTTCCTTAATCTTTTTCAACTGTCCGACACGAAAATCTTTTCCATGAGCTAACATGCATAACACAACTGCTATCAATGTAGCAAACAGCAGTCCTGTTTTTCCCGGGATCTGAAAGAACCGGCTTTCCGGCATAGTAATCCAACTCCATTGTTGCTCATATAAATCACTTTCCGTTTGATGTGCCATGAAAATCCAAAACTCTATCACTTTGCCAAACTCAGTTAATAAAAAATATCCTAAAATCACAGGCACACATTTAACAGCTTCCTTGATTTTCACCATAGGATTCTCCTTCTAATTTTGTAGACTTTTGTTAACTCTTTAGTTCTTTTTTATAATAACTTATTTTTTTATTGTTATCATAATTTGTCCACAAAAAGCAGAAATCTGACCACCAATTATAGCACATCCAACAACATTTTAATACTTACCTGAATATCAACCCTGATTGTCAATTCTCCTTGATATTTTTCCACGATTTGTTCAATAATCTTCATTCCCCAGCCATGCGCTAACGAACCTTGCTCTGTCTCAGACACAAAATGATTATTTTTAACCAATGGTTTTTCCTTATAGTCATTCTCCATTTCAATTACAAGGAACCCCGCTGCTATCGCAATATTTAATTTGATTTGCTCTTTTGCAGCTTTCAATGCATTATCCAATAAATTAGCACATAATACGCAGAATTCTCTATCTTCAATTTTTAGTTCTGACGGAAGAATCGGTGTTTCAACCTGTAAAAGGATATTACGCTGTTCCGCCTTCTCTTTTGCTTCGTAAATTACGGTATCTACAATATCTACTCCTGTATGTACCGGAATCATTTTACATTGCAGTGGGTCCTGTACACTCTCTATATATGCTAAAGCTTCTCTCTGATCACCATTTTGCAGAAGTCTCTCCAGCGCTCGTAGATGATGTTTGATATCATGGTACAGTTTAGTATTTTCTGCATAAAAATTCTGTGCTCTGACATACTGACTCTCAATCAGATCATATTGCGTATCTAATACAGAAATTTGCATCTTTAGTTGCGACTGGCGGAAGTAAAAATATATCATAAGAAGTAAACTTATCAGGCAGAATAGAAAAACATAATTTTGAATTGCATTTCCATAAATCATATCCATGAAAAAATCACACAGAAATGCTGTACTGAAGAAAGCAATACCAAATGTTTTCAATATATTTAATGCTGTAAAAGGGTTTTTAAGTCCTTTATGTTTTATAGCCAATATCAATATGCCATTTAAAATCAGCCATCCTGCCTGTGAACATAATTCCGCATTTGTCCAAAAATGTTCCATTATTCTCAGCAAAACAGTCCAGATAAAAACATAGCTAACTACAAGTGATGCTATTTCTTCCACTGAACCATTCCATAATAGATATCCCGCAATAGTAAGAAGCAGCAGTAACGGAATCCATGACAAATACTTCTGCAGACCATACCATATCATTCCTGTCAAAAATATTGTTAAAATAAATTTTTTATTGGAATCTATATATTTTCTTCGATCAAAAAAACGATCCATCCATATCAGAAGCCATGCTGAATTGTGTATGCTCCACAGAATTTTAATCATTTGTACTCCATTTTCCATTATCCGTACCTGCCTGCCAATATTCCATTATTCGATGTTTTAATTGTGCCAGCCGTCGTTCTCCGATGTACAGTTGTTGTCCCGTAGATAAAACCATCTGGTTTCCTTTGATCTGTTTCACATGATACAAATTACACAAATATCCTCGATCTACCCATACAAATTCATCTTCCGGCAATTTCTCTGATATCTTTTTTAAGGAACTTCTTACCTTACACCGGGTAGCATCTGTCTTTTCAATATATAAATACTTGCCTTCTCTCCAAATATATACAATTTTTCTAAATGGTATTTTTTCTATACCCTGTTGGTTTTCTACAATATAAATCTCTGAAATACGTGATACAATTTCCCTGAACGCTGACTCCAACGCCTGTATGATCATGCTTTCCATTTGCTGCTTTGGAATAAAGCGAAATGGTCGAAATTCAAATGATTTATAAACATAGCTCTCGTAAGCAGACACAAAAATTGTGAGAATATCAGGCGCCGTTTTCTGAATTTTAGTTGCCAATTCAAAACCATTTAATCCCTGCATTTCAATATCCAAAAACAACAAATCAAACGCTTGACCATCCTCAATTTCATACCACAATGCCTTACTGTTCTGATATACATTACATTCATAAGGAATGCTTTTTTTCATGAAATAATCTTTTATAAGTTTTTCCATGAGTTCCGCGTCTTCTACCGTATCATCGCATATTGCAACTTTAATTTTCCATGCTGTATACTTTCCCATTGTTTCCCCAATTATGTCCTTTTTACTTGTGAAAAACGGTCTTTTGACTTATGTCAAAGACCGTTTCTTTTACAATTTTATTCCTCATTCATCTTAGCCAGCTTTGCTGCCTGATCGGCTGCGATGCAGGCGTCAATGATCTCTTCGATATCTCCGTTCATGATCTTGTCTAACTTATACAGGGTCAGTCCGATACGATGGTCGGTGACGCGGCCCTGAGGGAAGTTGTAGGTACGGATCTTCTCAGAACGGTCTCCGGTACCGATCTGGCTGCGGCGCATCTCTGCTTCCGCATCATGTCTCTGCTGCTGTTCGATATCATACAGCTTGGATTTTAACAGGGCAAATGCTTTCGCCTTGTTCTGGATCTGGGACTTCTCGGTCTGGCTGTATACCACGATTCCGGAAGGATAGTGGGTCAGACGTACTGCGGAGTCAGTGGTGTTGACACACTGACCGCCGTTACCGGATGCTCTCATAACATCGATACGGATATCCTTGTCTTCGATGACGATATCAATATCATCATCCACCTCCGGCATAACAGCCACACTGATGGTGGAAGTATGGATACGTCCGCCGCTCTCGGTCTCGGGCACACGCTGTACACGATGTACACCACTCTCATACTTCATCTTGGAGTAAGCGCCCTGTCCGCTGATGGTGAACTGTACTTCCTTCATACCGCCGATACCGATCTCATCCACGTTGATCAGTTCTACCTTCCAGCGCTGCTTCTCGGCATAATGCACATACATACGATAGATCTCCGCTGCGAACAGCGCAGCCTCGTCACCGCCGGCGCCGGCACGGATCTCCACGATTACATTCTTGTCATCGTTCGGATCCTTGGGCAGTAACAGAATTTTCAACTCCTGCTCCAGCTCCTCCACGCGCTTCTTGCTGTCATTCAACGTCTCCTTAATCATCTCGCGCATTTCTTCGTCTTTTTCCTCTTCCAGCATGGAAAGAGAATCTTCGATATCCTGCTTGCACTTTTTGTACTCTGTATATGCGTCCACGATGGGAGTCAGATCACTCTGCTCTTTCATCAGCTTGCGGAAACGTTCCTGGTTATTCGTGACCGTGGGCTCATGCAGTTCGCCCATAATCTCTTCAAAACGAATCAATAAATCTTCTAACTTGTCAAACATAACTAATTCCTTTCAACACAAATTGTAACAGTCCAACCCGCGCCATTCGCAAAGTCGCACTGACACGCTTTCCGTCACTTCGTGACTACCTTTGCTCATAAACTTGGCGCTTAGCTTATGAACATATTCGTTCACAAAATCATGCAAGCATGATTTTTGCTCTCCAATATGTTCATGGCTGAACTGTTACATACGTTCCAAAAACTACCCGGTCCAGACCGGCATAATCCTGCACCACCTGTACCTCGCGGTATCCCCCGGCGCGCATCAGTTCCGACACAGCCGGTCCCTGGTCATATCCAATCTCGAAAAAGAGCATTCCGCTGCTCACCAGATGCTTACCTGCTTCCTCAATGATACGGCGGTAAAAATGCAGTCCGTCCTCCGTACCGTCCAGTGCCATCCTGGGTTCATGATCCCGTACCTCCGGCATCAGCTTCTCCACTTCCGCGCTGGCAATGTAAGGGGGATTCGATACGATAATCTCGAATTTACCCTCCACTTTTTCAAACAAATCACTCTGTAAAAAATGCACCTGCTCTGCTTTTTCCGGGGTAAGCACCTTCCCGGAATTCTTCTCTGCCACTTCCAGCGCCCGGGCTGACAGATCCACGCCCAGTCCTTCACAGTCATTGCTGTAATGCAGAAGGCTTAACAGAATGCATCCGGATCCCGTACACATGTCTAACACCCGCATCCCATCATGGAGTTCCTTCAGTACTTCCTCCACCAGGATCTCAGTATCCTGTCTCGGGATCAGCACATGCTCATTGACAGAAAAGGTCAGTCCCATGAAGTCCTGCTCTCCGGTCAGCTGCTGCAGTGGAATATGCTCCGCCCGCTGACGGATCCAGTTAAGATACTTTTCTTCCGCTTCCGGTGCCACCGGCTGTTCGCCATGCACCAGCAGATCATTGCGATTCGTACCGCATACCGTTTCCAGCAGAAGCCTCGCATCCAGTGTGGCTTCCTCGATTCCCGCTGCCTGCAAAGTATGGCAGCCCAACTCATAGCATTCCAGGTAAGTCATCTTAATCCTCTGGTTCTTGGGAAGGTTCATCCTTCATCCAGCTCTCATCGATCTCATAACCGAAAGTATCCTGTAAATATTTCTTCCAGTCAAATACTGCTTCTACAGAAGCGATGGCTACCTCTGCCATGCTCTCATCCGGCTCCTTCGTGGTCATACGCTGGATCCACATACCGGGTGCCGACAGAATCTTAATGAATATATTGTCCGTGCGGCCTGCCAGGCGGATGATCTCATAAGAGATTCCTGCCACAACAGGCATCAGCAGAATACGAAGAATTACTTTCTCCGCTACGTTATCCACCTGAATAAAGAAAAACAGCACGATACTTACCAGCATAACAAAGAAAATAAAGCTGGTACCGCACCGCTTGTGCAGTCTGGAGCTGCGCATTACATTGTGCACCGTAAGGGGTCTGCCCTTCTCGATACAGTTGATGCATTTGTGCTCCGCACCATGGTACTGGTACAGTCTGCGAATATCTTTCATGGCGCTGATGCCCCATACATACAGTAAAAACAGGGCGATACGGATCACGCCCTCAATGATCGCCATCAGAGAACGGTTGCGGATAAAACTGTCAAATAAAGAAGAGATAAAATACGGCAACACGATAAAGATACCAACTGCCAATACAATAGAGATCACCGTCACGATACCGGACAGAAGCTTTTCGCCGTTGCCACCGCTCATTTTATCCATTGCCTTGTCGAACTTTGTCTCTTTGCCGTCCTCTTCTTCATAAAAGCTTGCGGAATAATTCAAAGCCCTGGTTCCCAGGATCAGAGAATCCAGGAAATTAAAAATACCGCGGATAAAGGGAAGTTCCTTGATCCTGCTGCCATGAGCCAGTCCCTGATAGGTCTCCACTTCCACTTCGATCTCGCCGTCCGGCTTGCGGACCGCTACCGCGTATTTTTCTTTATTTTTCATCATAACGCCTTCCAGTACAGCCTGACCGCCGATACCGGAATAACGACTTTTTCTTCTAGCCATAAGACCTCATCCTTATAAATACTGTAACAAGAAAAGGTTGAGATAAGAATACCTCAACCTTTCGCTTGCAATCTTATTTAACACCGTATTTCTTATTGAACTTATCAATACGGCCATCGGTTCTTGCAGACTTCTGCTGGCCAGTGTAGAATGAATGACACTTGGAGCAAACTTCTACGTGAAGCTCGGGCTTGGTGGAGCCGGTTACAAATGTGTTACCACAGTTGCAGGTTACAGTTGCCTGGTAGTAAGCGGGATGGATTCCTTCTTTCATTTCTTTCACCTCTCTATAAAAATGTCGTGTATAAGTTCTTGTTCTCATCCTCACTGCTTATGGAACCACAAACAGCGTTATTATTGTACCATAAGAGTTTACACGACGCAAGAC
>DJEP01000069.1 GCA_002431915.1 Lachnospiraceae bacterium UBA5895 | reverse complement strand
TGATATTATACTAAGATTTTTTTCGTTTGTCGTAGTAAACATATGAGAATAGATTCAACTCATAGGCGAATTTTTCATCGTTGATTATTTCTTTAAAAATTGGCGTCAAAAAACCTTACCAACATCAGATATCAGTGGATAATCTAAAATTGATAAGGTTTTCTATATACTTATATAATGGCAATATCTTAAAATATTTTCGGTAATTAAAACTCCAGGCTATTCGCATTCAGCAGAAAATACTTCATTCCCATGATCACAAATCCTTCCTCATTTCCACATGTTATCCATCTTCGAGGAGATCAGCAGGATCGGTCCGGTGATTTTCTCTGCTGCAATCACTGCCTCTGGATTTGGATATTTCTCCATTCCGTAAGGGCTGTAGGGCAGTTCTTTTCCATGAAAGCTCCTGCTGCTTCCCTTAATAAAGGTTTTCTTAGATACCTTTCATATAAAAGCTGAATTCCATCTTCTCCCCGGCATCCAGCAAAAATTCCTCATGTGTCAGAGCTCCCCAGCTATTGTCACCGCCGACGCCCATCTGCTGCAATGCCGCGCGGATCACGGTGTAGTGTACCTCGGGCAGTTCGTAGGGGTGCATGGCGTTTTCTATCTCATGGGGTGTGTAGGGCAGCGCTGAAAAATGCATCTTATCTCCGGCAAACAGCAATCCTCTGCCCAGTGCGTCCGTCACCTTTGCAAAGCGGACTTCTGTCTTGTTGCCGCACTCCTGAGGCACCATGTAGCGGGACATATTGTCGCTTACAAGGTTTTTATAAAGTCCAAGCTTCGCACCGCGCATTCTGTCCACATAGGTCTCCTCCGGTCCGTTGCCGTACCATTCCACATGGTCATAGTCAGCATCTACCTTGAACATCATGCCAAACTCCGGCATATCTCCCAGTTCCTTCACAGGATCATAAGACAACGTAGTCTTCACCGTGCTGTCACCATATACCTCATAGGTCACATCGCAGTAAGCAACCGGTCTGGTCGGCATGCTGTAATGATAGGTTACCGTTACTTTGTCCGCTTCTTCTGTCACCACAGGATTCGGTTCCGGTGCACCGTGGGTGCTTACATACATGCTTGCCAGTTTCCACTGACCGTAACGCATCATCATGTCGTTGCCACAGTCATTGTCAATCGGTGCTCTCCAGAAGTTGGGCTTCGGCATGGTCTTTAACAGCTCTTTTCCGCCGTAACGATAGGAAGTTAAACCTCCCGCATTATAGGAAAACAGCACTTCGAATTCCTCGCCACGCACTCCCAGATTGTAATTGCCGTGAATGACCGTCAGAGGCTTTTTCACAGCGAGCGGGCAGTCTGCGAAGACCTCCGGACATTCCTTTCTAAAAATCCCCTGTCCGAAAGCCACTTCATGTCCTGCTTTCGCCCACAGAGTATCTTTCTTCAATCGGAAGGATACGGTGACTGTATATTCTCCGGGTGTCACCGGCAATTTTACCGGCGAAGGAAGCTTCACGCTGGTCAGCGGTTCCACATCCGTCACAAAAGGCTGCTCACTGATCTTCTGCCCGTTTCTTGCGATCTCGATCACGCAGTCATAACTTCCGGTGCTGACGAACAGGTTCTTATTGTGAATGGTCAGGATATCCTCTTCCACTTCCACTGTGATATTCTGGTAATTGTACTTCACTTCCTGCATCTTCGGGGAAGGCGTGCGGTCACCGCCGTAGACGATACCGTTGCCGCTGAAATTATAGTCGGTGGGGCGTTCGTCAAAATCGCCGCCGTAAGCCTGATATTCCCTGCCGTAGCGATCCTTTCTCGTAATGGACTGATCCACATAATCCCAGATGAATCCGCCCTGATACAGAGGCTCTCTGTCTGTCAGATCCGTATATTTGAACATGGCACCGCAGGAATTGCCCATGGCATGGGAATATTCACAGCAGATAAAAGGCTTGCTGCGATCTTTTTGAAGCCAGGCTTCGATCTCTGCCACCGGTGTATACATCTGGCTCTCCATATCACTGGTAGCCGGATAGCTTCTGTCATGGAAAATGCCCTCATAATGCACCAGTCTTCCCGGATCCTCCGTGCGGAAAAACTGTGACATGTCGAAAATATTTTTTCCGCCGTAGGACTCGTTTCCACAGGACCAGATCAGGATGCTGGGATGATTTTTATCCCTCTGGTACATAGAATTGGCGCGATCCAGCATAATGTCGTGCCATTCCGGTCTGCTGTCCGGCACAGGTGTGGCATTTTCCTCTTTGCCGCGGATGATGGGATCCCAGGAGCCGTGGGATTCCAGATTGCACTCATCGATCAGATACAGTCCCAATTCATCACACAGCGGATAGAGTCTGGAATCATTGGGATAATGACAGGTTCTGACCGCATTGATGTTGTGCTGCTTCATGGTGATCAGATCCTGACGGAGTTCCTCTTCTCTCAGCACTCTGCCGGACAGAGAACTGAATTCGTGACGGTTCACGCCCTTGAACACGATCCGTTTGCCATTTAGCAGCATCAGGGAATCCTTCAATTCAAAACGGCGGAAACCGATCTTCTGCTGTATGGTCTCCTGCGCATTGCCGTCCTCATCCAGCACCCGCAGCGTCAGGTCATAGAGATTCGGTACCTCTGCGCTCCACAGCCTCGGCTTGTCCACGGTCATCTCAAAATGCGCCGTATCCTCCACGCCTGCCGTCAGTTCACCCACGACACTTCCGTCCGCAGCGGTCAGCATCCCCTGTACTCTGCCTTTTCCCTGCAGTTTCAAATCCAAAAGCAGCGTTCCTTCTGTAAAACTGTCATCTAACAGAGGCTGTACCTTCAGATCCCACACATGCACCTTCGGTACGGTATACAGATAAACTTCTCTGAAAATGCCGGAAAAGCGGAAGAAATCCTGATCCTCACAAAAGCTTCCGCCGCACCATTTGAACACCAGCACCGCCAGCTTATTTTCCCCCTCCTTCACGTAAGGGGTCAGATCAAATTCGGAGGGTGTAAAGGTATCCTCACTGTAGCCCACATAAGTTCCGTTCATCCACAGGGCAAACGCACTTTCCACACCCTGAAAAGAGATATAGAGGGGCAATTCTACCCAACCTTCGGGCACAGTAAAATATTTCACATACTGCCCTACCGGATTAAAACGCTCCGGAATCTCTCCGGGCTTTACCTCTTCTCTGCCGTCCCAGGGGTACTGAAGGTTCACGTATTGCGGGCTGTCATAGCCTTCCATCTGGATGTGGGCAGGCACGCGGATATCCGCCCAGCATTTACAGTCGTAGTCTGCCGCCTCAAACCCACGGGCAGAGACGTGATAATTAGGCGCATAAGCGAACTTCCACAGACCGTTCAGGGAAAGCTTCGGGATGTCACTCTTGTGATCGGAATGGGCTGGGAGCCTGTTCTCCTGAAAAAAAGAAGGATCCTTTACTTTATTATAATCAAATGTACTCATACTATTTTCTCCATAATTGAAGTTACGGCCATGTGCCAAAGGGAGAATGGACACATGACCTTACAAAGTTTACGCTGTTATTATATCGTCCCGTTAAGATATACGGAATGTATTTTTTCATAGTTTTCTGTAAATTCTTACACTTTTTATGTTGCGACGTACCATTCAGAGGCTGCAGTTCTGGATTTTACCTGTCATTTCTCATGCCTCACAGTGTCTTACCGTTTACAGCTGTTCCACGCACCGGATCAGTGCATCTACATTTTCTTCCTTCGTAGCCCAGCTGGTACAGAAGCGCACGCTGCTGTGGGTGGCATCGATCCGCTGGTCATAGCTGTACTCGAACTGCTCCGAGATTTTTGCAAGATGTGCATCCGGTACAATAACGAAAATCTGGTTCGTCCGGTTGGGTGCCAGATAGGTGTAACACTTCGCCGTAAATGCCTCACGCAGCTTCTCCGCCATGGTAATGGCATGGACGGAGATCTCCTGATAGAGACCATCGGTGAAAAGAGCGTCAAACTGCAGTCCCAGCAATCTTCCCTTAGCTAACATGCCTCCGTTCTGCTTGATAATATACCGGAAATCCTGTGCCAGCTCCGGATTCCTGATCACTACGGCTTCTCCGAACAGTGCGCCAACCTTGGTCCCACCGATGTAAAAGACATCGCAAAGTGATGCGATATCCTGCATGGTCAGATCATTGTCCGGTGCTGCCAGTCCGTATCCCAGACGGGCTCCGTCTAAGAACAGATACAGTCCGTGTTTGTGACAGGTCTCGGACAGAGCGGTCAGCTCCGCTTTGCTGTAAATAGTTCCCACTTCGGTGGGGTTGGAAATGTACACCATTTTCGGCTGTACCATGTGCTCAAAGCTGTCGTTATGGATATGGGCTTCGTAAGCCTCTGCCACCTGCGCTGCTGTGATCTTACCGTCGGGGCTGGCTAATCCCAATACCTTATGTCCGCAGGCTTCTACCGCACCGGTCTCATGAACGTTGATATGTCCCGTGGCGGCGCAGAGCACGCCCTGGTGCTTGCGAAGTGCCGCATTGATCACGGTGACATTTGTCTGGGTTCCGCCTACCAGAAAATGGACTGCCAGACTGTCATCCTCACATGCCTTACGGATCTTCTCCCGCGCCTCCTCGCAGTATTTATCCTCGCTGTAGCCCGGTGTCTGCTCCATGTTGGTCTGTACCAGACGCTCCAGCACCTTGGGATGTGCTCCTTCGTTATAATCACACTGGAATAAAATCTTATCGCTCATTTTTTAATATCTCCCGCCGTTTCTATATTTAGATTTCAGCGGATTTCTTTCCGTTGTAATTCATGCTGTTACTAAGCCGCCTTGCTTATCAATCCTTCGTCTCCAGTACCTTGACCAGGTACTCCCACACTCTCTTCGTGGAAGAAATGCTTAAGGTCTCCTCCGTAGTGTGAATGTCCTTCATATCCGGTCCCATGGATACACAGTCGAGGTCTGTAATCTTGCTGCCTAACAGTCCGCACTCCAGTCCTGCATGGATAGCCTCCACCCTGGGCTCGGTGCCATACATTTCCGCATACAGCTTCACCATTTTTTCCCGCAGGGGAGAATGCACGCGGTACTTCCAGCCGGGATAATCTCCGGTCACCACATACTCACCGCCGGTCAGTTCCACCAGCGCCGCCAGTTTTGCGATCAGGTTATCCTTCTCGCTTTCCACGCTGCTTCTTACGGAATACTCTGCCCGCAGGACTTCCTCATCCGCTTTGAGGATACCCAGATTTAAGGAAGTCTGTACCAATCCCGGCATATCTGCGCTCATAGCCTGTACGCCGTTGGGAGCTGCCTGTAAAAAGGCTGCCACTCTTTTTGTCTCTTCCGGTGCGGCACAGGTTACTTTTTCTGCTCCGGATAATTTCTTGGCGGTTACTTTTACATCCGGATCTTTGGTGGCAAGTTCGTCAGCCAGTTCCGCTGCCAGTGTTTTTACCTGCTGTTCTACGCTTTCTGCATCTTTTTCCTCTACTACGACTACCGCTTTGGTCTGTCTGGGGATGGCATTGTCTGCCAATCCTCCGTCCGCAAACACCAGTCCTACGGGCATTTTTTCAGACAGCTTCCACAGAAGTCTTCCTAAAATGCAGTTGGAATTGCCTCTCTCCTTGTGAATCTCTCCGCCGGAATGTCCGCCTAAGAGACCTGAGACTTCCAGTTCATAGCACACGCCGGTAAGCTCCTGTTTTTTCATCGGGAAACGGCAGTTCACTCTGGCACCGCCGGCACAGCTGGTCAGGAAAATACCTTCGTCCTC
>DJEP01000065.1 GCA_002431915.1 Lachnospiraceae bacterium UBA5895 | reverse complement strand
TCCTCCCGTCCCGCCTTCCGGAAATTTTCCCGTGCAATGGGAATTCTCTTCTCATATTTTTCTATGGTAGTAATATGGCAATCCGCCGGTGCATATTCACTCATCAGTAACGCAGAAAAGCCGATGGCAGTCCCGACTTCCAGGATGCTCTTCGGCTTTGTGAATCTCAGCAAAAACTTCAACAGACTCTGCATGGATCTGCGTATGATGGGGACCTGTGTGTCCAGCGCATATTTCTCAATCTCATTCAGCCACGCGGGATTCCCGCTGTCCAGGGAATCGATAAACGCAGACATTCTTTCGTCTATGATCATACTATCCTCATTTCCTATATTGCATTTCAGATATTGCTTATTGTGCAACGGTCTCCTGTTGTGCATCTCCGGTCACCGCGCTGCCGTTGTCGATGGTCTCTACGGTCTCCTCCGTGGTACTTTCCGTCTGTCCTGCCATGACTTCCATCATCTCTTCTGCGGTCATGGCGGTGCTCAGTTCATAGGTACCGGGCTTCCACTCTTTTTTGTATTCCGACAGCAGATACTGTAATGCGAACAGTTTTGCATCTCGTACCAGACCTTTTTCCTGCATGACGGTACCGATCTCCGTAGCAGACATATCGGAGGTCAGTGTCACTGTAACCTTACGGCCTTCTCCAGAGGAGACTGCAGGCTCTGTGAAAATACGGTATCCGTAATCGTAGCATTTGGATACTCCGGTATATACCATATATACCACAACCACCGCAAACACTACTTTTAAGATTGCGCCCAGAACGGCGCCTGCCAAATTTGCTGTTTTCATGTTGTTGTCCTTTCCCACTGGAACTACTCGAACCTCATCTGATCGGTAACATAAAGACCGATCGCCTGCATCATACGGCAGAAAGCAAGCTCTGCCGCCAGGAAATCAGATACCAGCGGATTCTCACGGAACGCTTCGTTCTCTCTGGTGAACTGATCAATCTTGTCAAAATTGGTATCTTTGCTGGTCTGTAATTCGAAATTTCTTGTCCTGAAATCGTCGATCTGCTTTTTTAATTCCGGTTGCTCTTTTACACGATCCAGTTGTCTGTGATACTCCAGATAGGCATCCGTGTTCCGGATCGCACCGACCAGTTGTTCCACTGCCTCGTTCACATTTTCGTCCGCTGTAATCTTCATCTGCTTACGACCTTTCCAGCAATCGCTACTATTACACTTCCATAATGATCGGAAGGATCATGGGGCGTCTCTTGGTCTTCTTCCATACATAATCACTGAGGACATCCTTGGTAGTAGTCTTCAGTTTGCCCCAATCCGTGATTCCCTTATCCAGGCATGCCTGCAGTGCATCGTCCACGGTGCGTCTCGCTTCCTCGATCAGTTCATCGGATTCCTTCACATATACAAAACCTCTGGATACGATATCGGGACCGGCTACCAGCTCGCCGCTGGCTTTGTCCAGACTCATAACCACGATCATAATACCATCTTCTGCCAGATGCTGTCTATCTCTCAGCACTACATTTCCGACATCGCCGACACCCAGACCGTCTACGAGGATCGCGCCCACGGGTACTCTGCCGCTGACCTTCGCCTGCTCCTCGCTGACTTCCAGTACATCGCCGGAGGACAGGATGAAAATATTTTCCTTACTGATGCCAAGGCTCTCTGCGATCTTCGCCTGTGCCTTCAGATGCTTGTACTCACCATGCACAGGTACTGCATATTTCGGATGGATCAGGGTATAGATCAATTTGATCTCTTCCTGACAGGCATGTCCGGATACATGGGCATCCTGAAAAATAACGTCTGCACCCTTACGGAGCAGCTCGTTGATGATCTTCGTTACGGATTTCTCATTGCCCGGGATGGGGTTAGAGGAGAAAATTACGGTATCACCGGCACCGATGGTGATCTTACGGTGCATGTTATTTGCCATACGGGACAGGGCTGCCATACTTTCGCCCTGGCTTCCGGTGGTGATGATAACCTGCTGCTCGTCCGGATAATTCTTTAACTGATCCAGATCCACCAGTGTATTCTCGGGGATATTAATGCACTCCAGCTTGATGGCGGTATCCAGAATATTCACCATACTTCTGCCTTCCACAGCCACCTTACGACCGAACTTATATGCAGTATTGATGATCTGCTGCACACGGTCTACGTTGGATGCAAAAGTTGCCACGAAGATTCTGGTGTTCTTATGTTCTTCAAATAAAGTATCGAAAGTCTTTCCCACAGTCTTCTCAGAAGGGGTAAAGCCAGGACGCTCCGCGTTGGTGGAATCGCACATCAGTGCCAGTACACCCTTTTTGCCGATCTCTGCAAAACGCTGTAAATCGATGGCGTCTCCATAGACCGGAGTATAGTCCACCTTGAAGTCTCCGGTGTGTACCACAATACCGGCAGGGGAATAAATTGCCAGTGCTGCAGCATCC
Source organism: Lachnospiraceae bacterium UBA5895 (assembly GCA_002431915.1). GTDB lineage: Bacteria > Bacillota > Clostridia > Lachnospirales > Lachnospiraceae > Acetatifactor. Next base: position 10,560 of record DJEP01000065.1, on the reverse strand, counting down.
ACAATACTGTGATTCGTCTTGATGAATTCCACGCGGAAATCGCCCAGATTGATGGACTGGCCGAATTTCACCACCTTACGCTTTGTCTTCTTCATAAGGTTATGCTCTGTCAGCTTGTTCTCGATAATGCCCATGGTCAGACGGGTCGCATAGATAGGCACATTGATATCACGCAGCACATAGGGCAGTGCTCCGATATGATCCTCATGTCCGTGAGTGATGACAAATCCCTTTACCTTGTCGATGTTATCTTTCAGATACGTCACATCGGGAATGACCAGGTCGATTCCCAGCATATCATCCGCAGGGAAAGACAGACCGCAGTCCACCACAATAATACTGTCCTCATACTGGAAGGCAGTAATGTTCATACCGATCTGCTCCAGGCCGCCCAAAGGAATGATCTTCAGACCTGAAACGTTACTATTCTCTTTTTTCTTTTTCAACGAAATTACCTCCAAATTCTATACGTCTATACATTAAGTTCACAGTGTATGTATATTGGCGCAAGAATGGGTTTTTCGCTCTGCAGACAAAGATCTGCGATTCCCGCCCGTTCTTCCGGCTCTCTTCTCGAAAACTCCCGTGAAATCAGGCATCCCAGATCTTACGACTCCATCAAAATAACGGCACCTCTCATGCCCTTCGTGTATTCCCTGTCACTTTTAGCACAAAACCATTATATGTTGAAACCGGCAAAGCATCCGATATCCCTCTCTGCCAATCATACAAATCATATATAAATATAAGACCGTCCTTCTCGCAGAACCGCCTGTATTTATCATATACCAAGGTCATAAGTCTGAAAACACGACGTGCTTGCACGGGAGTGTTTTTATGGCTTAATGACCTAAATGAGATCAATGTCCTCCAGCATATCCGCAAATACTCCGGATACTGCTTCCAGTTCTTCATCGTCGGAGACTACATCATAAATGCTCTCTTCTTCGCCATCCTGAGACATATCCTTCAGGATCAGGGCATCTCCGTCACCCTCTTCCACATCGGTTACCAGGATATAGTTATGTCCACCGATCCTGGTCTGTTCCAGTACATAAAATTCTACAGGTTCTTCGCCCTCAGGGCGAAATGTGATTTTTTCCAATTTACTCATTCCGATTCCTTTTTCTTCTCATTGTTCCTGCGATCCAGATATCCCTGCAGGATCAGGGTAGCCGCAATCATATCCACATAATCCTTGCGGTTCTCACGACGGATCCCCGCTTCCATCATTGCCTTGTCCGCTGCCACGGTGGTCAGTCTCTCATCCCAGAAATATACGGGGAGACCGGTTCTGCGCTCCAGCTTTTCCTTGAACTCTTTGGTCAGCTCCACGCGGACGCCTTCGGTGTCGTTCATGTTCTTGGGAAGTCCCAGTACGATCTCTTCCACTTCGTTCTCTACAATCAGTTCCTCGATGCGGGCTAATGTCTGTCGTAATTTATTCTCTTCCTTGCGGCGAATGATCTCCACACCCTGCGCTGTTAAGAGCAGACTGTCGCTGATTGCCACGCCCACGGTACGTGAGCCGAAATCCAAACCCATGATACGCATGTGGGTCCTCCTGATATGTTGTAATTATTTCCAGTGTTTGGTCCTGATATACTCTGTGAGCAGTTCTTCCACCAGTTCATCCCGTTCCACCTTCATGATCAGGCTGCGGGCATTCTTGTGGCTGGTAATATAAGTGGGGTCTCCGCTCATAATGTAACCTACGATCTGGTTCACCGGGTTATATCCCTTCTCCGTCAGTGCTTCATATACGGTAGAAAGCACCAGCTTTACGCCGGTCTCAGGTTCTGTCTCTACCTTGAAGTATTGTGTATTTCCTAAGTCCTGCATATGATCCTCTTTTTCTGCCCTAAAACATTTTTTGTAACTAATCATGTCAAATGTCCCTACGAATCCAAGCATTCGACGTACATATTGCCATAATTCGCGCGGCTCTGAATAGTTACCATTATGCCTTATATTACCGCATTTACTTTGAAAATTCAAGAGGTGATAGTAACAGGATTTCATCCGTCAGAAATCCCTCTGCCCTGCCGCGCACCACGGTATTTGCCGTAAGATTTTTATTTTCTGCCACGGGAACCGCCATCTTCACATAGTCTCTTGTATGTCCCAGCAGGTATTCAACTCCGTCGAACTCCTTTGTCTCTTCCAGCAGCACCTCCGCTTCCCTGCCCAGATAATGCGCCCGAAAACGCTTCGACTGTTCTTTTTCCATCTCCAGAAGTTCTCCGCTTCTGACGGTTTTCACAGGATCCGGCACCTGATCCGGCATCACCGCCGCTCTGGTACCCGCACGCCTGGAATACTTGAAAATATGCATCTCGAAAAATTGAATCCTCTCCAGGAATTCCTTCGTCTTCGCAAACTCTTCCTCCGTCTCCCCGGGAAATCCGACGATGACATCCGTGGTGATTGCCGGATGGTCGAACACCTTGCGAAGCAGCGCCACGCTCTCCGCATATTCTTCGGAAGTGTACTTACGGTTCATGCGGCGCAGTGTCGCATCACATCCGCTCTGTAAGGACAGATGGAAATGGGGGCACAGTTTCGGCAATACCGCCATCCGGGCCGCGGTCTCCTCCGTGACGATACGAGGCTCCAGAGAGCCGATACGGATGCGCTCAATGCCTTCAATGTCATGGATCCTTTCCAACAGATCAATCAGCTTGTTGCTGCCGGAATAATCTCTTCTTTCCTCATCTTCTTTTAATACGGAGACGCTTTCTCCCCGTTTCCAGGCTTCCTCATCAAAATCAATGCCGTAGGAACTGATATGGATACCCGTCAGCACGATCTCCCGGTAGCCCGCCTGTGCCATGCCGGTGATCTCCCGGATGATGTCTTCCGCTCTGCGGCTGCGGACTCTGCCTCTGGCATAGGGGATGACACAGTAGGAGCAGAACTGGTTGCAGCCATCCTGGATCTTGATATAGGCGCGGGTATGCTCCGCGGTGTGCTTCAGGGTCATTTCTTCGTATTCCGCGGTATGATTGATGTCGATGACTGTGGTATCGTGCAGCGTCTTGTACACGCCGTGTCCGGCACTTTCCCCGTTCTCCGCCACTGCATCTTCCTGTTCCAGATCCTGTAAATATTCCTCCAGAATGGAAGCCAGATCCTTCTTACGGTTGTTGCCGATGGCCAGGTCGATGCAGGGATCCTGCTCTACATCCTCTCTGCCGGTCTGTACATAACAGCCAACGGCCACCACCAGAGCCGCCGGATTTTTCTGTTTTGCCCGGTGGAGCATCTGTCTGCTTTTCCGGTCTGCAATATTGGTAACTGTGCAGGTATTTACGATATAAATGTCTGCGATTTCATCAAATGGTACAATAGTATAACCTTTTTCTTGTAACATTTGTTGCATTACTTCTATTTCATAGGAATTAACCTTACATCCGAGGTTGTGTAATGCTACACTTTTCATAGGATTCCTCACTTTTTTTGTATTGTTTTCGTCTTGACTTTTGGCCGCCCACCCATTAATATGAAGTCAGAAGGTATGACACATATTAAGGAGGTAGTCAACATGAAGACAGTTCAGATTTCTTTAAATTCTATTGATAAGGTAAAATCTTTCGTAAACGATATTACCAAGTTCGATTATGATTTCGATCTTGTATCCGGCAGATACGTAATTGATGCAAAGTCCATCATGGGTATCTTCAGTCTGGATCTTTCCAAGCCTATCGACCTGAACATCCATGCTGAGAACGGCGTTGATGAGGTTCTGGAAGTATTAAAGCCTTATCTGGTATAATTACCGATTCGGAAGTCCGAATACATAACGACAGTTTAAAAAGCCTTGAGAGTCGCAATCCTCTCAAGGCTTTTTTCTTGCTTCTCTTCTTATTTTTCTTATGCTTCTGCGATGATCAGTTCCTTGGTCTCCAGTGCAGTCTTCACCAGTTCATCGATCTTCTCATCCAGGTTATGCTCATGTCTGCGGATCACCTTTACATTCGGCTTCGTCACAGGATGTTTTGCCACAAAGATGGTACAGCAGTCTTCGTAGGGCAGGATGGAAGTCTCATAGGTTCCGATCTTCTCGGACACTTCCACGATCTCCTGCTTGTCGAAGCCGATCAGCGGACGATATACCGGCAGTTCGCATACTTCGTTGGTAGCGATCAGGGAATTCATAGTCTGGGATGCTACCTGACCGATGCTCTCACCGGTGATCAGACCTAAGCACTCGGTCTCCTTCGCGATCTGTTCTGCAATGCGCATCATATAGCGGCGCATGATAATGGTCAGTTCCTCATGAGGACATTTCTCATAAATATATAACTGGATATCGGTAAAGTTGATCACATGCAGATAGATTGGACCGGTATACCGGGCAACGATCTTCGCCAGATCCACGACCTTCTGCTTGGCACGTTCGCTGGTGTATGGCGGTGCATGGAAATATACCGCATCGATCTTGACACCTCTCTTGGCAATCATATAGCCTGCCACGGGAGAATCGATACCGCCGGACAAAAGCAGCATTCCCTTGCCGCCGGTGCCTACGGGCATGCCTCCGGGACCGGGCAGGATCACGGAGTAGATATAGATTTCTTCACGGATCTCGATGTTCAGCATGATATCGGGATGGTGTACATCCACCTTCATGTTGGGGTATGCGTTCAGGATAGCTTCTCCCATATCCATATTGATGGTCATGGAATCCTTGGGATAATTTTTCCTGGCACGTCTCGCTGCCACCTTGAAGGTCTGGTTACAGTCGGGGTATACCTTTGCAATGTAGTCGATCACGGTCTCGCACAGCTTCTCGAAGCCCTCGTCCTGTACATGGACTACCGGACAGATGCCGGAGATTCCGAAGACTCTCTGCAAATGTGCCACCACTTCATCATAGTCGAATTCCGACTCTGCATCCACGAAAATACGTCCCTGTGTCTTGTGTACCAGAAATTCTCCCTCACACTTTTTCAGAGCATATTTAATCTGGCGTACCAGAGCATCTTCGAACAGGTAACGGTTCTTTCCCTTAATGCCGATCTCGGCATATTTTATCAAAAATGATGTAAACACGTTCGTTTCCTTTCTGAGCGTTTCTCAAATCGCTTATCTGCGACTGTATCTGCGTAACATAGGTATTATATTGTACAATGCCTGAAGACATACGTCAATCTCTTCTTCCGTGGTAAATACAGAAAAACTGAATCTTATGGTGGAATCCAGCAGCGATTTGTCAACGCCGATGGCTTTCAGTGTAGCGGAAGGCTGCGGTTTGTGTGCAGAGCAGGCACTTCCCGCCGATACATAGATTCCCTTGTCCTCCAGTGCATGCAGGAGCACTTCACTTCTCACTCCGGCAAAGGATACACTGACGATATGGGCTGCTGTACCCTCTCCGTAAGGAGCATCCGGCAGAAGTCCGTTGACCGTCACATGATCCAGCCGTTCCACGCCTTCGATGAATCTTTGCTTGCAGGCACAGAGTCTTGCATGATCCTCATCAAAATGGCTGTACAGCATTTCCACTGCCCTTGCCAGCCCTGCAATACCTGGAACATTCTCGGTACCGGAGCGGAGGTTCTGCTGTTGCCCGCCGCCAAATACGATGGGCTGGATCTTCACCTTGTCCCCTACATATAACAGACCGACACCTTTGGGGCCGTGGATCTTGTGTCCGCTGACAGACAACAGGTCAATGTGCATCTTTTTCGGATAGATCCGGGACTTACCGAATCCCTGTACCGCATCCACATGGAACAGGGTGTCGGGGTTCATCTGCTTGATCAGAGCTCCGGCCTCCTCAATGGGCTGAAGTGTACCAATCTCGTTATTTGTATGCATAATGGATACCAGAATGGTCTCCGGTGTCATGGCTCTGCGCAGGTCTTCCAAGCGGATGCGTCCGCAGGAATCCACCGGCAGATACGTGACACGATATCCCTGACTCTCAAGGTAACGCATGGTCTGCAGGATCGCAGGATGCTCTATCTGTGTTGTGATCAGGTGGTTGCCTCTGCGGCAGTTCGCCAGAGCACAGCCGATCAACGCCATATTATCGGATTCCGTTCCTCCGGAGGTGAATAAAAGTTCTCTCTCCTCCACTTTCAGGATCCTCGCCAGGGTCTCCTTGGCATAGCGGAGGTATTTCTCCGCCTCCACTCCCTTCATATGCAGGCTGGAGGGATTGCCGTAATCTTCACACATGATCTTCGTCATCAATTCGGCTACTTCCGGAAAGGTCCTTGTGGTAGCGGAATTGTCCAAATAGACTTCCATTCTCTTTTTCTCCTTGCTATCTATCTCTTCAGTAACTATTCAGCGCCCTATTCGCAAAATCGCCTCTTCAAGGTCTTCCTTTTGGTCTGAATAATTACTATATTCTTCTTATGATTAAAATATGCCACAGCCAGACGTTCTGTGCTGTCCGACATCTAATTTTCCAACTGATACATCAGCCATGCGATGGTCGTAAATCCTGCTGTTTCTGTCCGCAGAATCCGTTTTCCCAGGGTGATGGGCCGGATTCCCGCTTCTGTCGCCGCCTTGATTTCCTGTGGGTCAAATCCGCCTTCCGGACCGATAAAAATAGCGATCCGCTGGCCGGGCTTTGCACTCTCAATCAGCTGCTTTGTCTGTTCCATGCCTTCCGCCAGTTCATAGGGCACCAGCTTCAGTTCCATTTCGGAGGCCATTTGCACAGCCTGTGCATAGCTCATCACAGATGTCACCTCAGGGATTACTCCCCGTTTGCTCTGTTTTGCAGCCGCCTCCGCAATTCCCTGCCATCGCTTTATTTTGCTGTCTGCTTTTTTCTCATCCAGCTTCACCACGCAGCGTTTCATCGCCACCGGAATGATCTGAAAGGCTCCCAGTTCCACAGCCTTCTGGATAATGAGTTCCATTTTGTCTGCCTTGGGCAAACCCTGGAACAGGTAGATCTGCGCAGGAAGCTCCACACCGTCTTCTTTAATAAAACGCAATTCCAGGCGAATACAGTCCTCCTCCAGTGCCAGGATTCCGCAACGGTATTCCTTGCCGTCGATTCCGTTGCTGACCGCCACTTCCTCACCGGGACGCATCCGCAGTACATTTTTAATATGGTTTACATCGGTTCCCCGGATGATGACGCTTTTTCCCGCCACATCAATCTGATCCGGTTCTACAAAAAACTGATACATAACGACTCCTGCTTCCGGGCTTTTAGTTCTTCCTTGCGGTAACGCTGACCCATTCTCCCTGATAGGTTACTTCCAATACTTCCAGTCCTGCTGCCTTCACTGCTTCCACCACGGTCTGTTCCTTGTCATCGATGATGCCGGAGGTAATGTAGATACCACCCTTTTTCAGCTGATGCACAATCACGGGAGTCAGGGGCACCAGCACATCTGCCAGAATATTGGCTACCACGATATCATAGCACTCATAGCCTACTTTGTCCTGTATCTCTTTATCTGTAATGATGTTACCGATCATCATGTCGAACTGTGCCGGATCAATGCCGTTCACTTCACAGTTCTGTGCCACGGCTTCCACCGCACAGATGTCCAGGTCGGTTCCCACCGCATGTTTTGCACCGAACATCAGGGATAAAATCGCCAGAATACCACTGCCGGTTCCCACATCCAGGATTTCTGTCTCCGGGGTAATAAATTTGCGCAGCTGGCGGATACACAGCTGTGTGGTCTCGTGCATACCGGTACCGAACGCTGTTCCGGGGTCGATATGAAGCACCATTTTACCGGCATCTTCCGGTTTGATGTTTTCCCAGGAAGGAATCACCAGAATATCATCAATGTAGAACTGATGGAAATACTGCTTCCAGTTGTTGATCCAGTCGATATCCTCGGTCTCGTCTACAACGACGGATCCCTCTCCGATATCCATGAACTGACGTAAATCTTCCAGTTCTCTCTTCACATCGGCAAGCACGGCCTCAGTAGTGGTCTTCTCCCCGGCCACTTCCAGACTTCCATCCTCTTTTTCCTCTACAAAAAAGCTTAAATATGCAATGCCGTCATCCTCAGGTCCGTCCGGCAGGATATCCACGAACATCTGCTCCTTTTCCATCGCAGTCAGAGGCACCTTGTCCTCGATCTGCGCACCTTCCAGTCCCAGATCATACAAAGTACTGATAATAATATCTTCCGCGTCAGTCACAGTCTTTATTCTGAATTTCACCCACTTCATATTGTAATTCCTTTCTATATTTAGAGCATAAGCCCTGTCTTTTCCTTGCTCTTCTCGATCATATGGTTCAGTTTACGGAACGGGGGCTCCAGTGCCAGTCCCAGCAATAACGCTATGATCAGGAATAATGCCATTTTACCCACATTGATCCAATAATCCACGCCGTACATTCCCGCAATGCATTCCTTGAAGGCTTTCATGCCGAACTGGAACGGCAGGAACGGATAGATCCACTGGAACACCTTCGGTAATGCTTCAATAGGGAAAGTTCCGCCGCTTCCCGCTACCTGGATGACCATGACCACGATTGCCAATGCTTCTCCCACATTGCCGAATGCAAAGGTCACGGAATACATGAAGCAGCTGAATGCCGCACTCGCCACGGCTGCCGCCAGCCAGTATAAGAACTTGTGCTGACACTGGATCTCGATGTAATAGAGATTACCCAGAATCGTAAGCAGTGTCTGCGCCTGTCCGATAAGGAAAAACAGCAGATATCTGCCAAAATACCGCTCGTAAGCTTTGTAATGATCCCCGGGTTCAATGGGCTTCACACCTACGTGAATGATTGCCACCAAAAACAGCGCCCCTACCCAGATTGCCAGGATCGTGTAGAACGGGGATGCTGCCGAGCCATAGTGATCCACCGGATAGACCGGTACCGTCTCAAGCTGTACAGGAGATGATACGAAGTCTGCCACCGCCGTAGGATCCGTTGCCATGGCATTTAAAATATCCTCATAAGAGTCCGCTCCGGTGATCCGTTTTATATTATCCGCTATTTTACTTACCTTGTCCAGCAGTTCCTGCGCAATTACCAGGGAATCCTGCAGGCTTACGTTGCCTTCGTTAAGAGTCTGCTGATACTCTTTTAAAATATCGGAGATCTCATCCATATTCAAATCCGTGCCGTTCATCATCGCTGCGGCATTCAAAAATGCCTGCTGCATGGATTTACCCGTATCACGGAAGGAAGGTCTGACATTGTTATTATAGTCGTTTAAGAGGTTATCCAGTTGTTTACTGCAAATCTGGATCTGCTCCCGCATCTGCGCCCGCAGGGTATTGATGTCGGTATCTACCTGTCCTTTGCTGTTCTGCAGCTGCTTCAGGTCCGCCTCAATATTTTTCAGGGACTGGCTGATCTCCTGAATCTGTGCTTCCTGTCCGGTCACCAGGCTTCCCAGGACATCCATGTTCGCCTGCATGCCCTGCACCAGTCCGATTGCCATACCAAGCCCGGTGTCCGTGGTGCTTCCCACACTGTTGCTGTCCATTTGGGCTAACAGTCCGTCCGCGTAAATGGACAGGTATTGCAGTGCTTCCGTTACCATATTCATACTGCTGCTGACCATGTCGCTCATGACATCCACCGCATCCACGCTGGAATTGATCATGGTCTGCATGCCGATCATGGTATTCCGCCCATTCTCCAGCACATTGTCCATATCCGGCAGCATATTCTGACTGGTGGACATGATCATTTCCGCGGAATTCATGATGCTCTGGAAGGACTGCAGCATGACTACGTAGTCCTGCAGCTGCGTCTGCACGGTATCCAAAGAATCCGTCACACTGACCTGACCGCTGGCATTCACCATGGAAAGCGCATTGCCGGCTTTCATGACCGACTCCGCCACGGTACTGACAAATGTGGCATTTACCTGCTCCTGCACGGCATTTTTCGCCTTGCCTGTGATCTTGGGTGCAATACCGTTCTTTTTCTCATTTTCATAATAATAGATCGTGGGATGATCCACTTCGCCGTCCAAAAATCCTAACATTTCCTGTGTAAAGCCTTCGGGAATGATCAGTGCCGCGTAATAATCGCTGTTCTTCACACCCTCCAGGGCTTCTTCCGTAGTCTCCGGGAATACCCAGCCGATGGTAGTGTTCGCCTCCAGGGCTTCCAACACGCTGTCTCCCACATTCAGGGACAGCCCCATGATCTCCGCTCCGGCATCATCCGAAGCCACCGCCACCTTCAGCTGGCTGGTAGCTGCGGGTTCATAAGGATCCCAGTTGGAGAAAATGTTGAACCAGGCATACAGCGCCGGCAGAATGCTCAATCCCATGACGATGACTACCGCCACGACGTTATTACTGATCCGACGGATGTCGGTGGTAAATATTTTCCAGATATTTCGCATATTATTCCCCGACCTCCCCGTCTTCTGTATCTTTTATTTCCTCTGTTTCTTCTATCTCACCTATCTCGTCTGTCTGTGTCTCCGCCGTAGAATTCAGTCCTTCTCCGATCATTTCCCGGGTCTTGCGGATGATCTGTGCCGCTCTGTCGAAATCCGCCGGTGTCACAGCCTCGATGGTTCCTTCTTCTCCTTTGAGCTCCAGGATCTTCTCCTGCAGATTATAATCCATATATTCCACAAC
>DJEP01000086.1 GCA_002431915.1 Lachnospiraceae bacterium UBA5895 | reverse complement strand
CCTTCCCACTACCGGGCGGATTCCGGACTTGCACCGGTTAGAAACGTGCGCCGCCGGGCGCACCAATCCGGAAAAGGCATTTCAGAAAATGAAATGCCTTTTCTTTTTTTCTGCTTTGATTTCCTTTTCGGTATTTTCTCTGCCTGCGGATTCTGTAGACTCTTTTTCCGCCTTCGGTCTTTTTTCTTCCTTCTGCTGTTTTCGCAGTTGTCCTTTGGTCTTTTTCCGTAACAGCTCGTCCATCTTATGATAGTATTCTTCGCTGCGCTGTTCCAGTCTACGGTCTCTCTCTTCCTCCCGCTCCTCTCTGCTGCGGAACTGATAATCCAGTTCTTTGACCATGCTCTCTTTTAATTCTCTGCAAAGTTCCTGATTATTCTCCCGCACTGCCTCGCGGATCATCTGCTGTAATATCCACTGCAGTCTCTTGACTTTCTCTTCCCGGTTCTCCCCCGACAATGAAGTCTCCTGCGTCGGTACCGGTGCTGTTTTCTTCACTGTCTCATCCACGATTTCGATTGCCATACGTGGTGTGACAGGTGCATCTTTTTCTGTCTTTTTCTCCGGCAGTACATCCAGTTTCCCATCCTTTAATATCATTTTGATTGCTTTCAACTGTAATCCCCTTTCTTTCATGCTCTTGATCTCTTTGAATCGTTCCACGTCCTCCTTCGTATAATAGCGGTGTCCCAGTTCGTTCCGTTTGATAGGCAGGTGCAGTTCTTCCTCCCAGTAACGAAGCACATGACTTTCCACTTTTACCTGTTTTGCTGCATCCGAAATCAATAAATACTCTCCCATAGTCTCTCCTTTTCTACCATTTTCTGTAAAATGCAATAAAAAAGAGAACAGGCAGGAATTTTTCCTTACTTGTTCTCTTTCGTGTTTTATGTTCATAATATTTAAAAGTCTTTTTTCCTGTCGTTTTCCAGGTTGGCGAACTTGGTGTACTCCGGCAGCCATGCCAACTGTACGGTTCCGATGGGACCGTTTCTCTGCTTGGCAATAATAATCTCCGAGATACCCTTGTCCGGCGAATCATGGTTGTAATAATCATCACGGTAGATGAACATTACCACGTCGGCATCCTGCTCGATAGCTCCGGATTCACGCAGATCGGACAACATAGGTCTGTGATCCGGTCTCTGCTCTACGGCACGGCTCAGCTGGGACAGTGCCAGTACCGGCACAGACAACTCTCTCGCCACGGCTTTCAGGGATCTGGAAATATCGGAGATCTCCTGCTGTCTGGAATCGCTGCTTCTTCCGCCACTGCCCGACATCAACTGTAAGTAGTCTATGATGATCATGGACAAACCGTTTTCCTGCTTCATTCTTCTGCATTTGGAGCGGAGCTCTGCAATGCTGATACCGGGAGTATCGTCGATCATCAGCTTGGATTTGCCGATGACACCGGCACTCTCGATCAGGCGCTCCCATTCCTGGTCATTTAACTGACCGGTACGGAGCTTCTGCGCATCCACGCTGGATTCCAGGGAAAACATACGGTTGATCAGCTGCTCCTTACTCATTTCCAGACTGAATATGGCTACCGGCAGATTCTGCTTAAAAGCTACATGCTGCGCGATATTCAGTACAAACGCCGTCTTACCCATGGAAGGACGGGCTGCGATCAGCACCAGGTCAGAGGGCTGCATTCCGGCGGTACGATAGTCCAGGTCTATAAATCCGGTGGCAATACCCGTAACGGTTCCGTGGAGCTTGGATGCCTTCTCGATTTTGTCCATGGCGTTCATGACCACGGTACGGATCGGTACGAATTCTTTGACGTTTTTCTTTTGGACGACCTCGTTGATCTTGCTCTCGGTGCTTTCCAGGATCGTATCCAGGCTTTCCTTACCGCTGTAGCAGGTATTCGCGATCTCTTCATTGGTACGGATCAGGCGCCGCAATGTCGCCTTCTCCGCTACGATTCCCGCATAGTATTTGATATTGGCAGAGGTAGGCACCGCTGCGATCAGACTTGTCAGGAAGTCAAGTCCGCTGACTTCGGGAGGTACATCCTCCTTGGATCTCAGCCTGTCCTGCAGGGTGACGAAGTCAATGGGCTTTCCTTCGTTGTTCAATTCCACAATGGTATCAAACACGATGCCGTACTGACGATTGTAGAAATCGTCTCCAGATATCTGTTCCGTCGCCGCTGCAATGGCTTCTGCATCAATGAACATAGATCCAATCACAGACTGCTCCGCCTCCAGGCTATGGGGCATTATTCTTTTGATTACATTTTCATCCATTGCCGGCATGGGGTCTTCTATGCCTCCGTAACTTTCACCGTCAGTTTTGCTGCCACCTGGGGATGAAGCTTTACTGTCACTTCATAGGATCCAAAGTTCTTCAGGCTCTCGGGAAGCTGAATCTTCTTCTTATCGATTTCAATACCATGCTGTTCCTTACATGCTGTTGCGATCTCCTTGGAGGATACAGAACCGAAGGTTCTGCCGCCTTCTCCTGCCTTAATTTTTACTACGACCTGCTTGGTCTCCAGCTCTGCAGCCAGTGCCTTTGCGGCATCCAGGTTCTCCTGGGCCACCTTTTCTTCATTTGCTTTATGCAGCTTCAGATCGTTCATGTTCTTGGAAGTTGCTTCCACACCAATCTTTTTCGGTAAAATATAGTTTCTTGCATATCCTTCGCTGGCTTCAATGATATCTCCCTTTTTGCCCAGCTTTTTTTCATCCTGAAGTAAAATAATTTTCATAGGATCAACCTGCCTTTCCTGAATCTTCTGCATTCTTACATATTTTCTATAATTTTTTCAAACGGAATCTCTTAGATTTCACCAGATTCCAGCATATCGTCAATGGTGTGTTTCAATACACCGATGGCTTCCGCCAGTCCCACGCCTTCCATCTGACAGGCTGCAGTGTTCATATGACCTCCGCCGCCCATACGCTCCATGATGATCTGTACATTGACTTCATCGATGGATCTGGCGCTGACATAAATCTTGCCCTGATAGTCGGTAAGCACGAAGCTTGCCTTGATTCCCTTAATGTTCAACAGTTCGTTGGCTGCCTGTGCCCCAATGATCGTAGGGCTGGGAAGATCCTCTGCGGTACACAGAGAGATTGCGAAGAACTGCTTATAGATCTCTGCCTGGCTGACAGCATCTGCCTTCGCCTTATACTCTGCGGCATCCTCACGGAACAGCTTTCTAACACGGGTCACATCTGCGCCGTTTCTGCGCAGGAAAGCAGCCGCCTCAAAAGTACGGACACCGGTCTTGGTCATAAAATTGTTCGTATCAATCATAATACCGGAATACATACAATCCGCCTCTTCGGTACGGATCTTGATATTATCATAAGTATACTGTAGGATCTCGGATACCATCTCACAGGCGGAGGATGCGTAAGGCTCTACATAAGAGAGTGTTGCATTCTCAATGGTCTCTGTGCCCTGTCTGTGATGATCCAGTACCACCACGGATTTACAGAAGCGTAGCAGATCCGGGCATTCTGTAATGGAAGGCTTATTGACATCCACGACTACTAGCACCGTATTGCTGCCTGCCATATCGATGGCCTGCTGACTGGTGATGATCATATCTTCATCATATTCCGGGTTGTTTTTGAACAGCTCTACCAGCGGCTGTACGGATGTCGTCGCCTCATTCAGTACGATATGGGCTTTTCTGCCCAGCGTCTGTGCAATACGGTAGATACCTACTGCGGATCCAAAGCTGTCCACATCCGGCATCCGGTGTCCCATGACAATGACACGATCCTTGCCGGTAATGATCTCCCGCAGGGCGTGGGCTTTTACTCTCGCCTTGACACGGGTGTTTTTCTCTACCTGCTGGCTCTTACCGCCGTAGTAAGTAATGCTCTCCGGAGTCTTGATGACCGCCTGGTCACCTCCGCGTCCCAGTGCCAGATCAATGGCGATACGGGCAAACTCATAATTTTGTGCATAGGTCAGACCATCCAGTCCGATACCGATACTGATAGTCACTGCCATCTCGTTACCGATGTTAACGGTCTTCACTTCTTCCAACAGATCAAAACGGCTCTCCTGCAGCTGTGCCACTGCTTTTTTCCGCATGATCACGAGGTACTTGTCCTTCTCCAGCTTTTTGCTGATACCATCGAGGGAAGCAATATATTTGTTCACCTTACGGTCGATCAATGCGATCAGCAGGGATCTGCGGACTTCCTCCACGCTCTCCAGCGCTTCCTCATAGTTATCCAGGTAGATCATTCCCACCGTGAGGCTCTGATCATCTACTTCCTGCAATGCAATGTGCAGTGCAGTCTCATCGAACAGATACACAGCGATCAGATAACCGTTATATCCTTCTGCATCGATCATATCGCTGTACTCCACCATCTCCTTCAGAGAGATCTTGCGGAACTTTGCCACATATTCGCCACCCTCATATTCCAGTTCATACTGCGCCTCGTCCACACCGGAATCGTCCGGAAGCCTGTCTCTGGTAATGGTAGGGAACAGGGAGGTAATAGACTTGTTATAGCCCTTGGGCTGATGCACCACATTTTCAAAGGCAATATTCGTCCAAATCACTTTGCCGGAATCGTCCAAAAGCGCGTACGGCAGGTCCAGATCCCGTAACAGCTTTCGCTGGATCTGTCCGTATTCCGTGGCAAAGCTGATCAGCTCGTTCATAATGATGGGCTTATTGTAAAAATACAATGTCAGCGTAATTGCAAAATAGAAAATCGTAAATCCGAAAGTAAGCAGTCCGGCACGGAAGTCCAGCATAAATACCGCTGCATCGATTGCCAGCAGCAAAAGCCCCAGATACAGAGTAAACTGAATATATGTACGGATTCTGCCCTTCAGTCTGATTCGTTTTTTCATGAAAGAACACCTCTCAATGTTTGCGTTCGACATCTTCTATTATAACAAATAATAATGCGATACGCCACCATATTATTTTATCGAATAATGTTTCATTTAGCTGAATTTTAGACTTTGTGGGGCAGTATATCAATAAAATGCCTTTTTGTAGAAAAATTTACAAAAAGGCATTTTCATTATTTGTAATAATTATTAAAATCAAATAGCGGTTCTCCGTCTTCTGTCCACTTTATACGAAAAAGCATGGCATGCCGGTTGGGATTATACAACGGATCCCCCTCTATTTCTGCGCAGGTACGACAGTGGCAAACCAGAATGGGATCTCCGTTTTCGTCCACCGTAAAAGAATTATGTCCGGGACCATACAAACTGTACTGCTCTCTCGTCTGCAGTACCGGATAGCGTTTTTTACTCCAGGCGCTGGGATCCAACAGATCCGCATTTTCATCAATGCTCAGCATTCCCATACAATAATTGGGACCGGTATCACTGGCAGAATACGTCAGATATAATCTGCCCTGGTGGTGGATGACCGCCGGTCCTTCATTTACCCAGAATCCCTTGCGTTCCCAATCATAATCCGGTGTTGTCAGAAGTACCTGATCGGTTTTCATTTTCCAGGGCGTTTCCATTTCAGCAATGTATAAATTAGAAATCTGCCTGCCCACGCCGACTTTCTCCGCCCAAATGCAGTACCATTTTCCTTTTTGTTCAAACACAGTAGCATCCAGGGAAAATGCCCTGAAAGAGAATTCATCCGTATCCGCACTCTGCATGGGACCATTTTCCTTCCAGGCATCATTGATGGGATCCATCCCGGCACATTCCAGTACGTAAGGGCGGATCTTCCAGACATCTTCTGCCTCTCCCGCTGCAAAATACAGATACCATCGTCCCATAATATAATGCAGTTCCGGAGCCCAGATATGTTTACTCATAGGACCGCTGTCATGTTTTTTCCAAATCATGACCTCTGCCGCATCCTTCAGTCCCCATAAGGTACCCGCTCTCCGCAATGCAATTCCATGGTACTCCGGAAGGCTTGCGGTAAAATAATATGTGCCGTCTGTATGTCGGTATACATAAGGATCTGCCCGCTGCGGTATCCATATGTTTTCATCGCCAATTCTCATTTTAATATTTCCTTTCTCTTTATTGATCATTTATAAAGAACTGCCCATATAGTCTCATTATTATCCCCTGCCATAGCAAGACATCGGACATCATTTCCGGCTTCATCCTGCATTTCTATAATCACACCTTTATAAATATGATCCTGCAGGGTCATTGTAATATAGCAGGTATTCTTTGTAATGTCCCAGGTTCCCTCTCTTCCATCCGCAGTCTCTACCGTTCCGTCCGGCGAAAATTTCCATGCTTCTGCCTCATGAATTTCCGAAGAAATATCCCTGCCGTGTTCCACCGTATAATAGGTACCTGCAAGTTTCCTCAGGGAACGGTATCCCTTCTCTCTCAGTTTTTCTCCCATAGTAGCAAAAGGTGCCGTCACGAACCAGCCTTCTTCATTCAGGAACATCTGGTGCACCCGTAATTCGTAATCATCCGTGCCATTATCCATACGTTGATGATACAAAATATAATACCTTCCATCGTCATCCTGAAAGGCAGAGTTATGTCCCAGCGCCATATATGCCGTATCCAGGCTGGGAAAATCATAATTTCCCATCATCTTTAATCCATAATTTTCCGGATCTTTTACATAGCCAAGAGTCTGTCCTTGCGTATCCACATAGGGACCCGTCACTTCCCGTGACCGGAAAAGGCGTACCTGGTAGCCGCCTTCCCTGTTCAGCACACCGTAAGATACGAATAAATAGTAATATTCCGTAACAGCATCATACATAATATAAGGCCCTTCGCAGGCATTATGTAATCCTCCCAGAAGGTACTGTCCAAAATAAACATCTATGTTTTCCTCATCATTTGTTTCGGGATGAACCGGCAGCCCGGTTGCCGGATCCAATTCCAATAACCAGATTCCGCCCGACCAGGAACCATAGACTATGTACAGATCCCCTCGTTTATCATAAAACACACAGGGATCAATGCAATTAGGATATTTATAATTATTATATCTCGCCAGCATCTGATATTTTGTAATCTTTGCATCTGTTCCACAGACATCATAAAAATTACTCTGCTCCACATTAAATGCATCAAACCCGGATTCCACCAGACGTGCCTGAAATGTATACGGTCCCTCGATATCATCCGACGTAGCCATGCAGATGCCGGAGGTCCTGTAATCCTTCGTCACAGAAAAATACATCGTCCATTTCTCCATGGTCTCATTATAGATTACATCCGGTGCCCAGAACGCATACTTACCATCCTGATATTTTCCCACGTATGCATAAGCCCCATCTTTTTCATGAAACAAATCCGTAAAAAGAGGGTTATCCTCCGTCACCCCGGAGGCTTTCATCTGCCAGTGGATCAGATCCTCGGAGACAGCCTCTGTCATATGCGTTCCAAATACATAATACTGTTCTCCGTCTTTCACGATGGAAGGATCATGCACTGAGGCTTCCATGTGTTGATTGCCGACAGATATTTCCCCAGGATCTCTGCCGGTTCTCTCCCCGCACCCCGATAAAGCAAGCACTGCTGACACAATTCCCATGGTCATGGCTCTTCTGATATACCTCTTCATGCGTCCCTGCGCAGATAAAACGCTGCCCCCCTCCAGTGATCCCCCGGATGATATTTCAGAACGGATCCATAGATCTGTGCCGTCACCGAAATGTCAGAATAGCTGTCTGCTATGCAATATCCTTTTTCCCCGAGTTCTATCTCTATCATCTCCGGCAGTTCACCCTCAAACGTATGGATCACAACCAGTGCTTCCTGACAGTCCTCTCGTTTACGCAGCACTGTCTGGTAGCCTTCCGGATGTCTCCAGCTCTTACCTACATTTCCTCCAAGATAAGACACGCCTTTTTTGATAATAGATGCCACCTTCTTGTAAAAAGCAATTCCATCCGTAATTACTTGCCATTGCTCTGCCGTCAGATGCGTCACATCCCCAGACAGACACATTCTGCCTAAAAGGATATTGGTCATGGAATAGCCGATTCTCTTCAAATCGTCTGTCTCCCGGATTACCGCCCAGATCTGACTCTGTCTCGGCAGGATCACCCGATGCAGATTCGCGGCAATAATGGGAATTTCCCGGCACTCATGGGCATCGGAAAAAGAAGCCATCGCTGTGGTCTCCATCATCAGAGGCTCCAGTTTATGTCCGCCGGATGCACAATTCTCCAGAATAATTCCGGGAATTTCTCTTTTTACTCTTTGAATGAAATCATAAGATGCCTGCATATTCTGCCGCAGTCCCTCTCCCAAAGATTCCGCTCCGTCACAACCGATACCGATGGTATCGTTATAGTCCATCTTCATGTATTCAAAGCCGTATTTCCGCAAAGTTCCGATCACTTTTTGTGCAAGGTCTTCAA
Organism: Lachnospiraceae bacterium UBA5895; assembly: GCA_002431915.1. Taxonomy (GTDB): domain Bacteria; phylum Bacillota; class Clostridia; order Lachnospirales; family Lachnospiraceae; genus Acetatifactor. The sequence goes on along the minus strand of DJEP01000086.1, from coordinate 5,982 downwards.
TAACATCCGGTCTGCGCATATCCCAAAACCGACGCATCTGTGTGGTTAAAGTCTTGCCGTCCCGGGTCAACAGTCTGTCTGTATCCTGATAAGCATGTGCTTTGGATCCCACATTGTCGATTTCGAACCAGATTCCGGGTTTCATGCCCGCTTTACGAATTGCTTCTGTTGTTTCGTCCAGCCCCTCCGGGAACAACGTTTTTGATGGTACATAGTCTCCCATGGAAACATCCCAGGGGACTCCATCCTCCTTGAACCATCCACAATCGATTACGAAATAAGAGAAGCCTTTTCCTTCTATCGCCTTGAGGATCTCGCAGATATTTTCATGGGAAGGATTTCCCCAGGTAGTGCAGTACTCATTAAATAATACCGGCAGCTCCTGTTCCGCAATTGGTCCTGCATCTGCCGCCTTTTCCTGCGCAGATGTCATTTTGGCGGAAAAACGATCCAGATTATCATCGTCCGCCGTTGTAAGAATGGCTTCCGGTGTCGTAAAGGTCTCACCCGGCGCAACCTCTTTCCGCCAATGTCCAAAATCTCTGTCTGCCAGCCCTCCGCTCATAGATACTGCTTCATCTCTGCGGAATATCTCGATCTGCCAGGAAGCATTATGTGCAATCTGTGCTCCCCAAAAAATATGATTCTCTGTATCTTCGATAACCGCATACGGGAAAAAACGATTCACCGGCAGCGAGCCGATACCGCCAAAGCGTTCACAGCGTACCGCGTGTCCGATGGACCAGGAGGGTTCCAGCTGAATATCTTCCAGTGGCAGACTTTCCAGTCTCCCCTCCGCGCTCCACACACTGCGGATCCGATGCAGCTTTAATTTACCATGCGCATCTCCCGGCACATATGGTGTTATTCCACACAGGTTAAAGCTGTCCAGTTTTTCCAGTACCACCTTCTGATTACTTTGATTCGAAAAGCTCACACGGCTCCGCAATGTCTGTCCTCCCTTTTCCCAGACGAGCGTATGGATTGCCTCATATCCTCTGTCATCACGGCAGAATGTGCGTACTGTTTTTCCTTCCTGTGTATTCACACATTCCTGCCTCTGATATTTCATTGCATAACAGCTTTCGCTCTGGTGCATAGTGGCACCGCCTGCATAGGATCCCGTGTATACATCACCCGCTATTTTCAACTGGATCAGAGGATCCACATTCTGTTGTTTCTGTTCCAACGGCAGAATTTCTTTGCCCTTTGGAAGGAGCAGCAATTCCACCAGCTGCTTTTCCTCATCCAGAAGGTACATTGCACGCATATCTCCCAATTCATATTCGTTTGCTATCTTTAATCCCATATAAATTCCCATACCTTTCCGTTATTTCACTGCCAGGCTGTTCTCAATCGTCATATCTGCATATGTCAGCACTTCATCCAGCCCCTTTTTCCCCTGCAACCACAACAGCTCTTCCTCCGCCACGTCTGACTGGTAGCTCCAGATCAGCTGTTTATTACCGATATTTACATCAATGACCCGGTTATTTTTCTCGTACACCGCAATATCGCTTTGAATTTCTGTAATTACGTAATCCTGCAAACTTGTAAATGTAGATTCTCCCTTGGTATAGTCTGCCACATTTTTAGCCAGTTCCAGATTATTGCCTAGCTCCAACAGGATTTCATCCACCAGTTCTGAATTTTTTGTATTTCTGCCTTTCATAAAGGAAATATTGTACTCCTTGATCAGCTTGGCATCCCCTGCCTCGTTGGGATAAGGGAAAATACCGATTTCTATCAGCTGTGATGTCTGTCCGATTGTCTGAAGCGACCAGCATCCCGTCAGGTACATTGCTGCTTCTCCTTTGGCAAAACGTTCATCGCAGTCATACTGTTCTAATTGGAGCGCATCTTCCCAGGAATGTTCCAAAATATATCTGCTGTTATACATACACTGTTTTGCCTGCGGATTGTCCCGGAAAGAACTATTTCCGCTACGCAACTCATCTCCCCAATCCGGGTCGTACTGAAATATCTCGTTCATGAAAAACTGCATGGAATTGTTTCCCACATTCCAGGCTTCCTGATAATGGCTGGCAAAGGGTGTGATTCCCTTTTCTTCCATTTGCTTTACCAAATCCTGTAAATCTTCTGTGCTCTGCGGAACTGCAAAATTGTTTTCCGCAAATAATTCTTTATTATAGAGAACTCCCTGGTACTGGCAAGTGTACGGTAACGCATAAATCTGTCCATCATGAGTCACCGTCTCCACATCCTCTGCCGGCACATTGCGCACACATTCCTCAGGAACCGGTAACAATAGCTGGGTCTCGGCATAGCTTGCGGCATCCTGTGCTTTTCCGATAATGATATCCGGCGGATTACTGATATCGTATTTTCCCATCAGACGCATTTTATAGTTGTCGCTGGCCCAGCCTACGCAGATCCATTGGAAATTCACATCCGGGAATTTCTCTTCCAGAACCTTTTGGATCATTTCCTCTGTACCTGCATCCGAAGTAGATTGCCCTGCCAGAATCGTGATGGTAGGTTTGCCATCATCCTCTTTCATGACGAACTCTCCCCTGGGTGTAGGATTAATAAAATTCATGATTCCCATCACAAACAATATGATTAAGACAATTATTAAAATGCTCTTTACGTTTTTCATATTAATAATCCTGTTCGTCTTCCTGAGTCCGTTCAAACCGAGTTCTGTATTCTCTGGGACTCATTCCTTCCGTTTTGCGGAAAATCCGGTTGAAATAAGCGTAGTCATCATAACCAATCAGGTAGGAAATTTCAGTAAGGCTTAACTCATTTGCCCGGATCATTTCTTTCCCCTTTTCCAAACGAAGCTGTGTAATATAGGGAATCAGGTTCTTACCTGTAGCCTGCTTGAAACAGCGTGATAAATAGCTTTTATCCACACTGTATTTCTGTGCCAGTCCTGCCAGGCTTAAGTCCTCTGCAAAATGTTCTGCCACATATCGTTTGATCTGTTCTACCACATTCTGTACAGAATCTGTATCCTCAGCCATGCCCAGCTGCAGAATACTGTCCACAAAGTCCTCCTCTTTTTCCAGCAGGCTGTCCATATCCAGACGTTCCAATTCCTGTTCCACATAATCACTCATGTTCTCCAGGTCAATCATGGTCTGCGCATCCGTCAGCCGGATTGCATAATGCAGCATATCATTATTAATCTGTTTCATAGCCTGTTTGATTTCCAGATAGGTGTACTTACAATTTTCCCGTCTTATTTTATCCGTGATCAGACTTATGATACGCCTGCGGTTTCCCTGCTCCAGAGCTATCGAAAGCTGACTTTCCTCTGCCTCGTTGAAGAAATTATAAATTTCTTCTCTCTGCTTTTTCTCTTCCTCGGCATCATAAAACAACAATGTACTCTTATGTTCATAACCTCTTCTCATTAAAAGTGTAACCGCCTGTACATATGCGGAATAAATACTCTCCATAGAATAATTATGGTCGCTTACCGCCACCGTAACAGGTACCTTAAGAGTATTCTCTATTTCATTCATGCACATCAGAGCTTCCTTTTTGAGTTCTTTCGGCAGGGCATCTGATATCACCAGAAATTCATTGGGTTTTGATACATGGTGAAAAATCCTGATATCTCCTTCTCCCATGATTCCACGCAATTGCTTCTTCATCTGATAAGAAAACACCTGCATATCGCCGGCAAGTTCTTCCGGGATATCGGATAAACCATGAAGCTTTAACAGCATCAGGGAATATCCCGCTACATCCAGATTCATCTCCAGCGATATTCCGGTCGCATAAGAATTTTCCTTATGGTCGATCAGGCGGCTGTATTCCCTGTCATACAGCCAGGAAGATACCAGCTGCAGTTTTTTCTGCTGTTCCTGCGCCAGCTGTTGTTTTTTCTTTTTCTCATACAGCAGATCCATTGCTTCTGTCAATGCCGTGATCAGATCAATTTTAGAAACCGGCTTCAGCAGATAATTGATTGCACCGGATTTCATCGTTGCCTTTACATAATCAAAATCATCATATCCGCTGATCACAAATACAATAATCTCCGGATACTCTTCCCTGAGCTTTTTCGTCAGCTCCACGCCGTCTACATAGGGCATATTAATATCCGTAATCAGAATATCCGGTGGATTTTCCTTCAGTCTCTGTAATACCTCTTCCCCATTTTGGGCAGGATTTTGTAAAATCAGTCCATACTCCTTCCAATCAATCATATGAATTAATTTTTCTCTGCACCAGTACTCATCGTCGGCAATTAAAATTTTATATGTTTCCCCACTCATTCTCCGATTCTTCTCCTATCTGCGGCATCGTCACAATGACTCTGGTTCCTTGTCCGGGCGCACTGTCCACCCGCACACCGTAAGCTTCTCCGTACAATAGTCTTATTCTTGCATTAATATTATGAATCCCGATAGAACTTCCCTTTTCCACATAGTCCAGTTGGTTCTCCCTCAATGCCATGTTTAACTTTGTTGCATCAAATCCATCACCGTTATCTTCCACCACAATCTGGAGAACGTTTTTTTCCGGTGCGATTTTTATTTCAATTTTCTTTTCTCCCCGGACATTTTTCACACCGTGTTTTAGCGCATTTTCCACTAACGGCTGTATGGTCAGTCTCGGCAGGAACAGCCTGTAGGTCTGTGGATCTGCTTCGATTTTGTATTTCACTTCGTTGCTCATCCGGACATTCATGACGTATATATAATTTTTCAGGTGCAATATCTCTTTCTCCACTATAGTCATGGGATGCTTCATATCCAGACTATACCGAAAAATATGTGACAGTGCCTGACTAAGATTGCTGACTGCCTGGCAATTCTGCACCTCTGCGATTGCACTCATGGTCTCCAGCGTATTATACAAAAAGTGAGGATTAATCTGCGATTGCAGTGCCTTGTATTCCATCTGATTGACCATAAGCTTCGTCTGATACTCTTTTGCAATCATTTCCTCCATCTGGTCAAGCATCTGATTAAAGGTATCTCCCATCTCCCGGATCTCTGTAGATTCTGTCTCCAGATTTTTCAATCGAAGCTGCATATCTCCTTCCCGAATTTTTCCCATGGTCTCTGTAATCTTCTGTAAAGGTTTCACCATATATCCCGCCATAATTGTAGACAAACATAGGGAAAACAGAGCAACAGATACGGCAATGATCAGAAAGCTTTTCATTAATTCTTTCTGATCTCTCATCAGCATAGATGTTGGCATATACGCATATAATTCCAGATTATAATGGCTCTCGGGAAAGCAGAACAAAATCCCCTCGTCTACCGTCCACTTCTCTTTTTTGTTCAGATCCCCTTCCTGAATGGTTGATACAAATTTCTCATAAGTTTTATAGTAATTGTCATCCAGAGTTCCGTAACTGCACACAGGAATATCTCCCTCCGGCTGCATCCAGATCATATTATTATCTTCTGCGGCATACCGTTTCATGACGTCCTTAAATATCTTACTGTCCACGTCGCATACAATACATCCGATATAAGTACTGCCGTTGTACATATTCAATGCAAATCTGGCTATTTTTCGGTTCCTGGATTCGTTATAATAGCTGGATATCAGCATGTCCCGGGAGCCGGATGCTATATATTCCGACAACATCTGGTCATTACTGGAATCCGTTCCGAAAATATCCTCCGGATAATCATAGGCCGGCGTCACTGCATGACGATAATTGCTGATCAGGTGGTTATGTCTGTCGTAAACATATAAAGCCACCACTGCGTCTTCCTCTTTAAATCCGTCTGAAACAATATCCTTTGCCACAAAATAATGCTCACTCCAGATTTTTTCCGAGGAAATCCCGCTTTTCATATCCTCCACCAGCTCCCTCTGCTCATACACATTCAGGAGACCGTACTCGATTCTCTGCAAAATGGCGTCCATATCATTCTGCATATTTTCCATGGAACGATACATACTGTTCCTGGTCTGCTGATAAATAATCTTCATGGAAGTACTTCGAAACAACGCAGTAATGCCCAGCAGCATAATTAGCAG
>DJEP01000115.1:1203-22793 GCA_002431915.1 Lachnospiraceae bacterium UBA5895 | reverse complement strand
ACCATCGCCTGATAGACCTCCTCCGGTCCCTCCGGTGCCAGCGCCGTCACCTCATACATCTGCATGGCAGTTACCTCTTTCTTCCGTTTCTACACGATTCTATACGAATGCCTTTTACCGCCGTTTCCGACATTTTCATCCAAACGCGCATTCACTCTTCTCTTTATTTTATACCTGTTTCCCGGTTTTTTTGCAAGCGAAAAGCGCCACTCCGGGGAAGAGTGCCGCTTTTCAGGAGAGATTTATGTATTGAATGTTGCTGGCGAAATATTAACCCTTGACACTTCCCATTGCCACGCCCTGGACAATGAACTTGGAAAGGATCAGGTATACTACGATAACGGGGAAGATGGAGAATGCGATGGTCACATACACCTGACCCATATCAAACTTCAGGAAGTCTGCGGAACGCAGCTGAGCGATCAGGATAGGTAATGTCTTCATCTTGTCGTTATGCAGGATCAGTGCCGGTGTGAAGTAATTGTTCCAGCTGCTTACGAATGTGAAGATCGCCTGCACAGCAATGGCGGGCTTCATCAGGGGAAGCACGATGGTATTGAAAGTACGGAACTCACCGGAACCGTCAATTCTGGCTGCCTCTACCAGAGACAGGGGCAATGCGCTTTCCATGTACTGCTTCATATAGAAGAAAGTAACAGGAGCGGCGATTGCAGGAACAATCAAAGGAATAAAGTTATCTTCCAGCTTCATGTCAGACACCAGCTGCAGGAAACCAAGTGCGGTAACCTGTGTAGGGATCGTCATAACTGCCATGATGAAAGTAAACATAAATTTCTTGATCTTAAAGTCATATACATGAATCGCATAAGCGGTCATGGTTGAGAAGTAGGTGCAGAGCACCGCACTGCACAATGCCACGAACAGGCTGTTGAACATACCTCTTACGATCGGCAATGTTCCCGCCATAACTCCCTGCCAGTTTTTCAACAGATAAGTGCTGGGAATCGGGGTAAAGCCTTTGGTCAGTTCTCCATGGGATCTGGTTGCGTTTACAAACAGTACATAGAACCAGAACAGACACAGGAAGCTTACCAGTATCAATACTACATATGCAAGAATTCTTCTGGCATGAATACCCATGCCCTTTTTTGTTTCGTTTGTTTCGATACTTAACATGTCTGCCACCCCCTATCAATCTTTCTTGTTGGAGAACTTGAATACAACGAGACTCAGGAGACCTGTGATAATAAACAGGATCACGGAGAGTGCACCGCCCATACCATAGTTCTTACTGAACAGATGCTTGTTCAGATACATAATCAGCGTCATGGTCGATCTCATAGGATCACCGGTACCGTTGGTCAAAATCTGAGGTACATCGAACATCTGTAAACCACCGATCAGGGATGTGATCATTACGTAGATCAGAATCGGTCGAAGCAGAGGTAATGTGATCTTGAAGAATACCTGTGTAGAGGTTGCGCCATCTACTTCCGCTGCTTCGAAAAGGGATGTATCAATACCCATCATACCGGCCATCAGGAGGATGGTGGTATTACCGAACCACATCAGGAAGTTCATAAACGCTACCAAAGATCTGGTACTCCATTCGTTGGAGAGGAACTTATAAGGCTCGCTGATCCATCCGAGCTGCATCAGGATCTCGTTGATGGGTCCGCTCTCAGAGAACAGGGTGAAGAACAACATTGCAAATGCGGCTGCCATGATCAGGTTCGGCAGATAGATAACCGTCTTAAAGAATCTCTGTCCTTTTAATCTGAGGCTGGGATCAGAGAACCATGCGCCCAGTACCAGGGATACAATGATCTGCGGAATAAAGCCCATGATCCACATGATCAATGTGTTCTCGGTATAAATCCAGATATCCGGATTTTTGAAAATCGTGATAAAATTCTGTAGTCCTACAAAGTTAGGACCGATCTGTGTCAGTCCGGAACGGTAGTTCTCAAAAAAGCTGTAATAGAATGTTCTGAAAAGTGGAACTAACTGGAACACCAGATATACTACAATGAAGGGAATCAAGAAAATATAACCCCATTTATTGTAGCTTACCACCTTTCCGCGTTTTACCTTTGCCATAAATCATTCCTCCCTTTGGTTGCCATGCATGCCTTCTGCATAGATTGTCGTGCCATAATTTTCCGATAAGGCTCGCAGCAGATCTCTTACTTGCGTTATGCTTTTTTGCTTATAAAAAAGCTTCTGCCAACCTTCTCTTTTTCTTAACTGTTCTTGCTTTTACCCATTTTTGAGAGAAAAGCCGTACCCACCTGACCAACCAGGCAGGTACGGCTCTCCATTACTTATTTTCCAGCCAGCTTATCTTATTCAGATTAGTGAGTAAGCTCAGGATACTTCTCTTCTACAGCCTTGTAGAACAGATCCAGAGCACCATCCAGATCGGTCTTGCCTTCGAAGTAGTTCTTCATAGCATTCTGGAAGCTCTCGTTACATCCCTGATCGTAAGCGGACAGATTGCTCAGATCGATCTTCTCAGCACCTGCGCAGTACATAGCCAGAGGGTTCTGACCGCCCAGTACTTTGCTGGAGTAAGAGGTATCTGCTGCCATAGCTTCCATTGCAGGTACGTTGTTTACGAAATCATTATCATCTTTTACGATGTCAGTCATGATATCGGTATCGGTGGTCATCTTCAGGATGATATCCTTAACAAGGCTTGCATTGTCGGTGCCCTGTGCTGCACATACCCAGGTACCGCCCCAGAAGAAGCCCTGAGGTCCTTCGGTAGCGCCCCAGCCACCTGCATTAGCGATGGAGCCGTCAACATCTGCTGCCATAGAGAAGTCTACGAACCAAGCGGGTCCAAAGTAGCAGAATACCTTGCCATCGGGATAGAAGCCTTTGCTCCAGTCATCAGACCACAGATCATAGGTATTGGTTTCCTTAGCGTCAACCATCTTCTTGGAATCCTCAACCCACTTCATCAGGTTGTCATCTACAACGATCTTGCCATCCTGTACCCACTTACCGGATACGTTGTTGGAGTATACACGATAGGTATCGTTAACAGAAGAGGTCATGAAGTAACCAGCTTCTTTCATCTTCTCAGCGGTTGCGGTAAAGGTATCCCAGTCAGCTACTGCCTTCTGAACCTCTGCAGGATCATCGGATCCAAGTACTTCCTTAGCTACGTCACGGCTGTAAATCAGAACTCCGGGGCAGCCCTGCCATGAAACGCCCTTCAGAACGCCGTTGGAATCGGTAACGATATCCTTGGTGTACTGATACTGGTTAGCCAGATCTGCATCGGTGATACCCAGATCGGAAATAGGCATTGTGTAATCGGTATCTACATATTTCAGAGCGTAGTCAGCCTCGATCAGGAACATATCGATCTTGTCATCAGCTGCTGCATCTGCCTGCTTTAACAGGCTTGCATCCAGATTGTTCTGGTAAGCGTTGTCATTACTGGGGGTAATGTTCCACTTAACAGTTACATCACCGATCTTACCGGTGGTACCGTCAACCTCTTCATATCCGGGATAGTGAGCGATCAGACGGCTCTTGAACTCTTCGTTCCAAGCGTAGATGTTGAGGACTTTTCCTTCCTCAGCTGCAGGCTCAGCTGCTACCTCGGTAGAAGCTGCTGCTTCGGTGGATGCTGCGGGTGCTGCATCGGTAGAAGCTGCTACAGGAGCATCATTGCTGCTGCCACAGCCTACCAGCATGCTGGCAAGCATAGCGGTTGTAAGTAAAGCACTAAGTACTTTTTTCTTCATGTTTGTTTCCTCCCATTTTGTTGATTGTTTGTTGTAAGTGCTTGTTGCATTTATATTCATATGGTCGCGGTTGCGGCGCTTCCATATAAATGCCTGATTATTTGTCTGTTGGTATCTGTGCTACCGACTTGCCCTCCACTACTTTACCGGGTACTACGACTTGTTCGATAATAGTGGTCTTCGGTCTCTCAATGAGGCTTATCAGTTCTCTGGCTGCCAGGCATCCGATCTGTTCGGTGTCCTGCTGGACTGTAGTAAGTCTGGGTTCAATCTGCCTTGCAGCCTGTATACCGTCGTAACCCGCTACCGAAATATCATCGGGGATCTGTAATCCTCTCTGTCTGATAGCATTGATGCCTCCGAAAGAAGCGAAATCATCCGGGAAGATGATACATGTCGGCGGATCCTGCAGCTCCAGTAATTCGTTGGTCACGCGATAGGTCGTTGTGGTATCTCTGTAGGCTGCCTCTCTGATGTACTCATCGGGAATCTCCAGTCCCAGACGTTCTGCCGTCCGGTAGAAGCTGGACAATCTTGCAGAAGTCGTTGCAGACATTGCTCCGTGGATATAAGCGATTTTCCGATGTCCTCTGCTGTAAATGTATTCCAGCAGTTCCTTCATGCCTGTCACGTTATCCGACATGATTGCGATACGATTGTTGAACAGGTAGTCAATGGTGACCACCGGGATGGAACTCTGTACCAGTTCAATGACTTCGGGATCCCCGAAATCGATACAGGCGAGTACCACTCCGTCAAAGCCTCTGTACCTGCTGTGTTCCAGGTAGGACATTCGATCTGATCGGTTCTTGCAGCTGTTAATGAAAGTAATGTCGTAGCCGCTCTTCTCTGCCGTCCTTTTGAAGCTGTCCAGCACACTGGAAAAGTAGTCATGGGTAAGACCGCTTCGTGCTTCATCTGCGAAGAGGACTCCGATTCCATAGGTCCGGTTCGTCTTCAGTGCTCTTGCGGAAAGATTCGGGGAATATCCCATCTCCTTGGCCACCCGTCTGATATTTGCTTTGGTTTCTTCTCCAATGTCCTTGTGGTCGTTCAGTGCTTTGCTGACAGTTGCAACGGAGACTCCACAAATCTTGGAAATGTCTTTCAATGATGCCATACCGTTCTCCTGTTCCATGTCTTCGTCATTCCGTCCGACCTGTTTTGTAACTTAATCGTTTTCGTGGTTTTAATATATAACACATTTGAGCATTTTGCAATACTTTTTTGCAGATTTTTTCCAAAAAATATCCACTTTGTCTATATTTAACAATTTCACGTGGGCAGTTTTGTACATTTGGCTCTTATGCAGAACGATTTTCTTCTATATAATGGCAATGTGTGCGATAACGTTTGATATGTTTTCGTTTCGTAAATCCTGTTTTTTACGGGTCTTTTGCTTTTGTGGCATCTTGTTCATCTTTTCTCATCGTTTTTGTATACATTGCGCATTTTACTTGGTTTTTCAAGATTCGTATTGCTTTTTCAGAAACGGTTCTGTATAATACTAATCAGAATTTCGGATTACTTAATCGTTTACTTAACATTAAGCAATCCGCAACGCAAAAGGTAAACATTCAACATACACCTATGTGAAAGAAGGAGATTTCTTATGAAGTATGGTTATTTTGATGATGCACATCAGGAATATGTCATCACCACCCCCAAGACTCCGCTTCCCTGGATCAACTACCTGGGCTGCAACGAGTTTTTCAGTCTGATATCCAACACTTGTGGTGGATATACCTTCTATAAAGATGCAAAGCTGTTACGTCTGACCCGTTATCGTTACAATAACGTACCGACAGACAACAATGGTAAGTACCTCTACATTAAAGACGGAGATACCGTATGGAACCCCGGCTGGCAGCCTACCAAGACCGATCTGGACTCCTATGAGTGCCGGCACGGTATCGGTTACAGCCGCTTCACTTCCTCCAAAGACGGTGTGAAGGCTTCCGTACTCTCCTTCGTTCCTCTGAACGATAATTGTGAGATCTCCCAGCTGACCCTGACCAACGGCAGCTCCGAAGACAAGAAGCTGTCCATCTTTTCTTATGTAGAGTGGTGTCTGTGGAATGCTGATGATGATATGAAGAACTTCCAGCGTAATTTAAGTACCGGTGAAGTAGAAGTTCAGGATTCTACCATTTATCACAAGACAGAATACCGTGAGCGTCGTAATCATTACGCAATCTATTCCGTAAATACGAAAATTGACGGTTTCGATACCAGCAGAGATGCTTTCCTGGGTGCTTACAGAGGTGCCGATTCTCCCGAAGCTGTTGAGAACGGCAAATGCACCAACTCCATGGCAAGCGGATGGTCTCCCATCGCTTCTCATCAGATCAATGTGGATCTGGCAGCCGGCGAGACCAAGACTTTCATCTTCGTTCTGGGTTATATCGAGAATCCCGAAGACGAAAAATGGGAATCCTATGGTGTCATCAATAAAACCCGTGCAAAAGCAATGCTTGCAAAATATCAGACAGATGCCCAGGTAGAAGAAGCTTTCGCAGCACTGCAGGCTTACTGGAAACAGTTACTTGCCCGTTATACCGTAGATTCCGCTGATGAAAAGGTCAACCGCATGGTCAACACCTGGAACCAGTATCAATGTATGGTAACCTTCAATATGTCCCGTTCCGCTTCCTATTATGAATCCGGAATCGGCCGCGGTATGGGATTCCGTGATTCCTGCCAGGATCTGTTAGGTTTCGTACATCTGATCCCGGATCGTGCAAGAGAGCGTATCATCGATATTGCTTCCACCCAGTTCCAGGACGGCAGTGCTTACCATCAATACCAGCCTCTGACCAAAAAGGGCAACTCCGATATCGGCAGCGGCTTCAATGATGATCCTCTGTGGCTCATTGCAGGTACCAGCGCTTATGTCAGAGAGACCGGTGATACCTCCATCCTGACCCAGATGGTTCCTTTCGACAACGATATGAGCGTGGCCGCTCCTCTGATGGATCACTTAAAGCGCTCCTTAGACTATATCATCAACCACAAGGGTCCTCACAATCTGCCTCTGATCGGTCGTGCCGACTGGAATGACTGTCTGAACCTGAACTGCTTCTCCGCTCATCCCGGAGAATCCTTCCAGACTTTCGGTCCCAGCGAAGGCCCCGTTGCCGAATCTGTGTTCATTGCCGGTATGTTCGTAAAATACGGCGAGGAATATGCACAGTTGTGCGAGCTGATGGGTGACGATGCCGAGGCAGCCCGCGCACGTAAGGAAGTACAGGCAATGTACGATGCGATCCTTAAGGATGGCTGGGACGGCGACTGGTTCGTTCGTGCTTACGATGCCTACAGTCACAAGGTAGGTTCCAAAGAATGCCGTGAAGGTCAGATTTACATTGAGCCTCAGGGCTTCTGCGTACTGGCCGGTGTCGGTGTGAAGGAAGGACTTGCCGAGAAGGCACTGAATTCCGTAAAAGAGAGACTGGATACCAAGTATGGTGTCATGATCTTACAGCCTGCATACACGGAGTATCACCTCGAACTTGGTGAAGTATCCTCTTATCCCCCCGGATATAAGGAGAACGCCGGTATCTTCTGCCACAACAATCCCTGGGTATCCATCGCAGAGACCGTTCTGGGCAGAGGCGACAGAGCTTTCGAGATCTACCGTAAGACCTGTCCCGCATACATCGAGGATATCAGTGAGATCCATCGTACCGAGCCTTATGTATACTCTCAGATGGTAGCCGGTAAGGATGCTAAATTCCACGGCGAAGCAAAGAACAGCTGGCTGACCGGTACCGCTGCATGGACTTTTGTAAATATCTCCCAGTACATCCTGGGTGTATATCCTACCCACCAGGGATTGTCCGTAGATCCTTGTGTTCCCAAGGACTTCGGTGATTTCTCCATCACCCGTAAGTTCCGTGAGGGAACCTATCACATCCAGGTGAAGAACCCTAAGAATGTGGAAAAGGGTGTCGTATCCATGACCGTAGACGGCAAGGCTGTAGACGGACACATCATTCCTTACGAAAAAGGTAAGGAAGAGTACAATGTAGTCATCACCATGGGCTAATTGATTTCAAAACGATTTCTGTCCTCCTTAAAACCCCCGGCAGTTAATGTAGCTGCCGGGGGGGTTGTTAGGTCTTCGAAAATTATTGAAAATGGTTCTCTTCTTTTGCCAAAAGTTTCCGATATGTCACATCTATTCCCAGTGCTCCCAGCGGTGCCGTAATAAGAATTGCCAGCACTGCTACAGACAGAACGATTTTGCCGCAGGACAATCCCATGGCCAACGGCACGGAACCGATGGCAGCCTGTACGGTAGCCTTCGGCAGATAGGCAATCATACAAAACATCCTCTCCTTCTTATTCAGGTTCGTGCCCAGCAGGCACAGTGCCACACCGGCAGAGCGGAACATCAATGCCAGCAGTATCATGCCCACTGCTGCCGGACCGGCTTCCATAGTATATCGAATATCCACTGCGGCACCCACCAGCACGAACAGTACCACCTCCGCTGCCAGCCATAGTTTGCCGAACTTTGCCGACAGTCTGCCCGTGACTTCCTTCGGTGCCCGCATCTTCAGCGCACAGGCCATGCTCACTACCGCCAACAGTCCGGAAAACGCAACTGTACTCTTCAACATCGTCTCCAATGCTATTAACAAAAACGATAACCCCATGATGATAATAACTTTCATGCTGTTCCGCACATAACTGCCCTTCCGGTACAGCAGTTCAAAAAGCTGTCCCAACAGCCAGCCCGCCAATGCACCGAGCACCACGCCGGTCAAAATCGACACCGGAATATTCACAAAATCCAGTGCATTTAACTGTCCGCCCTGTGCCATTCCGACAAAGGTGGAAAACAGCACTATGACATAAATGTCATCGCAGGATGCTCCCGCCAGAATCATCTGCGGGATACTTTTCTCCGTACCATAGCCGGTCTCCATGAGATGCACCATCCGGGGCACCACCACCGCCGGCGACACTGCCGCCAGAACCGCTCCCATAACCGCAGCATCTACTCTGCCGATATTAAGTATCATCGGTGCAAAGACTACAAATGCCAGCAATTCACAGGTAGCCGGAACGCAGGACAGCATAACTGCGGAACGCCCCACTTTTTTCAGGTCCTTCAGATCCAGGGATAATCCTGCCTTGAGAAGTATAATGATCAGTGCGATCTGTCGCAGTTCCGACGAAATATTCAGAATCGAATCATCCAACAGATTCAGTACATACGGTCCCAGAATAATTCCGGTGACCAGCATGCCGATAATGCGCGGCAGATGGATCCTCTGGCAGATTGCCGCCATAAGAAGCCCCAGTAAAAAGATCAGTCCCAATGATGTAAGCATAAAAATTCCTCCGTTTTCTCGCAGCAGGCAACAAAAAAGGCTGGTGCCCCCTGCATATTCTGCAGAAGTCATCAGCCAAATAAATCTGTCTCGGCGGTTTGAAGCCTACGCTTCCGGGAGAACCTCATTCCCGATGCGTTTATTATATCCGCCTTGCTTTTCCATGTAAAGTGTTTATCAGATATTTTCTAAAAAATATCTGCCGTCAGAGCATCCCCGAAGTCGCTTGCAGGAATATCGAAATCAATAATCCCCACTGCATAAGGCTGCAGTACATACTGTCCGGATTCAAAGACGAATCCATCCTTCGTAATGCTGAACGTCGGTGTTGCCGGTCCATTGTCGGTGCCTGCGATATCAGATCCGTAAATCTCCTGATAAATAGCATTCATGTCTTCTGTACCGTCCAGAACTACCAGTTTGATGCTCTTCTCATAATCATCAAAGAAACAGTTATCTGTCGCCTGCTTCTCGGCTGCTTTTTTCGTTACCAGCTCCAGTGCTTTCTCACGGAAGCCGCTTCCCAGACTGTCAAAAGTAATCTTATCTCCTGTCTGGGTATAATAGTTCATATAGCATACGGTATACCATCCGTGTGCTCCCTGGTCATAGCCTTCATTGCCCCATGCCAGGCTGATGACCTTATCATCTGCACGGATCACATTTAAAGTAAGATCCTGATAGCTCTGTACTCCTGTCTCTTCTCCCTCGTATACGGTGCCAAAATCTCCATTATTAATCTCCTTAAGGAAATGCTCCACATAGGCACTCAGATCACTCTGAATCTTGTTCTGTGCTTCTTCGTTGCCTTCGATGGTGATGGTCGGCATCTGATAGGTGTAAGTATAATTTCTCTCCTTATCCTCCGGCGCACTGCCACCCTCAAAATCTTCCGTGGTGATCTCCACCTTTCCGGTTGTCTCAGCACCGGTCTGCGTCTCCTGCTGTGCTGTGGTCTCCGCTCCTACGGTTTCCTGCACACTTTCCTGTGTGTTCTCAATTGCACTGCCGGTCACCTCAGGAATCACCGGTGATTCCTGACTGCCGCATGCGGTGCAGGAAAGCAACAGTCCTGTTAGCATTGTTGCCAATAATTTCTTTTTCATATTATTTACCTCCCAGTGTCAGTATACACAGCCATTGCATCATAACTGCATCATTTTCCGACACTTATCGCATTTTAACACAAAATATTAAAAAAGTAAATTTCGGGAATACTAGGAAAAACAAATTTCACAGGAGACCAGTAAAATGAAAATGTTATTTTATGATACGAAAAATTACGACAGAGAATCTTTCGATGCAGCACTGAAATCCCACTCAGGCATTGAGATTGAATATATTGCTTCCGATCTGGATCCCCGCACAGCTGCACTGGCACACGGCTTTGATGCTGTATGTGCCTTTGTCAGTTCCAACGTAAATGCTACCGTATTGGACATCCTGCACGAGACCGGGATCCGGCTGGTATTGCTGCGCTGCGCCGGCTATAATAATGTGGATCTGGAGAAAGCCGCCGAACTTGGCATCTGTGTCATGCGGGTTCCGGGATATTCTCCCGAAGCGGTAGCGGAACACGCCATGGCGCTGGCACTGGTCTGCAACCGCCGCCTATACAAAGCCTATAACAAAGTCCGGGAAAATGACTTCAGTCTGTCGGGACTCATGGGATTCAACTTCTACCACAAGACTGCCGGCATTATTGGTACCGGTAAAATCGGTGCCGCCATGTGCCGGATCTGCAACGGCTTTGGCATGAAAGTCATCGCCTACGATGTCTACGAAAATCACTCCCTGAAAGATTTCGTCACCTACGTGACCTTGGATGAACTGCTGGCAAAAAGCGATCTGATCTCCCTCCACTGCCCCCTGATGGATTCCACCTATCACATGATCCAGCTGGATACCATCAAGAAAATGAAAGACGGGGTGATCTTAGTCAACACCTCCCGGGGCGCTCTGGTCAAGACCCAGGACCTCATCGAAGGTATCCGTCTGCACAAATTCGCCGGTGTCGGTCTGGATGTCTATGAAGAAGAGACGAAAAATGTCTTCGAGGACCGCTCCGATGAGATCCTGGAGCACTCCACCACCGCAAGGCTCCTTTCCTTCCCCAATGTCATGATCACTTCCCACCAGGGTTTTTTCACCAAAGAAGCCCTGGAAGCCATTGCGGAGACTACCCTGCAGAATGCCCTGGATTTTGCAGCCGGAAAAAACAGCGCCAACCAGGTACAATAATTTTCTGTAACGAAAAACGGATGACCCTCCCAAGTCATCCGTTTTTCTCGTTTTCAGTTTCCCGTCTTATACTTTTCTCTTAATTTTTATCTAGTCGTTTTCTTTTCTGCCGACGAAGAACCACAGCCCCGCTGCAGCCACGCATCCGATTCCCGCGATTGCTGCCACGATCCACCAGAAGAATCCTCTTGCCTCGGGGATTGCCACTGTAGGAACTTCTTCCTTTTCTATCGGAACCGGATCCTGCTTCGGCTCTTCCTTCACTTCGTCACTCAGTGCGGTTTTCTCCTCTGTGATCTGTGCAGCATTTTCCGGTGCAGTTACAGTGGTATCTTCCTTATTTCCTGTATTCTGTGCCACCTTTGTGCTGCCCGCAGGCTGTACGGTTGTTCCCTGCGCTGCCTGTACCGGCTCTGCAGCGGTGTTTCCGCTATTATTGTCACTGCCGCTACTGTCAGAACTACTGCCGGAGGAAGCATCCGTCTTGCTGCTCTGACCGCCGGAGGGCTTTTTGTCATCGGAAGGTTTCTGCTCTTCGTTAGGTGTAATCGTTGCAGAAGACTGTCCGGTTACCACCGCACCGATTCCTTCGGGTACTACTTCTGTCAGTTCCAGGAATCCATTCATGTTCAGAGTACCGTCTGCATTTCTGGTAATACCGCCATGCAGAGCCGCTTCCATATCCAGGCTGACAAACCAGGTGTCATCTACCTGTTTTCCTTCACTGTTTACAGACTTTGTACCGTTGAAATAGTAGTTGGATGCATTGTTTACATCGCTGTCTTTCTGGCTTCCCTTCGGTTTGTACTGCTCTGCTACCTTGTTGGAAGTCTTATAGGACAGAATTCCTTCTGCATAGAATGCAGTATTTACAGCAGTATTGGTATAGAATGCCACATTGTAGCTTTCATTATTATAGGAAATACTGTTGTATACCTTAATATCCGGGCAGCTGTTACTGTCAATTCCTTTTGCCTTATTGGCAAAAGCGATAGAGTTCTTCAGTACATGGGAACCCGGCATGCTGTCTCCGCCCATCTTGAATCCGTTACCGTTACCGGCGTTAATTTCCTTGCCTTCCGCATCCAGTACATAACCGTTCTTGAATGCCAGGCAGTTCTGAATCGTTACCACGCCGATGGATCCGGTCTGCACCTTTGCGAACAGATCCCAGCCGTCATCTGCATTGTATGCTGCGATACAGCCGTCAAATACGTTGCCCTCGCCGACAGTCAGTTTTGCTGCAAATCCATCCGCATCCTCATATCCTTTATCTGCGTTCAGGTAAGAACTGCAGTTCAAGATCAGGTTGTCAGAAGGCCACTGATCGAATTTGTCGGTACCAAGATATCTGCTGATCTGGATACCGGTATTACCGTTGCGGTATGCCTGAATCCGATCCAATGTGTTATGATTACCGGATACCTGAATACCCTTCTGTGCGTCTGCGGAACGGGTCACATCGAATCCCTGGAAATACCAGTAGTCGCCCGCCAGTACCATACCTGCACAGTTTCCACCAAAATCAAGCACCGGTCTGGTGGCTGCATCCAGATCTGCGATCATGTAGATCAGAGCATCCGGTGTACCGTTGATACCACGCTCTACCTTAACGGTCTGAGACAGATGATATGTACCTTCCTTCAGGATGATCTTCTGTCCGGGTGCCGCGGTCTTCACTGCCGTATAGATATCTACGGGAGCTTCTTTGGTACCTGCGGCATTTGCTTTTCCGTCAGGGCCTACGTAGATATTATTGTTCTGTGCTGTCTTATACTCTACTACATACTGGAAGTTCACAGTATCGTAGGAAGTCATTTCCATGTATTCACCGGGGCGATAGTCCTTGTCCGGTACGAAGGTTACATCAAATACATTTCTTCCTGCTTTCAGTGTTACTGCAATATGTTCCTTGCTTAATGCAGCAAACTCTTTGTTTACGATCTCATTGCCTTTGGCATCGGTGATTACCAGTCTGCCGTCAGCGTTGCCGTAATATACCAGATCATAATCTGCACTGTTGGCAAAAGATGCAGATTCAATGCTGTTGATCGGGTATACATACTCGATTTCTCTCTCCTCGGCAGGAGCATCCAAATCCGGGTGAATGGTGGTAAAGTCAACATCCGTCACGGTGATTCTTGCATTTCTGGAAGCGAAGAATCCCACATAAATGCTATCAGGATCGATCTGGGTCAGCTCGGTTCTCTCAATATCGTAAAACAGTTTTTCACCGATCACGTTGTCGTCCTGATCCAGGTATCTTAAAATATATCCGGTATTGTTTCTCTGAATCTGCAGGCGGAACTCGGTGAGCAGATTGTCCAGGCATCCGGTAGGCTCTGCGCCCTTATAATTACCTACCACATTATAGGTACCGCCACCCAGCGCTGCTGCACTTGTCTCCAGGGTATAAGATACAGAGTTAAATTCTGCAGGAGTTCCTACCAGTTTTCCGGATTTGATGTCTGCCACATCCTGTGCGGTAACACCGGTCTTGGCAATGGTTCCCAGCCCCAGTTTCATGGAGATCTTGCTGGCGGAAGTATCCGTGGTCACAGCTTCTCCATCCCAGTAATATTCCATCTTGGTCGCAATGTTCTGGAAGCAGTTGTTCCAGAATGCAGTACCATCCCCGTTGGGACCTACAGCATCTGCCACCATCAGTCCAAAACCTTCCTGACCGTTGGAAAGTGTCCAGTTATCTACTTTCACAGTGGCTGTCAGAGTAAAATTCTCGGTCTCCGGATCGATTTCTGTATAATAGAAAGTCAGTCCGTCGGTAGATCCCGGAACGATCTTACCTTTGCCGCCTTCACTGTATACCGTTACCTGTCCGTCATTAATGTTACCGATTACTCCATTGTTCTTGGAGTCGGTACTGGATCCGTAAGAGGATACGCTCCAGACTCTCTGTGCCTCATCCACTACTGTCACCTCTATGGTACCTTTTCCGGAGATGTCCTCTCCTCTGACTGCCGCTACGGATATGGTATAAGTCTTACCCACTGTAAGACCGCTTACGGTTGCTGCGGTAGTGGCGCTCTCTGTTTTGCTGTCCGTTCCTTCTACAGTCACTACATATTTTTCAGCTTCTTTTACTTCGCTCCATTCCAGTGCCACAGCGCCTTTTCCTACGTTCGTAGCGCTGGAGATCTTCGGTGCTGTGAGAGGAAGCACGAAATCTGCGTTCACGCTGTTGCCAGCCTTGTCCTCTTCTCCGTCACGGATTGCTTTTACTGTAAAAGTATATGTTCCGGATGCTGCGGGGGCAAAGCGTACTTCTGACTCATTGCCCTCCTTGGAGGATTTTGCTGTACCGATGACATTTCCTTCGGCATCACTCATGGTCACTTCGATCTTGTCTGCGCCGTCGTAGCCGATGTTGGTCTTTACGGTCACATCCATTTTACCGGCATTCTGTACCGCACTGATAATTTCAGGGCTTTCTACAGTAGACCAGTCTGCGCGGGTAGGCTTCTCTGTGCTGCCGGTGGTCTCTGTTACGATCACCTTAAAGATGTAGTTATTGTTCTCCAGACCTCCCAGATAGTAGGTTCCAGCCTCAGTTACTTTCAATGTGGAAATGCAGGCTGCATTTTTCGCCAGAGTCTCTTCTGTCTTCACCGCTACGGTTCCGCCTCCATTTAACAGAGCCATCTGGCGGTTGTCATCTCCGCCTTCCACCCAGTACACTTTAACTTCTGCGGCTCCGGTGGTCGTGAATTTCACACTATTTTGAATCTGTGTCAGTTTTCCACCAAAGTTGATTCTCTGGGTAAATGCCGTTCCGTCTTCAAAGCTCTTCTTACTGGTATCTACCTTGGATTTTTTACTCCATAAAATGGTAAAATAATCATCGCTTCCGGCACTCTGCTCTTCTCCGTCCGCTTTCGCTCCGGCTGCAAACAATGCCAGATCCGTGGCATCCAGTACATACTGCTCTGCGTCACCGGTCGTATCCTTAGTCTCTTCTGCTGCCTCTTCCGCCAACACGGCAATCTGTGTCTCTTCGGGCGCACTCTGTGTATCGTCCTGCGTCTCTGCGGTCTGTCCGTCAGCCACCTGTTCGATCTCATTTCCGGACACCGTTGCCTGCTCAGACTCCACGACTGTCTCTTCCGCCTGTACTACCACGGAAGGTGTGCCCATTCCCGATAATACCATGGCACCTGCCAACAGCAGTGCCAGCCAGCGTTTCCTCTTCTTACCCTCTCTGCTACTTAACATTTCCATACCTCCATCAGCTTTGCGTACAATCTCTGCAAATGGTAACCCCTCCATCCACAAACTTGTAACCGCTTACAACGCTATGCACTATATATTATCACTATCGCTTTACATTAGTAAACTATTTTTTGTATATATTGGACATTTTTGGAAGTTATTCATAGAAATTTTGAGCAACTTTTAGTCATAATTTTTGCGCAGGTTTCTCTTTTTTGCAAAAATATACAAATTCATATTTATATATCTGTTTTTCTAAAGTAAGTGCTTCCATTATGAACTTTATTTTCTCACACATCCGCGTAATGTTCCATCAGACTTGCCAAAAGTTATATAATGATTTCAAAGTTATATAAGCTTATATACAGTTATATATAAAATTAAAAGTTATATAAACTTATATAAGAAAAGGAGGGATTCATCATGAGTGCTAACCCGTTCACGCTATCTTTTGGAAAAAAACCATTACAATATATTTCCCGTTTCACGGAAACCAACCAAATTATGGAAAGTTTCTGTGCAGACAATCCATCTAATCAGATCTACATGATTACAGGAGTCCGTGGTTCCGGCAAAACCGTTATGATGACTAATATTGCTTCCGAGCTCCGGCAGGAGAAGAAGTGGATTGTGGTCGAATTGAATCCCACGCGAGATCTGTTGCAGTGCCTTGCTGCAAAGATTTACAGCATTCCCGAATTGCATACATTATTTATCAATGCGAAGTTGGATTTTTCTGCTTTTGGGCTGGGTGTTTCTGTCGAAAATGCTGCACCGGTAACAGATATCGAAAATGCTTTGGAATTAATGTTGAAATATATTCAGAAGAGCGGGAAACGACTATCCCATCTTTTTACTGATGACGGGATTATATGAGAATATCTATAATCTACAAAATGATAAAGCACTGACTTTTTTATATCGCGCTCCCAAGCTGATTCTTGAACCATTGAATTATACAGCAATCCGCAGGCAATATATGAATATCTTTTCTTTGGATATAGACGCCGCCGGAGAACTCGCTTCTTTGACCAAAGGCTATCCTTTTGCTTTCCAGGTATTAGGTTATCTCTATTGGGAATATCGTGGTAAGAAGACTTTGAATGAAATTTTGCCGGAATATGATCAGTATCTGGATGAATATGTCTACAGCAAAATTTGGTCAGAATTATCCGAATTGGATAAGAAAATTGTAACCGAAATGTCCCTCAGTGGAGAGACACAGGTAAAAGCGCTCCGGGAAAAATTGGGTATGAAATCAGAACTGTTCTCTGTTTATCGGGAACGTCTGAAGAGAAAGGGTGTTATTGCTTCCAAAGAATATGGTAAAGTTGCATTGGCGCTGCCCCGGTTTGACGAATTCGTAAAAATACAGCAGCTCATGTGACCGTCAGGGCGTGGTGTCTATTCCACGCCCCGCAGCACGACCTTCCCCACGTATTTCCGGACCCGTTCCGCCATCTGTTCCAGTTCCTCTCTGGAAAATGTGCCAAATGGTTCTGCACCTCCCAGCTTAACATCGTCACTTTCCGCTGTCTGTATCATTCGGTACAGGCAGTTTTCATTTTCCTCATAGCTTTGCAGATAATAGGTCGGACAACCGGCGATCCATCTGCCGATATTTTCAAATTCTTCCACGGTATGGATCCCCTTCACCACAGTGGTGCGGAATTCATACGGAATGCTGCTGCTTTTCACAATGCCGATACTCTCCTCGATCCGGGAGAGATCCATGTTTTTCAGCCCCGCAGCCCGGGCATAATTCTCCCGGGAAGCCTTAATATCCATGGCCAAGTAATCGATCAGACGCTCCTGCAACAGATCCCACAGTGCCCCCGGCATATAGCCGTTGGTATCCAGTTTTATTGGATACCCCAGTTCCTTGATCTTCCGCAAAAATTCTTTCAGATCCTTTTGCAGAGTAGGTTCTCCGCCGGTAACACAGACTCCCTGAAGGATCCCCTGTCTTTTTTTCAGGTAGGACAGTACTTCCTCTTCTGCGATAGACGGCTGTCCCGCCGGATCCATCACCAGCTCCCCATTGTGACAAAACGGACAGCGAAAATTGCAGCCCCCTGTAAAAACAGTGGCTGCAATATGTTCCGGATAATCTAATAAAGTTGTCTTGTTAAAACCATGTATTTCCATACAGTACTCCCTTTGTCCCCGTAGGGACTGTATGAATATCCCTTATGTCCTTGATCTCGTGGAGTCGCGGATTACCAGTTCTCCGTCGAACACGCAGTGCTGATGCTTCGCCTTTTTCCCGATAATGTCAAACAGAATCCTCGCGGTCTCTCTCGCCATGCTGTCCACCGGCTGTTTTAAAGTCGTCAGGGACGGAATGACGTATTTACCGATCTCCACACCGTCGAAGCCTGCCAGGGAGATATCCTCGGGCACCTTGTAGCCGGCATCGGACAGCGCTTTGCCGGCGCCGATCGCCAGAATATCGGAAATGGCAAAAATTGCCGTACAGGGAATCTGCTTCTCTAAAAATTCCTTCGTCACCATGTAGGCGTTCTCCAGGGAGTAATCCTCCAGGTCGCTTCTCATGGGCAGGATCAGTTCATCCCTCACTTCGATGCCGTTATCCTTCAGGGCTTTTTTATAACCTTCCAGACGCAGCTTACCGATGGAAGCATCGGTCTTGCGGGCACAGAGGATTGCGATGTCCTTATGTCCGTTCTTGCACAGATAGTCCACCATCTTGTAGCTTTCCTTGGTGTCATCCACAGCTACGGAAGAATAGGTATTGCGGCTGAAGCCCTTGGGCAGCATGCCCGTGGTACTTAAGATAAACGGCACATGGAGCTGCGCCAGTTTTTCCTCGCTGTGTACCAGGTAACCACCCAGGAAGATGATGCCGCGGAGCCTTTTTTCCTTCACCAGCTTCAAAGCCACTTCCACTTCATCCTCGTCATAGTCAACATGCTGCAATACCATGGCGTAGGACTTTTCCTTGATCTCTTCTTCCAATACCTTAATCATCTGGCTGAAGAAAGAGTTATTAATACCCTTTACCAGCACAGCGATTGCTTTGGCATCCTGGCGCTTCAGATTTCTGGCACTGTTATTTGGTACGTAATTGTTCTCTTTGATCACCCGCATGATCATTTCCTTGGTCTCCGGATTGATGTCCGGGTGATTATTTATAGCACGGGATACCGTGCTGACGCCGACACCGCAGATTCTTGCGATGTCTCTGATCGTGATTTCCTCCATGGAGCGCAAACCTTTCCAAGCCTACAGACTTACCTTCCGTACAGCTTCGTCATGCTGCGGATTCGTCCTGCAAGCTCCTTTGTAAAATCTCCGTTCCCCATTCTCCACTTCCAGTTAATGCCCAGTGTGGAAGGAATGTTGATGCGGGCCTCCGATCCCAATCCAAGATAATCCTGCATAGGAATAATCGCCATATCAGCCACACTGGCCATTGCCGCGCGTACAAATTCCCAGGGAATTTGCTCTCTGGGGATTGCTTCTCCGTCAGCAGTTTTCAGCCGCAGATAATCGTCACAAAGCTTTTTATCCGCTC
Source organism: Lachnospiraceae bacterium UBA5895 (assembly GCA_002431915.1). GTDB lineage: Bacteria > Bacillota > Clostridia > Lachnospirales > Lachnospiraceae > Acetatifactor. Next base: position 3,723 of record DJEP01000115.1, on the reverse strand, counting down.
CTTTCAGGGTATCGTACCATCCCATTACAGTATCATTATCATGAGTACCCGTGTATACCACACAATTATGTGTATAATTATGCGGCAGATAATCACTCTCTTCACGGGAATCAAATGCGAATTGCAGTATTTTCATACCTGGATAACCGGATTTCTTTACTAATTCTATCACAGATGGCGTTAAAAAGCCAAGGTCTTCTGCAATAACTTCTTTTTCTCCCAGTTTTTCCTTCATAGTACGGAAAATATCGTATCCGGGACCCTGTTCCCAATGCCCGTGCTCCGCAGTGGGTTCTCCGTAAGGGATCGCATAATAAGCGTCAAATCCACGGAAATGGTCGATACGTACCACATCATAGCGCTCGAAGCATGCTGCCAGGCGCTGCATCCACCAGGCGTAACCGGTCTCTCTGTGGTGTTCCCAGTTATACAGTGGATTGCCCCACAGCTGTCCGGTGGCGGAAAATGCGTCGGGAGGGCATCCCGCTACCGCTACCGGCTCACAGTTCTCATCGAACTGGAAGAGTTCCGGATTCGCCCAGGCATCCGAGCTGTCAAAAGCTACATATATGGGAATATCCCCGATGATTTTGATGCCGTTGTCGTTAGCATAGGTCTTTAATTTCTCCCACTGTACCTGGAACAGATACTGCTGGAACTGGTAAAATGCGATCTCTTTCGCATATTTTCTGCGATACTTATCCATAGCTGCCGGCGTTCTGAGCTTTATATCTTCTTCCCATGCTGCCCAGCAGATACCGCGGAATCCATCCTTGATTGCCATATATAATGCATAATCATCCAGCCAGTATCCATTTTTCTCTATGAATGCCCGGAATCCGGCATCTTCCTCAATATGGCTGTTTTCAAAAGCTTCTTTCAGCAGACGGAAGCGGCTCTTGTAGATCTTGCCGTAATCCACCGAATGAATGTCGGTACCGAAATCATAGGCATTGCACTGCTCTGCGGCCACATAACCTCTCGCCACCAGATCCTCCGGATCGATGAAATACGGATTCCCCGCAAAGGTGGAGAAGGACTGGTACGGAGAATCTCCGTAGCTGGTAGGTCCCAAAGGCAGGATCTGCCAGTAAGCCTGACCGGCTTCTTTTAATCTGTCAATAAATTTATATGCTTCTTTGGAAAAGCAGCCGATTCCGTACCTTGACGGGAGGCTGCTCACCGGCAGCAATATTCCGCTTTTTCTCATATCAATAACCATTTCTTTCCGTAACCCGCGAACTTTCAGGCACTTTAGTACCGTGTACTTCCGTACACTGTGCAGGCACAAATTTGCGTGCGAAAAATGAGCCGAATGGCTTATTTTTCACACTTATCCCTTAACCGCGCCGGCTACCACACCCTCGATGATGTACTTCTGGCAGGTCAGATAGAAGACGATGATAGGGATAACGGACAGTACTAACAGTGCCATCATGGCGCCCATATCTTTTGCACCGTAGGAACCTACCAGGTATTGTACCACAACCGGGATAGTCTTGTAAGTAGTGCTCAGACCGATTACCAGATAAGGCAGCAAATAGTCGTTCCAGATCCACATGGCGTTCAGAATAGCTACGGTGATCGCAGTTGGTTTCAGGATCGGCATTACGACACCGAAAAAAGTCTGCAGCGGATTGCATCCATCGATCATGGCTGCCTCCTCGATGTCCAGCGGAATGGATTTAATAAATCCGCAAAACATGAACACAGACAGACCGGAACCGAATCCCAGGTATAACAGTACCATTCCGGGAGGGTTGTTCAAATGGGTCATGTTGGCCAGTTTGGACATGGTAAACATTACCATCTGGAAAGGTACGATCATGGAAAACACAAACATATAATACAGTATGTTGGTCACACCGGATTTTACTCTGGTCAGGTAGTAAGCGGTCATAGAGGTAAACAGAATGATCGCTGCTACAGAAAATATGGTAATAAATGCGGACCACCCGAAGGCGGTGAAGAATCCGGTCTTCTGAACGCCGTTCACGTAGTTGGTCAGTCCTGCAAAAGTCTGCGCATTCGGTAATGAGAAAGGGTCATTACTGATGTAGAGTTTTCCCTTAAAGGAGTTCATCAGCACGAAGAAAATCGGTGTCAGGAATGCCACTACCAGCACACACAGGATACAAAAAATAATTACATTGGAAGTTTTTTTCTTAGTCATTATTGCTCTACCTCCTTACGTCTGGTAAGTACCAGCTGTCCCAGGGCAATGACTGCCACTACAATAAAGAACAGTACTGCTTTAGCCTGACCGACGCCTTCAAATCCGCTTCTGCCATAGAAAGTATTGTAGATGTCCAGGGCCAGCATTGCGGTCTTTTTGCTGGGTGCACCGGCGGTCAGTGCCAGGTTCTGGTCGAACAACTTGAAGCTGTTGGATACGGTAAGGAACAGACATATGGTAATAGATGGCATAACCATCGGAATTTTCACTTTGAATAAGGTCTGCAGGGAAGTAGCGCCGTCGATCTGTGCTGCTTCGATCAGATCGGTAGGTACATTCTGGAG
>DJEP01000115.1:0-1111 GCA_002431915.1 Lachnospiraceae bacterium UBA5895 | reverse complement strand
AAACCATAGGTAGGATTGGCTACCAGCGTAGTCTCGTATTTTAACAATACCGCATTAATCATCTGCTGCCAGATATAACCCAGGATAATACCACCGATCAGGTTTGGCATGAAAAATACGGTACGGAACAGGTTGGTTCCTTTGATTTTTCTCGTCAGTGCCAGTGCCAGAATAAATGCAAACACGTTAATGGTGATAATAGACACGACTGAGAATTTTAAGGTAAATCCGAATGCGTTGACAAAATCTTTGTCCGCAAAAATCTGTATATAGTTTCTCAAGCCTACAAATTCTGCATTTGTGATCGTCTTGAATTTGCAAAAGGACAGATATACGCCCATAACAAACGGTATGATAAATGCAAAGGAAAATGCGATCAATGTAGGCAATACAAAAATGGGAAAATATCTTTTTAATGTCTTTTGCATAAGCCTTCTCCTTTTTACAAGCACGGGGGCCGTGGTACCACCACCGCCCCCTGTGTCTGAGATTTCTATAAGATGGATAACTATTCAGAGCCATTAAATATTGGCTGATACTCGTCGAATGCTCGCATTCGTAAGAGCATCTGACAATATTTAGTTGGCGAAGCAGCCTCCATTCGCAAAAGTCCTGCATCGAAGATGCTGTTTTGCGAATGAGGTGCTGAATAGTTATAAGTTGAGATCACTTAGTTAGCTGCGATTGCTGCTTTCTCAGCTGCCCATCTGTCTACTACGGTCTGCTTTACAGTATCCCAGTCGATAGAACCGGAAGCATACTCCAGAAGAGCTGCGCCGAAGTCATCCTTGAACTGCTGGCTGGGGAAGGAAGTGAAGTTCCAGGATACAGATGTCTTGGAAGAATCTGCCATGTAACGAAGAACTTCCTGTGCCAGAGGATCGGTGGGCTTTTCAGCATCGGTAAAGGTATCGAAAGGAGCGATGAATCCAAGGTCATTGGTTACAGCAGCCTTACCGGTCTCAGAGGAGAACAGCCATTCAACGAATGCGATGGATGCTGCCTGGTCTTCAGCAGAAGCTTCTTTGTTGATGCAGAAGAAGTTCTCAGTACCGGTGCACAGTCCCTGATTCTCTTCACCTTCAACGCCGGTGTAGATAGGAAGGAACTT
>DJEP01000116.1 GCA_002431915.1 Lachnospiraceae bacterium UBA5895 | reverse complement strand
GGATACCGTAAAGAAATAACCATACCTAAGCTTCCCGGTGAAAATACAGACGAACCTGCAGGCGGAAGTAATGGACAGCAGCCCGGAGATCAGTCCGGCAGCCATTCCGGCAGCCAGAATGAGGATCAGGATACGGGATCTGCAAGTGGTTCATCGGAACCACTTGCAGATGCTGCGGCGGCAACGGAGCCAAAAGTTCCCTTTATCAGGGGCGAGGACGGTAGGAAAGGCTGGCAGGTCATTGAATCCCGGATTGATGGAGCCACAGAGGGAGTAACGATTCCTGTGGATATGAATGGAACGGTGGCTGTTCCGGGAGAGATCTTTGACAGCATCCGGGGTAGGGATGTTACGGTGATTTTTGAGATGGAAAGCGGTATTCTCTGGACAGTCAATGGTCTTGATGTAACCGCACAGAATGCAAAGGACATTAATTTTGGCGTAACGATGGGAAAACAGGCAGGAAGAAGCATTCCTGTCGATGTGATCAACAACATTACCGGAGAGCGCTATTCCGTGAACCTGACACTGATGCATAATGGAGAGTTTGGCTTTACTGCGACGCTCACGATCAACATGGAAGCTGTGAATGCAGGACTTTATGCGAATCTGTTCTATTACAACCCGGAAAACGGTGAACTGGAATTTATGTGTGCCGGTAAAATTGATGAAAACGGGAATACGGAACTGACCTTCAGCCACGCATCGGATTACACGGTTGTGATTGATACCGAGCCGATGGATGGAAGTGTGCAGGACAACGAAACCGGGGAAGAACCGGGAACAGAACAGAGCGGATCGGATGATGCCGGAGCAGGGAAGGAAACCCCGGCGCAGGCAGCAGACCCTTTCGGGCAGGCTGTGAATGAGGCAGCGGACAGTAATTCCGGCCAGAGCTTTGGCAATGGCGGAATCCGGATTCTGGCGGGAGCAGTAATATTAATTGCTATTACGGCACTTGGTGCGGTTTATGTATTGCTCCGCAGAAAAGAGGATCAGTAAGTAAGACAGCTTCTCTGATTTTCGCTTCATTATAATTGATGGGGCGAAGACCAGAGCTTGAGAACGTTGCTGATAACTTTTGAGGATTTGTTGGTTGAAAAAACAAGCATGAAATGATATACTGAACCCAGTATATCTCAGGGAAAATGCGAATTGGTACAGTAGTAAAAAAAAGACTGGCATAAATGTCCGGGAATGGCTTAAAATTAAGGAGAAAACAATAAGATGGAAGCATATAAAAAAGAATTTATAGAATTCATGGTAGATTGTCAGGCACTGAAATTTGGCGAGTTTACCTTAAAGAGTGGCAGAAAGTCTCCTTTCTTTATGAATGCCGGGGCGTATGTCACCGGTTCTCAGCTGATGAAGCTGGGTGAGAGCTATGCAAAGGCAATTCATGATGTGTACGGCGATGATTTTGATGTATTGTTCGGACCGGCATATAAGGGCATTCCCATCAGTGTTGTCACCGCAGTGGCTTACAGTCAATTATACGGCAAAGAGGTCCGCTACTGTTCCGACCGTAAGGAAGAGAAGGATCATGGCGCAGATAAAGGAGGCTTCTTGGGAAGTCCCTTAAAAGACGGTGACAGAGTCATCATGATCGAGGATGTTACCACTTCCGGTAAGTCTATGGAAGAGACCGTTCCCAAGGTAAGAGGAGCCGCAAAGGTAGAAATCGTCGGTCTGATGGTATCCCTGAACCGTATGGAGAAGGGACTGGGCGGCAAGGTCAGCGCACTGGAAGAGATCAAAGAGAAATACGGATTTGATGCGCATGCCATCGTAACCATGCAGGACGTCATCGACCATCTGTACAACAAGCCTTATAAGGGAGAGGTATACATTGACGATACTCTGAAGAAGGCAATTGATGAATATTACGCCGTATACGGTGCTTAAAGTAAGTATTATTAAGTAAGAAGACAGGAGGATCCCATGGAAGAGAAAATTTATAAGATCATGCGTGGAGCAGGAGCATTAAATATCGTATTGGGAGTTATTTCCCTGGTAGTCGGAATTGCGGCAGGAGTACTGCTGATCATCAGCGGAGCGAAGCTGGTCTCCGGCAAATCGCATATTCTGTTCTGATCACAAATGAGAAGGAAAGCGCCGTCAGGGCGTGAAGATTGGGCATTTCCATACCGGAAGTGCCTTTTTCGGGTTCCATGGGGGATAACAGATCACGGAAAGGCATGAAATCTAATATGCGGAAAAAAAACTATATTTTTACCAATAAAAAACATTCGAACAAAGCGATTATGTCTACGATTCTGGGAGTCATCAGTCTGGTGTCGTTAGGAATCGTGACGTACCTGTCCTACCGTCAGGGCGGCGTGATGCACGGCGGATATGGTGCCACGGGGGTACTGGCGACGATCTATTCCCTCATCGGCCTGATCCTGGGGATTCTGACACTTCGGGACAAGGACATTTACCGTCTGTTCCCAGTGCTGGGTACGATACTGAATGTAGTGGCACTTGGGGGAGTCAGCTTTCTGCTGTATCTGGGGAGCCTCTTGTAAGACCTGATGCCAGAAAACAAGGTAACAGGGTGGAACGGCAGTAATTAGAATTAAGGAGTAAACGGATATATGGAAGAAAGAGAACTTTTACTGGAACGCCTGGAACTGGCACTGGATCGGATCCGGGAGATCCCCGGGGAGGACTGGCAGAGGGAAGGCCAGCAGCCCTGGAAAGAATATTTTACCGCAGTGGCAAAATTTTTACTGCGGATCGAGGACACCAGACAGCTCCTGGAGCAGGGCAAAGCGGCAGATGCTTCTCTGGAAGAATTACAGCAGCGCAACCATGCCCTGTATGAGGATATTTTACCGGAAAATTATGAGAACAGTTTTGCCAACCCCACTTATGCAGTGAAAAAGCTGGGCGAAGAATTCGGTGCACTGGCAGCTTTTCTGTATACCGAGATGAGGAGCTTGATCGGCTTTACCTACGAGGGGAGACTTTCGGAGCTGGTGATCCGCATGGAACTGTTTTCCGAAGTGTATGCGGCATTTGTCTACGAGGAGCAGGAGAATCACAGACTGCCTTCCTATGCGTCCGTTCGCGAGATTCTCTACTGGTTCGTCAGCGATTATGCGGATGTGGCAGCGGAAGATCGGGTGAAGGAACTGGTATGTCCTGAGGATAATTTTGCGGCAAATATTATCCGCACGGCGGATCTGAATGACCTGCGCTATCTCTACGCCTACGGAGAGTATGTAGGGGAAAATGAACTGGCGATGGCAAAATTCCTTAATTCTCTGCCGGAGGAGACCATCCACACCATGGCGGATACTTATACGGAAGGATACCGTATTGGATTTGAAGTGACCGGCAAGGATCTGTCGAAGAAAACTGTGGTGGATGTCCGCTATCAGGTGGGATTTGAACGCATGATGCGGAGAGCCCTGGAGAATTTTGAAAAAATGGGACTGCAGCCGGTGATCTACCGGGCAGCCGCCAGCATTTTATATAATCCGACCATTTACAAGAACGGCTTCTACAGTGTCAGCCCCAATAGGCAGTACGAATTCGACCACAAGGACGATAAGGCACTGTTCTTGGACAAAATGTACTGCAGCCGGAAGCTGGAAGTGATGCATACCGCTTTTGAAAAATATAAAAAAGAGGCACGCGGCTATGCCGGCCCTGCGGTGGTAGAGACCTTCGGGGAGCGGGATTTTGAGCCGGTGAACAAACCGGAAAGCCTGAAAATGACGGATGAGCAGAGTGCGTTACTGGTAGAGCACCGCACCCAGATGGGACAGCTGCAGAGACAGTATATTATCGAAGAAGAGCGCAGCTTTACGATCATTGCCTTCCCGATTCCGGAGGTGGGCGACTGCTTCGAGGAACTGTTTAAGGAGACCATCCGGATCAATACCCTGGATTATAAAAAGTACCAGCGGATCCAGCAGACCATCATCGACGCCCTGGACCAGGCGGATCATTGTGAGATCAAAGGCTGTAACGGCAACCGCACGGATCTTACGGTGAATTTATGGAAGTTAAAAGACCCTGCCAAAGAGACGATTTTTGAAAACTGTGTGGCAGATGTGAATATCCCCGTGGGAGAAGTATTTACCTCTCCGGTGCTGGATGGGACCAATGGTGTTCTGCATGTCACAAAAGTGTTCTTAAACGGACTGGAGTATAAGGATCTGGAGATTACTCTGGAAAACGGTAAGATCAAAGATTATAACTGTGCGAACTTTGCCACAGAGGAAGAGAACAAGGCATTTATCAAAGAAAACATCCTGTTCCGCCACAAGACGCTGCCACTGGGAGAATTTGCCATCGGCACCAACACGACAGCCTATGCGGCGGCAAAGCGTCTGGGCGTGGAAGCCAAGATGCCGATCCTGATCGCAGAGAAAATGGGACCGCATTTCGCCGTGGGCGATACCTGCTATTCCCATGCAGAGGAAGTGAAAGTATACAACCCCGACGGCAAGGAGATCGTGGCAAGAGACAACAAGGTGGCGGCACTTCGTAATGTGAACCCTGCGAAGGCTTATTTTAACTGCCATACGGATATTACCATTCCTTACGATGAACTGGCGGAACTGACCGCGGTGAAAAAGGATGGTGGGCGGATCGTCATTATTGAAAACGGAAAATTTGTCCTTCCGGGAACGGAAGAACTGAACGAGCCGCTGCAGGAGCTGGCATAAAAACTATTGCATCATCAACAAGATTTTAGTACACTTATAAATATATGGATAAACATAACATCGGTGTAACCGATACATGAGGAGGACATTATGGCAAATACAGAGAATTGCTCTAAGGTTGGCATTGTAATGGGCAGTGATTCCGATATGCCTGTGATGGCGAAGGCAGCAGACATTCTGGAAGAATTGGGCATCCCTTATGAGATGACCGTGATCAGTGCTCACAGAGAGCCGGATGTATTTTTTGAGTATGCAAAAAGTGCAGAGGAAAAAGGCTTCAAGGTGATCATCGCCGGCGCCGGTATGGCAGCACATCTGCCCGGTATGTGTGCCGCTATTTTCCAGATGCCCGTCATCGGTATTCCCATGCACACCACATCCCTGGGAGGCAGAGATTCTCTGTATTCCATCGTACAGATGCCCTCCGGCATCCCCGTTGCCACGGTAGCCATTAACGGCGGCACCAATGCAGGACTTCTGGCAGCCAAGATCCTGGCAACTTCCGACGCAGAACTTCTCGGAAAACTGAAAGCATACAGTGCAAAATTAAAAGAACAGGTAGAAGCCAAAGATGCAAAACTGCAGGAAATCGGCTATAAGGTATACCTGGAAGGCATGAAGAAGTAAGAGATACGATTCGCTAAGATAAATATAATACAGCCCCTGCGGCGGAAATGAGGAGAAAATGGATTACAAGAAAGCTGGAGTAGACATCGAAGCAGGCTACAAGTCTGTAGAACTGATGAAGAAGTACGTAAAGGAGACCATGCGTCCCGAAGTAATGGGCGGCATCGGCGGTTTCTCCGGAGCATTTTCCTTAAGTGCCATCAAAGATATGGAGGATCCAGTACTCCTGTCCGGAACCGATGGCGTAGGTACCAAGCTGAAGCTGGCATTTTTAATGGACAAGCATGATACCATCGGTATCGACTGTGTAGCTATGTGTGTAAATGACGTGGCATGTGCAGGCGGCGACCCTTTATTTTTCCTGGATTATATTGCATGCGGACGCAATATCCCCGAGAAGATCGCTACCATCGTAAGGGGTGTGGCAGAGGGCTGTAAGCAGTCTGACGCAGCACTGGTAGGCGGTGAGACCGCAGAGCATCCCGGACTGATGCCCGAGGATGAGTACGATCTGGCAGGATTTGCCGTAGGCGTGGTAGAGCGTAAGGATCTGATCACCGGCGAGAATATCAAGCCCGGTGATGTGCTGGTGGGAATCGCTTCTTCCGGTGTACATTCCAATGGTTTCTCTCTGGTGAGAAAAGTATTCGACATGACAAAAGAGAGCCTGGATACCTATTACGATGAGCTGGGCAGGACTTTGGGTGAGGCACTGCTGGCACCTACCAGAATCTACGTGAAGGCTATGAAGTCTGTGAAGAACGCAGGCGTTAAGGTAAAAGGCTGCAGCCATATCACCGGCGGTGGTTTCTATGAGAATATTCCGAGAATGCTTCCCGATGGCATCCGTGCCGTTGTGAAGAAGGACAGCTATGAAGTGCCCGCTATTTTCAAGCTGATGCAGAAAAAGGGTGACATTGCCGATGAAATGATGTACAACACCTATAACATGGGTCTGGGTATGGTACTGGCACTGGATCCCGCAGATGTGGATAAGACGCTGGAAGCTCTGAAGGCAGCAGGAGAGACCGCTTACGTGGTAGGTACCTGCGAAGCCGGTGAAAAGGGTGTGACCATATGCTAAGAGTAGTCGTACTGGTATCCGGCGGCGGTACAAACTTACAGGCGATCATTGATGCCATTGCAACAGGAAGAGTCACCAACGCACAGATTGTAGGCGTCATCAGCAATAACAAGGCGGTGAAGAGCTTAGAGAGAGCACGCAATGCCGGAATTCCAGCAGTATGTGTGTCTCCGAAAGATTACGAGAGCAGAGAGGTGTTCAACGATGCACTGCTTGCAAAGGTGAAGGAGTTCGCTCCGGACTTAATCGTACTGGCAGGGTTCCTTGTGAAGATCCCGGAGGCTATGGTGCATGAATACAGCAATCGTATCATCAACATTCACCCGTCCCTGATCCCCTCTTTCTGTGGGGTGGGATATTACGGACTCCACGTGCATGAAAAGGCACTGGAGCGTGGCGTGAAAGTCACCGGAGCTACCGTGCATTTCGTCAACGAAGGCATGGACGAAGGCCCTATCATTGCACAGAAGGCAGTGGCAGTGGAAGATGATGATACCCCGGAGATCTTACAGAGACGTGTCATGGAGCAGGCGGAGTGGCTGCTTCTGCCTCAGGCGATCGATGATATTGCCAACGGGCGGATCTGTGTGGAAGACGGTAAAGTAAAACATACGAAGTAGTTATCAAGAAACATAGGAATAAGGAAGGCTGAAGATATGGGTATGAAAGTATTGATCGTAGGCGGTGGCGGCAGAGAGCATGCCATTGCAACCTGTGTAGCAAAAAGTCCTAAAGTAGATAAGATCTATTGTGCTCCGGGCAATGCCGGAATCGGTCAGATTGCAGAATGTGTTCCCATTGGTGCGATGGAATTTGACAAGATCGTTGCCTTTGCGAAAGAACAGGCGATTGACCTGACTATCGTAGGCATGGATGATCCCCTGGTCGGCGGACTGGTGGATGCACTGGAGGCAGAGGGACTGCGTGCTTTCGGACCCCGTAGAAATGCAGCGATCCTGGAGGGCAGCAAAGCTTTTTCCAAGGATCTCATGAAGAAATACAACATTCCCACTGCGGCTTATGAGAACTTCGATAACGCAGAGGATGCTATGAAATATCTGAAAGAGCAGGCGGGTTTCCCTATCGTGCTCAAGGCAGACGGTCTGGCACTGGGCAAGGGTGTACTGATCTGCAACACCTTAGAGGAAGCACTGGCAGGCGTGGATGAGATCATGCTGGATAAAAAGTTCGGCGCAGCCGGTAACCGCATGGTCATCGAAGAATTTATGACCGGAAGAGAAGTCAGTGTACTTTCCTTTGTAGACGGCAAGACTATCCGCATCATGACTTCCGCACAGGATCATAAGAGAGCAAAGGACGGCGATCAGGGACTGAATACCGGCGGCATGGGAACCTTTTCTCCCAGTCCCTTCTATACCGGAGAGGTGGATGTATTCTGCAAGAAATACATCTATCAGGCTACCGTGGATGCCATGGCAGCGGAAGGCAGACCTTTCAAGGGAGTCATCTTCTTCGGACTGATGCTGACCCCGAACGGTCCCAAGGTACTGGAATACAATGCCAGATTCGGCGACCCGGAGGCACAGGTGGTATTGCCCCGTATGAAGAACGATATCATTGAAGTGATGGAAGCCTGCGTGGACGGCACCTTGGATCAGATCGATCTGCAGTTTGAGGACAATGCTGCAGTATGTGTGGTTCTGGCAAGTGACGGATATCCCGTATCCTATGAGAAGGGATTTGTGATAAACGGTCTGGAGAACTTCGACGGAAAAGACGGTTATTATTGCTTCCATGCCGGAACAAAGCTTACGGACAAGGGAATCGTCACAAACGGCGGTCGTGTTCTGGGCGTAACGGCAAAAGGAGCTACCCTGAAGGAGGCTCGTGCCAACGCTTATGCGGCAACGGAATGGATTTCTTTCGAGAATAAATACATGCGTCATGACATTGGCAAGGCAATCGATGAAGCGTAAGACAAGGTCAGGATACAAAAGGAGTTGCAGATGAAAAAGACAGTACAGAGAATAAGTAAATGCAAGGTGTTCTGGGGAATGCTTGCGCTGATACTTGTATTGGGAGCAGGACTTTTTGCCGGGGATCTGGCAATTGTCAGCCATGCAGAAAGTGCAGCCAAGGTAACAGCCTCTAGCGCCAAGATTCGTAAAACTGCAGATTCTTCCAGTGAAGTGATCGGCAGTGCAGCCAAGGATAAGACGATCTCCATTAAGAGTCAGACCAAGGGCACAGACGGTTATACCTGGTATGAAGTATATGTGGATGCGAATACGTTGGGATATATTCGTTCCGATCTGGTAAGCATTACCGACGGATCTACCCCGCCGTCTTCTTCAGGCACAACTACTACGACTACTACAACTACAACGACTACGACCACAGCAACACCGGCGCCTGCCGTGAATGAGACTCCTGTGGAGGTTACTGCGGTGGAGCCTCTGAGCGCTACCGTAACCGGCGGACAGTCCGTACGTGTACGCAGCAATGCATCTACCACCAGCCAGATCGTGACTACCGCGGAGAACGGAATGGCACTGACCGTAACCGGTCAGGCTACCGGTACCGATGGCAAGACCTGGTATCAGGTAAGCTTCATATCCAACAGTATTGAGGTGACCGGATTTATCCGTTCCGATTATGTGGCATTGTCCGGAGAATTACAGGTACCCGTGGAAGAACAGCCCACCGAGGAACAGCCTGTGGAAGAACAGCCCGAGGATACCCAGACGACATCAAAGGACTGGGATACTCAGTTACAGGGAGATTCCTGGTATCTGTTAGATATGGCAGGACAGAAGCAGTATAAGATCGAAGATCTGTTCAGTTCCATAGATCAGATCACGGAGATCAACGCACAGTTTGACGCAGATCAGAAGAAATTAAAGAGTCAGAAGGCAGTCATCATTGTACTGGTGATTCTGTTAGTGTTTTTGGCAGCGGCAGTGACTCTGCTGATCTTCAAGATCAAGGATATGATGGATGCGGCAGACTTCTCCGATGCGGAGGAACGCGTCCGCAGAAGAGTGGACAGACCGAAGACCGGAAGACCTCAGGGAGGCAGACCGGCAGGACAGAGCGGCAGACCGCAGAGCTCACAGAGGGTAATGCATGAAGTAGGAGCAGAGAGAAGACCGGCAGGACAGGGGCAGA
>DJEP01000052.1 GCA_002431915.1 Lachnospiraceae bacterium UBA5895 | reverse complement strand
TTAATCAGCAGACACTATTTATATAATAATTGCCGTCACTAAATGGCGGCAACTTCTTACGCAATTTTTTCACTTACATTTTCTAACCCATACAGCATCTCCGGATCTATATCCAAACATTTACTGCAATCTCTGGTTCCTGTGACATCCCACGCTAATGTACCATTCAAAATGGTACATGCATTTATAAAAAAATTAATATCTTTCAACGGTTCAAAAACTTTCTTGTTCAGTAACGTTTTTGCATCATAGCATACAATTTTCCCATCTTCAAAATATACATACACTGTATAGTCTTTATATGGAATTACCTGCACAATATCATAAAACATATCTGCCTCCTACACTAATGGATTAATCCTATTAAGCGGAAGTCCGTCTTTGGACAGTTCCCAGTTTTGCATCAGTTCATCCTGATGTATCACACACCATGCTAATATCAATTTTAACTGTCTGGATGGTAAAGCTCCTTTTATTACTCTTGCTTCGTTAATATCTACGATTGCTTTATTTCCATTATATTCTGCATGAAAATGTGGTGGATTGTGATCTTCATAATACATTGTAACCCTTATTCCATAAAATAACGATATTTCCGGCATAAATACACCTGCTTTCTTTTTTCACTCTTAAAATACTAATAGATATTTATATTATATCAACAATTTATTCATTTGACCACAATTGCATTACTTCTATGGTACTTTGCATCTTTTTGTTCCAAAATAATTATTCTATCATCCCCTACAAACTTAAATTCCGGTTTTCTTCAAGAATTTCTCCATCAAATCAATATAGTACCCTGCCTGAACTATGAATCCTACATGTCCTCCAGGAACATTCAGAATTTCTGCATCCAGTTTTCTGAATAAGTCTGCAAGACAATTCTGATCCTCTTTTTTGAAAATGTCTTTCTCCGGAAGGAGAACTTGTATCTTTCCCCTCAGATACTCAAAGTCATTTTCTTCAAAAATCGGATAGTCCCTCAGCATATATACACTCTTAAAACTATGAATAAACCGCCGCTTATAGTTCAGGTCAGAAGCCACCACTTCATAGAATCCTCTGCCATATTTCTGATCCTCTTCCGATTCACGATTCACATTCCAAAAATCCCTCGCTCTTTTTTAGTAACAAGTTCAATTCCGTTTTTGCGGGAATCAGCTTCAGTAAAAGAAGTAATATCGAAGTGGAAAAGCGCTCTTTTCGGATGTCTCTGACGTAATCGGAATCCACTGTCAAGGTAGTCATCAGGATCATTGTTAAAACGCGTTCCGGATACCTTTTCGCAAAAATCTGGGCGTATATACCGCCATCACTTGCTCCAATTAAGATCACCTTTTCAATCGACAATGCGTTCAATAGTTTTGCGGCAAAGTCGATCTGTTCGTCCGCCTTGGTAGTATGGAACGGATATTCATAAATCAGAAATCTGTATTCTTTTCCAAGCTTTTCGGCATACGGCATCCACATTTCCTGCATCTCTAATCCGTTAAAAAAGAGAATGACCGGTGCGCCATCCTTGCCGCCATATTGGTATCTTACCTTCACATCGTCAACAACTGCTGTCTGATAAGGAACTTTCTTCAAAAAAGTCTCATATTCCTTTTTAAAGTCTCTGCTATCATTCATGATCGTCACCCTCCCAAACTTAACGAATTACTTTCATTATAACTTACCTGTTTTTATGATACAACCGCTTTGCCCAACAACAGCTCATATTTCTTACATTTCTTTCATTTTGTCTATTGACACCCACACCTCCTTTTGATATTATTTATCAAGTAACTTAACATTCCATGAGGGAGTAGTTAGCACGAAAGTGTGATTTGTCAACATTCTGATTATAGTTTTTGAGAGTATAATCTGGCAAATCTTGAATAATGAGACTCATGTATATCCATTAACGGTCTGTGTATAATACACACTGGCAGATAATTGATATACATGAGTCTTTTTTATCCGGTGAATTTATAGCGGATCTTTCGGCTGGCGACACTGTAATGGAGCACGCAAAGGAGAAAACCATGGAGAAACTTATTAACAATGCACCGTTTGCTCTTGTTCTTGTATTCCTTGTAATCGGATTTGTCCTGCTGATTAAAGGTGCAGACTTTTTCGTAGAGGGAAGTTCCAGTGTAGCAAAGAGACTGCATGTTCCGTCTATCATTATCGGACTTACCATTGTGGCAATGGGAACATCACTTCCGGAGACAGCGGTCAGTGTATCTGCTTCCATTACAGGCAACAATGAACTTGCAGTCAGTAATGTCGTCGGTTCCAATATTTTTAATCTGATGGTCGTAATCGGTGTCTGCGCAATGATTGCCACCGTAGAGGTTGCACAGGAAACCATCAAGCGGGATATCCCCTTTTCCCTGATCTGTGCCGGGCTCTTAATGCTTTTGGGAATTGTAGGTCTCGGTGATACATCCGGTATGACTCTCGGACATCTCGACGGAGTAATATTCATCGTTCTTTTTGCCGGATACATCTTCCACATGGTCAAGATTGCCTTAAAGGCAAATAAAGAAGGTAAAAAGGTGGAGATCGAGGGCGGATCCGATGAAGATATCAAGCTGATTTCCGTACCACTCAGCATTTTATTCATTGTCGGCGGTGCTGCTGCGATCGCCATCGGCGGAGATATCACGGTCGATGCCGCATCCAGAATCGCAAGCGACCTGGGAATGACGCAGACACTGATCGGACTTACCATCGTTTCCATCGGGACCTCCCTTCCGGAGCTTGTGACTTCCATCGTTGCCGCCCGGAAAAATGAAGTCGATATGGCACTGGGTAATGCCATCGGTTCCAATGTATTCAACATCCTGATGGTACTTGGTGTTGCCTCCGCAATCAGCCCCATCGGCATTATCACTGAGAATATCATCGATCTGTGCGTACTTATTGTGTTTACTGTATGTGTATGGATCTTTGCCGGAAGCAAAAAGAAAATCGGAAGAATCGAGGGGTTCTGCATGGTTGCCCTTTACGCAGTATATGCAGTTTATATCATAATAAGATAAACGAGGCGTCGGACAAATGTTATTATTTTTTAAAGCATTTATAACAGTATTCATCGCAGAGATGGGCGATAAGACACAGCTTATGCTGATCGCTCTTACTTCTAAATATAAATTAAGGGATATTATATTGGGAACTGCTGCCGCAATCCTGGTGCTGAACGGATTGGCGGTTATCGCCGGTGGACTTGTCAGCGAGTTCATTCCCGGCTGGCTCATTAAGATCATTGCGGCTCTTGCCTTTCTTTATTTTGCCGCATCAACACTTGCGGGTGATGATGACGAGGAAGAGGAAGGCAGCGGCAAGTCCAAGATCCAGTTTGCACCCCTTGCGGTTTTCTGTACCTTTTTCGTAGCAGAGCTTGGAGACAAGACACAGCTTACTGCCATCACCTTTGGTGCCAATGAAGGTATGAGCTCCGCACTTATTGTATGGCTTGGCTGTTCTCTGGGATTGTTTTTAGCAGATATTCTGGGAATGTTGGCAGGATATCTCTTAAAGAGCAAGACCCCGGAAGGCTTGCTCAGCACCCTTGCCTTCGCTATCTTCTCGATATTCGGTGTCTTCACACTGTATCAGGGACTTATGCTGATCAATGCAGATATCAGTTCCATCCCGGTACTGCCGATACTGATCGTTGCAACGATTATTTTTGCCGGTATCTGTGTGTACCTGTTCTTAAAAAGAGAGAAAAAGGCAAAAGCCGCAAACTAAAAACGAACCCCATTCTGTTTTCACGGAATGGGGTTATTTATCTATTTCGTTCGGAACTCGAAAGAAAAATAGTACACATAATCATCCATTGCAAGGGCATCCAGCTGATCATTCACAATATCATCAATGCCAAAACTTCTCGCTTCGTCATTATCATAGATCAGCGCAAGAAGCGGCTGCTGTTCGTCATAGACAATATCCGCTTTCTCCTGAATTTCCGTTGCAGTCCTTCCATATCCATAGTGCTCTCCTTCCGGAACATCCTCCAGGATTGGGATTCGCATATCTCCCTGCGATTCATCATCTGCAATAATAATTTTCACAGTACGATCCATAAGCTGCGGTACGATAATGATCGTTCCATTCTGCGGTGAATCCATTCCTTCATACGAAAGCCCTGCCTTTTGTCTGTCTACCAGCTTTCCTTCCCGGTATTGCCAAATATGAATATATAGAGTTTTAAATTCATTCGTTGCCGTGTATTTATACATAAAGGCACCATCTACACCGGACAACATTTCCGCGGTTTTCATTTCAATGCTGTCCTTGTCCACCGGAACGATAAAGTTCTGCGGCATATTTTTTCGGAATATCATGATTCCGACCGTCAAAAGGACAATCGCCGCTGCGACAAGCAGAATACCAATAATGCATTTCAATCGTTTTTGCTTCTGCTTACTGTCCGTTGCCAGTCCGATAATATTCTCTTCCGATTTTCGGGCAATATTTTCCCGGACAATGTCTTCTCCCGCCAGGAATTCATTGATACTGATGCCGAGAATCTGGCAAAGTTCCGGATAAACGGATACATCCGGCAGGCACACGCCCCGCTCCCACTTGGATACGGATTTATCACTCATACCCAGTTTTTCAGCGAGCTGTTTCTGCGTCATGCCTAAGTTTTTTCTCTTGCCTGCGATATATTTTCCTATCTTAACGAGATCCATGTGCTTACCTCCTGTGTCTGAGATCATGCTATTCTCTTTTCAGAAATAAGTACACCTCCCGGAAGTAGAATCCCGGTATCTACCGCATTTGCTTAAACTTTTTCTTATACCCACAGTCGCAATAGGGTCCGCCGGAAGCAAGGGTGTATTTCCTGACGAAATTCGTGACACCTCCTGCCTCACTCATGGTGTAGTCGAACCGGCACATGGCGGGGATCAGCTCGGTAAGTCCCAGTTCTTTCATAAGGGCGCAGATTCCGCAGGTCGTAAATCTCGCCTCATAACCACTGCCGTCCTCATATTCATAGAAGTCCATATTCCAGGAATAGGGATTCCGGTCGCCTGCTCGGAGTTTGGCCGTATTTTTCATGGACCGGATATCCGCCTCCGAGTACTTATTCTTCCCGGTCCTTTTGCAGAACCACCGCACCAGCCCGTTCATCATGGTCTTCTCATAATACACCGTGGCATCCTCAACGGTAGGAAGCTTCGGCATATTCAGGAAAAATGCGGATAGCATCGCACAGTTTACAATGTTCATCTGGAACCGGTCTTCTTTCTCGAACTCCGGAAGTTTCTCGATGATCTCTTTGTATTTCTTTTTGGCAGCCACAGTAATTTTCTTACTTTTCTGCTCATCATACTTCAGGATCTCCGTGAGATTCTTTCTGAAAGATTTGTGGAAAACCACCCACATTGCCATCGGTAACCCTGCGTATTTCATACACTTTCTCCTCCCTGTTAAAAATGTAATTTACTGTGTTTTCCGCCTATTCTTCCGTATTTCCCGCCTTGCTGTGCTTGTGTCTCTTGCGCACTTCTCTGGCATGGTCTCTGCGGGCGGCGATTGCCTCCGCATCCTCCTTGGAAATGAGTTTCGTGGTCTTTACAATGTATACGCCGCCGTCGTAAGCCTTGCGTACCCGGATTTTGCCCTTGAGATAGCCGTGTTTTTCGCAGTAGGCTACACAATAGTAATGTCTGCCGTTGGCGCTGAACCATTTGATCTTTTTGCGCAGGTTTCTGTGACAGAGGTAGCATTTACTGGACACAACTTCTTTATCTGCAAAGGCTTCTGTCTTATCTTTGAATTCTCTGGAAATATATTTTACATAGGTATCAAACTGTGCCTTGACCTCATCCTTGCGATCCTTGGGAGGACAGAATGTATCGTAAGACAGATTCACCAGTACCTCAGGATGTTCTTCCAGTATCCGAATCAGGATCTTCGCCGTATAATAAGCATCACTGAACGCCCGGTGGAAGGGAATATCTTTTTCAATGTGCAGGAAATCAATGGCATATTCCAGATTTCTGCGGATCTTTCGCTCCTCGTAGGCAATGGCGAACAGCTTCTGCACATCGAGAAACGGAAGCGGCCCCGGGGCTAAAAGCGGCATCTCATAATAGGCCATATTCCGCTGTAATTCTGTCAAATCCAGAGTTCCCCAGGTACAGAACAGATGCTCCTCCTGCCCGCACCAGTTCACGAAATCTCCCCCGACTTCCCGGAAAGGTCTCCCCCGTTCCAGCTCCTGCATCTGAATATGGATGAGTTTACTGGTGATCTTGTGCATCTCATGGTAGACCTGCGGTTTCACCAGTTCGTTAAATTCACTGACCATAATCCGTTCGTTATTCAGTTTGATGGCACCGATCTCTATAATTTCAAAAGGAAGCTTCTCCACAGCATCCTCTTTGCCGGTGTTACTCTGATTCCATTCCAGATCCAGAACGATATATTCCATACGTTCCTCCATAATTATCTAAAATTATTTATTTTTTACAATTTCGGCAAAGCCACATCCAGTACTTCCTCATGCCAACAATGGTCTCCCTCTCTGACATCATGGATCGGATATTCTTCCTTCCCGTACAGATGGTAAGCCTTACGCACAATGTCCAGTTGCTCCGTCACATTCACCAGTCCTCTCGGACCGTTCAAATGATCATCTCTGCACGACTGTACCGCCAATGGTCTCGGTGCAATGAGGGAAGCGATATCTCCCATATCAAAGTGTTCCCACAGATGCGGAACATAATTACAGCTGCAGTTTCCGTTCAGCAAAAGCAGTGCATCCTTATAACCATAGAGATACCCGCTGATAATGCATTTTTTCACACGGTCATCCAGTGCGGAGATCCACAGCGTCTGCATTCCACCGCCGGAAAATCCCATAACTCCCAGATCCTCGGTATCCCATTCGCCGCGTTCATAGACATAGTCGATCAGCCGGGAAGCGTCCCAGGTACACATGCCTGCCACGGTCTCTCCCAGAGGTTCCGCCATGTGTGCCAGCTGAAAACAGGTACTGGTCAGGAAAGATTTCTCATCCGTTCCCTTCTGCAATGCCTCATCCCTGCGCTCTCCGAAGCCTCTGCAATCCGGACAGATTGCCACATAGCCCCGCTTTGCCAGCTGCATACCGTAATCGTAATGATAGAACTCAATCATCCGCTTTACCGCGGGAATATCGTCACGTCCTGCCACACTGTATTTACCCGCGCCCTGATGTCCCGGAAGAGCAAGAAAACATTTCTGCTTTCCCTCTCCCTGCTTCGGCGGGATCAGGATATACATAGGCATATACACTTCCGGCTCTACCTGAATGATGACCTTCTCCCTACGGATGCCACCATTCTCCAGCTCCACGACTTCTTCCACGCGGGGTGCCAGATCACAATTCTCCATGTATTTCCATCCCAGGAGGTCTTTTAATGTCTCTCTGGAAGTCTTCTTCCAGGCTTTCCATTCCTCCCTGGTGGTTCCGGTGAAAGCGTCCTGTCTTGCATAGTTATCGAATTTCTTCTGCATTCCTTTCAGACTTCCGTAGAAGTGCGGAATCTGAAGAATCTGATCTGCCTGTTCCATTGTACCTTACCCCACTGATTCGTTTTTAGTGTTCTCTATTATTGTCTATTATTTTTTACCACTCTCTGCCCTGTGCATGAAATCCGTCTTCCACTTCTCCTGCGAACAGGCTCTCCAGCCAGGTATGCGCCAGCCAGGTCCAGGAAGCACATTCCTCCTGCACAGCTCTGCCGTCATTGGTCTCTGTCAGTTTATTCGCCAGTGCCAGTCCGTGGGCACCCTTTTCATACATATGGAATTCCGTGGGCACTCCGGCTCTGCGAAGTGCGCTGACGAACAGCAGGGAATTCTCTATGGGTACGGACTGATCTGCGAAAGTGTGCCAGATAAAAGTCTTCGGCACTTTATCCGTTACCTGTTTTTCCAGAGACATCTTCTCGCCCAGTTCTTCCTGTCTGCTGCCTAACAGATTCTCAAAAGATCCTCTGTGGGCAAACTCTCCGGAAGTAATGACCGGATAGCATAGCAGCAGTCCGTCAGGACGCAGCATTTCATGCTCGGAAGCGGAAAGTCCCTGGCTCTCTGCCAGGAAATCTTCATCCCAGAACACACCCAGGCTGGCTGCCAGATGTCCACCCGCAGAGCATCCTTCCACCACGATCTTGTGGGGATCGATATGCCACTCTTCTGCATGCTCCCGCAGAAGCTTGATGCTATAGGCCAGTTCTTTTAAAGACGTGGGATATTCCGCCGGCGCGCAGGAATAGCGCAGCACTGCCGCATGGTATCCCATCGCCAGGAATTTCAGTGCCATGGGCTCTGCCTCTCTGTCGGAGGTCCGGGTGTAGCCGCCTCCCGGGCACAGCAGGATCAGCGGTCTGTCCTTGATAGCCAGTGCGTCGGAATCGTCCTGAATATAAGTAATCAGTTTTGCTCCCGGCAGGGAACCTTCCTGGTGCAGTTCAAAGGTATTGTAAATCATCTTTTTTCCTCATTTCCGAGCATCTTTTATAGGAATGACAGAAAAAAACAAGACGCAGACCCCGTAGCAATACTACCGGCCTGCGTCTGCATCTGCCTTATAAAAATTATCTTAGTATGCTCTTCCCCAGTATACCATCTTTTTCGCAGGTTTTCCACAACATACGCAGGTATCTGCGATCTGTTCCTGTTCAAAAGGCATGCAGCGGCTGGTAACAGCAAGCTTTTCCTTGATCTTGTCTTCACATTCCTGACATCCGCACCACATAGCCTTGACGAAACCGGACTTTTCGTTGAATATCTTTTCGAACTCCTCCATGTTATGTGCCACATAAGTATGGCTGTCACGGTGTGCTCTTGCTCTCTCCAGCATTTCTTTCTGCATGGTGTCGAGAATCTCAGCTGCCTTAGCCTCCAGATCCTCCAGAGCGAATTCGATCTTCTCTCTGGTATCACGACGGCAGATCACGCACTTGCCTGCCTCGATATCCTTGGGTCCGATTTCCACACGGATGGGATAACCTCTCATCTCAGCCTCTGCGAACTTGAAGCCGGGGGTCTTATCGCTGTCATCTACCTTGACACGGAAATCTTTTGCCAGACGGTCTCTCAGTTCATAAGCCTTGTCGAGAACACCTTCCTTCTTCTGCATAACGGGTACGATGCAGATCTGGATGGGAGCGATACGGGGAGGCATTACCAGACCCTCGTTGTCGCCGTGTACCATGATCATAGCACCGATGACACGGGTGGTCATACCCCAGGAAGTCTGATGTACATATTTTAAAGTATTGTCCTTATCAGCAAACTGAATGCCGAAAGCCTTGGCGAAACCATCACCGAAGTTATGGCTGGTACCGGACTGCAGTGCTTTTCCGTCATGCATCAGCGCCTCAATCGTATAGGTAGCCTCTGCGCCTGCAAACTTCTCCTTCTCGGTCTTGCGTCCGCGGATAACCGGCATTGCCAGTACCTCCTCGCAGAAGTCCGCGTACAGATTCAACATCTGAATTGTGCGCTCCTCCGCTTCCTCTGCGGTCGCATGCGCGGTATGTCCCTCCTGCCACAGGAACTCTCTGGAACGCAGGAAAGGTCTGGTCTCCTTCTCCCAACGTACTACGGAACACCACTGGTTATATACCTTGGGCAGATCTCTGTAGGAATGGATGTCATTCTTATAGAAATCACAGAACAGTGTCTCGGAAGTAGGTCTGACGCAAAGTCTCTCGGGAAGCTCGTTCAGTCCGCCATGGGTCACCCACGCTACTTCGGGAGCAAAGCCTTCTACATGATCCTTCTCCTTGTCTAACAGGGACTCGGGAATAAACATAGGAAGATATACATTCTGTACGCCGGTCTCCTTGAAGCGTGCATCCAGTTCCTTCTGGATCAGCTCCCAGATGGCATAGCCTGCGGGCTTGATGACCATACATCCCTTTACGCTGGTGTAATCACACAGCTCTGCTTTCTTCACTACATCGGTATACCACTGGGCGAAATCTTCTTCCATGGAAGTAATCGCTTCTACCATTTTCTTGTCTGCCATTTTCTCTCTCCTTTTCTTTTTCTGCAAATAGCTGCTTTTTATACGATCTACGGAAACGAAAAACGCCGGGTCATCGCTCCCGAAAAAGGGACCGATCACTCGGCGGTACCACCCTGATTGATACAAATAAGTATCCTGCTCTGACACCGTTAACGCCGGTTCTACGCTGTGCTTCGCCGTTCCAACAGCCTGAAGGCTATTCCGTCTCGCACAGGACTCCAAGGGAGGTTTCCGATCATCTGTCATAAGGGGTTCCCAGCCGCACGTCACCGTGTCTTTCCCCTCTCTCTGGGATGCATTCCGATCGTACTGATCCTTTTCATCGTCATTGTCGTATGCAAGTAATTGTAGTGCATACTTCCGGGATTTGTCAAGGTTCTTTCCCTATTCTAATCCCAATTGTTCCCGGATGCTGTCTGCTGCGATGTTCCAGTCGCCCATTTCTTCGTATGCCGCATCCATTTTTTCTTTCTCTCTGGCAGCGCGCTCCGTATCTCCGACTTCGAGATACGCCTTGTACATGGAAGCCGCTTCAAAATATTTCGCCACACCGTAGCATTCCTTTTTCGTTCCGGATACTATGCCACCATACACGTTGTCCTCATGGTAGTTCGATACCAGATAGGCATAGTTCTCATTACGCACATTGTTCTCTAGCCAGTCGGTCTTCATCGGGCGGGAAAAAGCGGAATGTAACTGTTCAAACATATGAATCGTCCCACCGAACAGCACCAGGCACAGGGCAATGATCACGATATTCATAATCAGCAGTGCTCCGCTTTGTTTTTGGGTCTGTTTTAACTTATTTTTCAGATTTACCATAGCCCATCACCTCACCTTTCTCTTCCAAGAATACGACCTTCCTGGCATTTGACATTGTACCGAAATTCTCTGCCTCTTCCGGTGTCATGCCGAAATAGGTCTGCAACAGCATCTTCACATTCGTTTCCATCCGCAGAATATCTTCCTTTTTCTCCTCCGGCAGTTCCTGATATTGTTTTTCCATATACTCATTGTCTACGGGATGCAGAATCTTTTCCAGTCTCTCATAATACTCCGAGATGTTTTCATACAGGCTGGAAAGTCTGCCTGAGCTGTCGGAGCTTGTAGTTACTGCCTTCATCATGTTCTCATAGATATAACGGTAATCTCCGCTGGCTTCAATGAGCAGCTGATAATCCTCGTAACTGTTATCTTTGCTGTAAGACCGGATGTAATGTCTGTCACAAAAAGCGGAAAATCCTATGTAATCCTCATCTTCCAGATACTGTTCCAGCTGTTTCATATAGCTGCCCTGCCGGATTTTGGAATCAAACTGCATTAACTGCCTGTGAATACTCCAGCTGTGGGAGGCTACGACAAATACGATCACGCACAGTATCACCTGCACTGTGATAATTATTGTATGTGACATGATCTCGGTATTTTTCTTAGTCACTTCATAAACATCACTTTTGGTATCTTCAAAGTTACTCTTGTAATGTTCCATGTCTTTGACATGCTGTTCGGCTTCTTCGTTCGGTCTTCCGCAATGAGGGCAATATGCCTGCTCCAGTGTCAGATTGCCTCCGCAGTACTTACATTTCATCATACGTTTTACGATCCTTTCCGTTATTTATGGTTCCTGATGTATTCCTCACAGTCTTCATAGCGGGGATAGCCATAATTATTCCGCAGACTGTCCTCGAATTTTTTCTCTTCTTCCGTCGTAAATGTATACCGGTCCGCCATACTGTTCAGTGTAGCTTCCACATAAGGACGGATGTACTCCTTGTCTTCCTCCGACAGAACAAACATGCCATAATCCAGCCCTCGCAGAATCCAGTAATCATCCAGCAGCTGTACCTCCTGATATTCTAAAAGTGTCTCTCCGCTCTGTTCCAGTGCCAGATATTCTCTCGCATTCCGGCAGCTCATGAGCCTTGTGAATATGCCGCTATGCTCCCATCTGTCTATCAGTCTGTCCTCTGCGATCGCCTGCTCATAGAAATCTGCCAGCCCTTCATAATCCCGCGCCTCGTACAAGCGGTCCAGCACCGGGAAGTTTTCCTTTTCCCATAGATAATCCGCCTGGGCATCTCTTGGTGCTACGTAACGCGCCCGATATACAATTACCGCAAAAATAGCTGCCACCGCTACAATGATGATCAGAAGCTTAACCACAAATTTCTGCTTCTTTTTCAGTTTTTCCTTCAGTTCCTGCTCCGGTACCTGCTCTAACTGCTGCATATCCTGCCGCATGCCTTCCAGTTTCCCCAAATATTCCGCTTCGGCGCCCTTATAATTCAGGCTTCCGCAATAGGGACATTGGGGAAGGGTATCATCAAATTCCGCTCCGCAGGAACTACAAATAATCTTTTTTACTGCGGTATCTGCCATACAAATCCTCATGTCTTTCCACAACCTGCAAACTTTGGACTACCTGCGCAAAGTTGCTTATTGTTCACAATCATTATTAATATACAACACAAAAATGCCACGTGCAATGTAGAATCACTTTTTACACACATCTTGAGGTTTTTGTCTCTTTCCTGTAAAATAAGTTCAGTGAAAGAACCTGCCTGTGTTTAAAGCTTGCAGGCTGCTGAAAGGAATGGGGATTCATATGTATGAGAACAGCTTTCTGGACCCGGTCTATATCACGCCGGAAGAACAGCAGATTTTAAACGGGGCTCTCTCCGTTCAAAAGAATCTCTACACCAGCAAACAGGATTTTGTGGTGGAGAGCGATAAATTTTTAGAGCATTCCGAAGACGATATTACTCTGCGGCGTCATACCCGCTTCGTGGATTTCCCGAAGCATAAGCATGACTATGTGGAGATTTTCTATTGTCTCTCCGGTTCCGTCACGCATGTCATAAATGAAGAAGAAATCCGCCTGCGCCCCGGGGAACTGTTATTCATGAACCAGCATATTGAGCACGCTGTTAAGGCATGCGGGCAGGAAGACCTGGGCATTAACATCATTATCCGCCCGGCTTATTTTCAGAATATCCTGACACTGATCAACAAAGATAACATTCTGGCGGATTTTATTATCAACGCTTTGGAAAGTGACAGCTGTGTCGGTCAATATCTGTACTTTACCGTGTCCGACAATCCCTGTATCCAGAATTTGATCCACAATGCCGTATTCCTACTCCTACAGCAGCCCCAGAACTGGCATAAGCTCTCAGAGCATACCTTTGCCCTTCTGTTCATGCACATTTTGAGCAATGCGGAAAATATTTTATTGGACCAGAAGGATGAACAGAGCAACGTCCTGATGGTGGTGGTGCGCAGGTATCTGGCGGAACGTTATGATACCGGAACTCTTCACGAGCTGGCGGCACAGATCGGGTATACCCCGTCCTCTCTCAGCCGTATGATCAAAAAATATTCCGGCACCACTTTCAAGGAAATACAGACAAAGCAGCGCATGCGGGTCGCTATGAATCAGCTGTCCCACACGGCGCTGCCGGTGTCTGAGATTGCCCTATCCGTGGGCTATGAAAATCAGAACTTTTTCTACAAACAGTTCAAAAAAATGTATGCTATGACACCGAATGAGGCGCGTTTAAAATCCCGCCTATAATGTCAAATCTTAATGATATAACGGTTCGAGGCTCCTCTGTGAGTTCTCCGGATCGTTATTTTTCATATAAAAACTCTTCGGGAAGGGTCACGCCGAAGTCCTTTGCCAGATGACGGAAATCGTCGGGGGTAATGGTCTGTCTCTTATTCGGCTGCATGGACAGCATCTTCACCAGGATCTCTGCGGACTTTTCTACGGTATGCATCAGACCGAAGGTCAGGTCGAAATCCCTGCCTGCTGCGAAGGTTCCGTGATGTGCCCAGATTGCCAGATCGTATTTCTTCATCAGTTCAGAGGTTGCCACTGCGATCTCTCTGCCACCCGGTACCATCCAGGGCACAACGCCTACGCCATCCGGGAATACTACGGGACACTCGGTTGCCATCTCCCACAGCTCTCTGGTGAATACCTTATCCTCCAGAGGCAGGACGAAGGTCAGTGCGATGATATTGGTGGTGTGTGCATGATATACCACACGGTAATCGGGATCCTGCAGCTTCTTCACTTCCAGGTTCATCAGGTGGCTGGGAAGCTCGGAGGTAGGTCTGCCACCGTTCACCAGTCCCCATACGATACGGTAATTCTCACCCTTGTCATCCAGTTCGATCATGCAGATGGAATCTTCCGGCTTAATGCTGACATTGCGGAAATATTTGCCGCTGCCGGTTACCAGGAAATACTCTCCTGCCAGTGCGGGAACGGTGGTGCCGATGGGCTGGAACTCCTTCGGCTCGAAGTTCTCCTTTACCAGTTCTACCTCTTCCGGCTTCACACGGTAGGACAGGTTGCCGCCGTTACGCTCGTGCCAGCCCTGTTGCCATCCGTCATCTGCCATTCTGATAAATCCCTGTACAAATTCTGCATCTAAAAATTTCATGTTATTACCTAACCTTTCCGTTGCCTGCGAGCTTCCGCCCACAGGCATATTATTTTCAAATCATAATCATTCGTAACTATTCCGAACCCCATTTGCGAAATCGCTCTTTCAGAGCTTACTTTTTACGCAAATGCCTTACCGTGTAATCACATCTACCGGTACGTTTAATATTTTAGCAACCTTCAGGATCGTGTCAATATGTCTTCCGGCTGCCGCTGCCATATGATGGGTAGGGCCCGCCTCGCTCCAGCGGTTCACGAACTCTCTGCAAGGGATCGAGAACTTGGTACGCATGTTGGTATCGCCGAAGGTGAAAATCGGTCCGGGCTGGTTCTCACCCTCTGCCACTACGAACTTGAAGTTGCCGTCCTTATCCTGTGTAATAGCCAGGTACGTTACAGGTCCTACGGGAGGATAGAACTGTGTCAGATATCCGCCGCCTACCTTGCCGTGGAATACCTTCACGATCTTCATGGTGGGCTTATGTGCCAGGGAAATATCCGCATCGCCGGATCCGGAATGACCGATGATACAGATATCTTCATTGAAGTCAATGGAGTACATCTCGGACAGCTGTCCCATACCGGAAATCGTCTTCAAAATGGACATTGCCATGGCAACCTTCATATCGCCTTCTACCGCACATGCGGTGCCCTGCTTGATCAGCATGGAAAATGCGGGGATCAGCATGGAATCCAGTTTGCCGGCTACGCCCTGAGCCTTACCTGCATAGTGGGAAGCGATCATGCTCAGATCTTCGTCCTTCGCCCACTGCTCAAATGCAAGGACATGCTTTGCCATATCCATAATATCTTCATCGTCTGCGGTAGCGCCGCCCTCTACTTCAAAGGTATCGATAATATCCTGTGCCTTAGCCTTAATTGCCTCGGTATCGGTAATGTCATCTGCGATTGCCCACATATCTTCCCAGTCGAACTGTTTGGTATACAGACCCATGCGGTTGTACAGGTTGGTCTCGTCGATGTAGAGATCCATCATGCCGGGATAAGGACGTCCGATCTGTGCGATGTTGGTCTGACGGAAACGTCTGCGGACCTGCGCTGCCTTACACCAGTCGGCGATCTGCGCTGCCACCTCTGGGTCACCGCCTTCTACCACACCGGTGATCACGGCATGTCTCTTGCCTGCACGCTCCAAGTCAGCCACTGCCTCGCCTACGGCACCGCAGGCATACAGGTCGCCCAGCCAGATGGGAATGTCGGTGTTCGCATAGTCCGGAGCCAGCTTCTTCTGCACATTGATGCATACCACAGGAACATCCAGATCACGGATGGCGGGAAGTACGTTGTAAGAAGTTGCATATGTCAGAAGCTGTAAAAATACCAGATCCACATCCGCTGCACGGAACTTGTCACCGGCTGCCATAGCCTGTTCCTTGGTGGTCACCATACCGCCGTCTACGATGTCTACGGTATCGGGAATGGTCTTTTTGAAATCCTCATACTGTGCCTGGAAATTGGGCACCAGCTGGGGGAACTGGGGCAGATATGCTCCCAAAGCAATGGAAAATACACCGATCTTGGCCTTTGTGTTTACTAACATTTATGATTTCCTCCTTTTTATAGGG
>DJEP01000035.1 GCA_002431915.1 Lachnospiraceae bacterium UBA5895 | reverse complement strand
TAAGATTTATTTAATTCCACATCAAGTCAAAAAATTACCCTTGTGCAAGCACATCGTAATTTCTGACTTGTGACCTTGTTGCAATAAAAAAGCCTCCTCAAAGAACCTCATGTTCTTCAAGAAGACGAGCGTTGTCTCGTGTTACCACTTCTCTTCGTCTGTACCTCACAGCACAGACCTCTTCGGGTCCGTAACCCTATCCGCTGTAACAGGCGGATCCTGTCGCAGCCTTACTTCCACCGTTTCTATCTCACTCATCTCATCGATATCCCGGTATCCGTTCGGTGCGCCGCTCAGAAGCCATCTTCTCTATCCAGTCGTTCCATTCCTCTCAGCCTGTCGGAATGTTCTCTGTAAAACTTCTATGACAGATACTCTCTTCTTCATTGCATTTGCGTATCCTTACAGTAGCACAGGAAATGGGGGCTGTCAATGTAGTTTTTATTGCGATACCTCCATAATAGTGTATAATATAGTAATAAGAAAGTATTGATAAAACAAAAAATGGACTTCACCGCAGGAAATCCGGGAGAATTTTAATCTGCTGTACAGCCTGGCAGACGAAATCAGCCAGTCTGGCAATGCAGAAAATATCACCGCCATCGCCGGTCAGCTGCAATCTTTCGTAATTACCTATGAGTTCAAAAGAATCGGTTTTATCTCTCCGGAAGGCGAAGTCGTTACAACAGACGGATACATTCAGGATTTGTCTTCGCGGGAATTTTTTATTGAAGGAATGCAGGGACTGCCGGGAATCTCCAACACCCTTCAGGATCGCATCGGTACTCCGGAGCCGATCAATGTTTTCAGCATACCGGTCTATGACACAGACAATCATATTTTGGGGGTTCTTTTTGCCACGTATCGGAACCAGCATTTTCAGGGAATTCTCAGTGTGCAGTCCTTTAACAATCAGGGATTCAGCTGCCTGGTAAATCAGGACGGTGAGATCATCTCCTGTTCCTCCAACGCTCCTTCCCTGCTGCAGGAAGCATCTTCCATCTATCGTTATATCGAAGATGCCGACTCCCGGAACGACAGATCTCTGCGGGAGCTTTCCCAAATATTGTCGGATTCGTCTTCCGCTTCCTCTTTTTTCTACGGTGATGGGCAGAAATATTATTATCATGCCGCGGTATTGGATAATCTTCGCAGTGACAGATAATGGTTCGTGCTGACCGTTGTTCCGAATCAGATGCTTTCCGCCCGTTCTACACCTGTAGTGCTTCAGGTAAGTCTTTTGATTCTGCTGATTATATTGATTGCAGCCGGCGGTACCTTCGCATATGTTCACAGTATCCGGACGCAACGCAGGCAATTGTTCCGTCTGGCTTATGAAGACCCGCTTACCAGAGGTGATAATTTTGCCTGTTTCAAAGAGAAAATGTTGCGTCACAACGTAGACCGTGGTTTCTATGTGGCACTGGATATCCAGCAGTTATCCGATGACCGTCTCATGGAGGATGCCTTTGAAGATGCCCTGAAGAACGGAGAATTCCAGCTGTGGTATCAGCCGAAGGTAGAACCGGCCGGCGGAAACATCCTGGGTGCGGAAGCTCTGATCCGCTGGAAACGTCCCGACGGTACCATGCTCTCATCGGGCAAGTTCATTCCTCTGTTTGAGAAAAACGGTAATATTACAACACTGATGAATATGTGTTCCGCACAGTATGTGCACAGCAGCAAAAATGGCTGCAGGCGGGTGCAACGCTGTATCCAATCTCCGTGAATATTTCCAGAGTCAGCCTGTACTACAGCAATGTGGTGGACAAATACCGGGAGGTACTGAATTCCTTCGAGCTGGATCCCAAGTATGTTCCGCTGGAGATCACCGAGAGTGCCACCATCAATAACAGTGATATTTCCTCTCTGATTGATTATATCGGTGACGAAAATGGCGAAAAGTTGCTGCTACACGTCACGCAATTACTGCAGAGTTTTGGTATGACCATTACCGCAGAAGGTGTGGAGACCTCGGATCAGGTAGATTTCCTGAAGAATCTCCACTGTGATGATATTCAGGGATACTTCTTCTCAAAGCCGTTACCGATCAATGAATTTTTCTCCCAGGATCAGGATCGAATACGCCGGAAGCATTATGCTCGCTCCGGTGCGCTCTGCGGTCTCTTCTCCGGTATAAAGCTCCCCAAGAAGTACCATCTCCTCTGCTGCCATATTCCTATTTCCTACGGTAAGTCCGCTCAGATCTACCGTTACAGCCTCAGCGGAAGTATTTCCCAACAGTAATAAAGTGCTGTCCTCATAGCTTCTGGTCAATGCAAAATTTGTTTCCCCGGAATACTGTTCCAGATAGGCGGTGGTTCCTCTGGCAATGGCAGGATTCTGATTGCGAATACGGATTACCTGTTTTACGTAATTATAGATGGATGTGGGATCCTCCTGCTGTTCCTCCAGGCTGTCAAATTTCATCCGGAAATCTTCCATGTCCGCAGGACCCTTGCACATGCCTTCTGCGCTGCCGTCCTTGCTCCAGTACATGGGAGCCCTCTTATTCTCATCCTTACCGGAACCCTTCATACCCAGTTCTTCCCCATAATAGAGGAATGCATTGCCGTTCATTAACAGGTTCAGGGCATTGCCCATTTTGGTCTGCGCCTCGCTGTTCTCCCCGGCATAATAGCCCGCGCTGCGTCCCATATCGTGATTCGTATAAAAAGGTGCATTGATGTAATCTGCATTGTACTGCGCATACATGATCTGTTCCGCTTCCAGATTCTTCGCATAGGATGCCGCCGATGACTTGCCGTTCACCGCGTTGGCAATAATGCCGGACTTATCGGCGAATGCAAAATCAAACATGCTGTCTACGCCGCTCTCATAATATTTCGCATAGGTATTCTGATCCGTCCAGCATTCGCATACCAGATAATTCTCCGGGTCTTTGCCATGGACATAATCGGCGAACCAGCTTAAGATCTCCACGTTATCCTCGGTGGAACCGGTGACATATTCTTTCACCGCATCCAGGCGGAACCCGTCCACGCCCATATCCAGCCAAAAGTCCGCAATCTGTGCAAATTCATGACGCACAGCTTCGCTCTGCAGGTTCAGATCCGGCATGCCGTCCCAGAATCTCGCTTCGTAATACCATTCCGTTCCGTTCACCTGGGCATAACCGCTTGGGGCTTCTCCTGAAAAATGGTAATAGTCTACGTAAGGACATTCTGTAGCATCCGGTTCCGCGCCCTCCGGCAGACTCTTCAGATATTCCGTCGCCTGCAGGAACCAGGGATGCCTGCTGGAGGAATGGTTCATCGCCAGATCCAGGATCACGCGGATCCCCCGGTCATGACAGGCGTTCAGCAGCTCCTGAAAATCTTCCAGGGTACCATATTGTGGGTCAATGTTCTCATAATCTGTGGTGTCGTATTTGTGGTAGGTGGTGGAAGGCATCACAGGCATGAGCCAGATACCGTTAACCCCCAGGTCCGTATCTGTGCTGTCGTCTCCGTCATTCAGATAATCCAGCTTATCCAGGACTCCCCGCAGATCTCCGATACCATCACCGTCACTGTCATAAAAGGAATATACGAAAAGTTCGTAGTAGGTGCGGTAGTTATCATCTATAATCTGTAAAGCCCGGGTGTCCTGCGCCAGCGATCCGGTGGTGCCTATATTGCTGTCCGCGCTCTGCTCCTGCTCCGACACAATGGCATCCTGCGTCCCGCAGGCAGTCAGGGACAATATCATGATTCCCGTCATTACCGTGGTAAACAGTCTGGCTCCCATGCTTCTGTTTCTGCTCATTTATTCTACTCCTCGCTCATTCTCTGCCCCACTTTTCTCAAACCGGAACCATTTGAAATCAAAATTGCATCCCGGCAGGAAGACAAATGTCACTTTCTGTTCTCCCGTTACTTTCTGTATCGGGAACCGTATCTCACGATATTCCTCACTATATGGAAAGGGCAGTACCTGCGTCTCCCCATTGCTGAATCGTAACTGAATCGTATTCTGTTGCAGAGGCGTCCTTCCGCATATGACGATACTGTCAGATTCTTCCATTCCAAAGTCCATATCGTTGAATTCTAAGGAGACATTGTTGCCGATCTGCTCAATGGCATTCGTAGTTCTTACAAAGCTGTCTCCGTAAGTTACTCCGTCCGTAAGCGCATAAAGCCTGGAATATGCCTTCTCCTGTCTTGTAAAACAGAACTCCTTCAGGAAAAATTTATCTTCCGACACGATTGTCAGATCAGTTACCCCATGCAATCTCCGGGGCAACGTAAAGGTCTCCGGCTGGAAAACTTCCCAGATACCCGGCTTCTGATAGGTGATTTCTCCCACGAGTTCTCCCGGCTCTCCGGATGCATTCCCGTCAACTTCTCCCTCGTAGATCCGGATTCTGTGATGGTCATTGTCATTGGCAAAAATAGCCAGGGTGATCTCATCACTTCCAAACTCACCGAAATCCATGGATTCATAGACCAGTCCGGTAGGCTGTGACTTGTCCGTTCCGGCACTGTTCTCCACGCCTCGGCTCACATCGCCGCCAAAACTTCTTGCATAAGAGATTCCGGCTACCGGCTCGTAGGGAGAATGGAACGTCTGTCCCATGCCTTCTACGGCAAAATCCAATTGCGAGATCATCTTAATGACAGAAGTTCCGTTGCAGCTCATGCATCTCACCTGGAAATGACCGTCACTGACTCCCGTGATACGCACGCTTTCACCGTCCTCCGGTTCTTCCAGCTTCGCCACCGGGCTGGGAATACCGGTGGGATCCGTAATACTCCATAGGAGCTTACGGTCAGTGGCTTCCATGGGATAAATGCGAGTATGCAGCAACACGGAAGGCTTCTCCGGTGTCAGTGTCGTATCCAAAGCGCTCATTTCCAGTTTCCGCACCGGCACGAATCCGGGCTCCACGAAGGCTGGCGGATATTCTCTGTTCTCTTCCGTCGCACAGATGCCGGGACGGACCGGAGCTTCGATAGCATGAAGCGTCACTGTCGCCGTGCGGTGCCCGGCAGCTGCCGTTGCTGCTCCGGTGCCGGTTTTGCCAGTCATGCTGTTCACTGTGGCTGTCCATGCGTCCTCCACAGTCACACGAATCTTCCCCGGCGTGGTTTTCGCCGCAATCATGGCAAGAAGCTTACCCTGGAACAACTTGCGAACCGTTCCCTTATAAGCATCGTAATCGGTACTGTCACCGTTATCCAGTCCCACCAGTCTTCCGGCGCCTTCCACGGTCACTCTCACATACTCAGAAGCATTTTCCACGGGATATCCATCCTTATCTTCTGCCGAAATCTCCAGGAAGATCATGTCCTCGCCGTCGGCACGCAGGACGGTTTTATTCGGTTTTACTACATAGTGGTCCGTATTTTTGAAAGAATGTCTCTCCTGTCTTGCGATTTCTCTGCCGATCTCATCGTAAGCTACGGCGCAGATGCTGCCGGGTACATAGGGCACTTTCCAGGAGGGCTGCAATACCGTTCCCTTTTCATGATCGATCTGCTGTCTTCCCTGCGATACGCCGTTTACGAACAGTTCCACCTCCGGAGCGTTGCTGGTGATCCGCACATCCACCTGCTGTCCCGGGTTGAAATCCCAGTAAGGGTAAACATGAATCATGGGATCTTTTTTAACATCTGTCCACTCTGAACGGAAGAGATAGTAGGAATCCTTCGGGAATCCCGCTGTGTCCATCTGCCCGAAGTAACTGTTTTTCGTCTGGTAAGGAGTCGGTTCTCCGATATAATCGATGGCAGTCCAGATGAACTGACCGCAGGAATATGAGGTATCCCTGTCCATGATGATACAGTATTCCGTATTTTTCGCTGCCCAGCTGGTGGTGCTGTTGCCAAGCGCGGAGCACTGCTCATCCGCTTCGATCAGGTTCGCCCGCTCTAACGGGAAATGATAGATGCCACGGCTCTGCACCACAGACGAAGTCTCACTTCCGTAGATGATCCAGTCCGGATACTTTTTATGGTGCTCGGCATAATATTTTTCCGCGTAATTATAGCCCGCTACTTTCACAATATCCGCGCACTTCTGAGCATTTTCCCAGGGCATGTAATTGGAACCGATGGTCACGGGCGCCACACTGTGGTAATCCCACTTTCTGACTTCTGCCATCAGGCTTCGTGTGATCTCCTGCCCGTGGGCATCCGCATGGGTATCCGGGATCTCGTTTCCGATACTCCACATAATGACACAAGGGTGGTTACGGTCCCTGCGTATCCAACTGCGGACATCCTTCTCCATCCAGTCCTTGAAAAATCTGGCATAATCGTAAGGATTCTTCGCCATTTCCCACATATCAAAAGCTTCCGATACCACCAAAAAGCCCATTTCATCTGCCAGTTCCATGAGTTCGACTGCCGGCATGTTATGGGAAGTGCGCAGCGCATTGACTCCCATGGAACGCATAAGTTCAAACTTACGGCGCATGGCTTCCTTATGAAAAGCCGCTCCCAGTGCTCCGAGATCATGATGGTCGCAGGCACCGTTCAGGCGCACCTTTCTGCCGTTTAATAAAAAGCCCCGGTTGGGATCAAATTGTATGGTACGGAAGCCGATGCGGAGATGTTCTTCCTGACATAGTTCCCGTCTGTTGGTCTCCTGCACCGGTCGTTGTTCTGTGCTCTGTGACACGCTGTTACCGGTCGTCTCCGCACTACCGTTTTCCCGCAACGTGTCTCTCCACAGGCATACCTGCAGATCATACAAGCAAGGATCCGTAATGTCCCATTTTCTCGGATTATCCACAGGGATCGTCATGGATATCCTGCTCTGTCCACAGATGAGAGGCTGTTTTACCCGGAAAAGTTCACGGTCGTCATCATCTCCGGCATCCCGCAGGCAGTATTCCAGTTCATAATTTGAGGAATTCTGTCCCCATTCCAGTTCCGTATCAATCGTCAGATCATAACCTTTTTCTGTCTCCACGGAAGAGGTATAGATTCCATCCAGAGGAATATGTGTCTCCGTCAGACGAATCATCCACACATTCCGGTAGATTCCGGCACCGCTGTACCATCTGCTGTTAGGTGCCTGAAATACGACACGGAGAACGACTTCGTTCTCTCCCTCCTGTAATGCATCCGTGATATCCCAGTCGAACGTGGAATATCCGTATTTCCAGTCACCAAGGTGCTCACCGTTTACATAAATAGAAGAATCCATGTAGACACCTTCAAAACGAAGGATGACACGGTCGTCACCCATCTCAGAATCTGGCTGCTCACACAGTGTCTCCGGTTCTTCACCTGTGTGCTTTGTTCCTGATGTGGAATACGCAAATCTCTTCCGATACCAGCCGATACTGTCTTCATAGAGATTCTTCGTATCATAAATCAGCCAGTCATGGGGCAGATCCACTGGCTGCATTTTGACTTCCCAGGTCTGCCGGTCTTCCCATTTCACACCTAATGCCGTTTTGGCAAACTGCCAGTTATCGTTCCATAATGTTCTGCTGTTCATCAAGATTTCTGCCCTTTCTGTTCCTCCGGATTCCTGTCCGATTACGTTTTCTATAGTGCTACTTTTTCTGCTTGTGTCCGTTTTCACCGTTGTCCGACACCGTCTTCGCATCCGCCCGGTCTTCCAGGCGTTTTACTACATAGACCGCCAGCAACGCATCCAGTGTTCCCAGTACAAGTCCACCCAGGATATCCGTAGGATAATGAACGAAGAAGTAGAGTCTGGAAAAAGCAATCACTGCCGCCATGAGCAGACTTAAGATCCCCATCTTATGATAATAGCAGAAGATCGTTACTGCCCCGGCAAACCCGTTGGAGGTGTGCCCCGAGGGAAAAGAATACTCCGACGGGAACGGAATTTTCAGTGTCACACTGCTGTCCACCGCGCAGGGGCGGGGTCTGGCGATGATATTTTTCAGGAACAGGTTGCCCACCAGGTATGTAACCGCCATGGCAATCATCATGGTCAGCCCACATTTCCGGGTCTTCGGAATACATGCCAGTACAATGGCAATGACGATCCAGACCAGACCGCTCTCTCCAATCGTGGTGAAAAACCGCAGGATCTCGGTCAGCCATTCCTGATGGATTCCCTGAATTGCGTGTAATATCTGTAATCCCATCCTTTGTTCCTCCTTCTTGTCCGCCTTCCGGATTAGTTACCAACCTATCGCCTGTATCATCTGTAAAGCCACCATATACCTTATCGCGCATATCCTGTCTTTCTCCGCTTCATCTGCAGACATTCCTTTGGATTATTGATCATTGTAATCTATTCAGAAAAGCCTTCGCATTTGCCGCAATATCATCCTTAAATACCGCAGAACCTGCTACAATGACGTTGGCTCCCGCATCAAGTGCCAGCGCTACGTTGTCCAGGTTAATTCCGCCGTCTACTTCCAGATCGGTGATAAGTCCTCTGTCGGTGATCATTTTCCGAATCACCGCTACCTTATCCAGGCATTCCGGAATCAGCTTCTGTCCACCGAAACCTGGCTCTACGGTCATCACCAGCACCATATCCACCAGTTCCAGATAGGGTTCCACTGCCTCTGCCTGGGTGGCGGGTTTGATGGTAATGCCAACCTTTTTGCCGGTGGCACGTATTTTTTCAATACATCCCTTCACATCCTCTGTGGCTTCCAGATGGAAATTCACCAGATCCGCACCGCAGGCAGCGAACTCTTCCACATAACGCTCCGGCTTCTCGATCATCAGATGCACATCCAGGAACATGTCCGTGTGGGGTCTCACAGCCTTTAAAACAGGCATTCCGTAAGAGATCGACGGCACGAACAGTCCGTCCATCACATCCACATGCAGCCAGGGCACATCTGCTTCTTCCACAGCTTTGATATCTTCTCCCAGCTTCCAGAAATCCGCCGAAAGAATTGAAGGTGATAAAATATTCATGTTACTCCTCATTTCTGCCCCGCAGGGCTTTGTCTGTTGCTCATTTTCCCGTAATACAGGAAATCGTATTCCATACGCATCTATTCTAGCAAACTTGTGTTTATTACACAAGTCATAACAAAAAACAGCAAAAGAGAACCCTTCCAGGGAGGCGGAAGGGTTCTCAGAGGGAAATGATTATGTAAAGGGGGTATGAGTTAAGCGATTATACAAAATTTCTCAGGTAACGGATGCTCTGCTTGACAGCTCTCTTGGCATCAGCCAAAGATTTTTCGAAGGCTTTGTCTTCGACTTCGATACACGTATAACCATCGTAACCGATATCGGTCAGGGCAGATACGTATTTGCCCCAGTCCACATCACCCAATCCGGGGATCTTGGGAGACATATACTCCAGAGGAGTTGCCATCACTCCGACATCTGCAAGCTTATCGGGGAACAGCTTGATGTCCTTGTAATGTACATGGAAAATCTTGTCCTTGAACTCGTACAGCGGCTTGATATAATCGATCTGCTGCCATACGAAGTGGGAAGGATCGTAGTTGATGCCAAGATAAGGGCTGTCGAGGATCTCGAATACCTTTCTCCAGTTCGCAGGGGTGGTCATCAGGTTCTGTCCGCCGGGCCACTCGTCTTCTGTAAAGAGCATGGGACAGTTCTCGATGGCTACTTTCACGTTCTTCTCAGCTGCATGCTCGAGAATCGGAGGCCAGATCTCCCTGACCAGCTCGAGATTGTCACTGACGCTCTTGTGCGGATCTCTGCCGATAAAGGTGGTGATCATGTTCACTCCCAGCAGAGCGGAAGCATCGATCAACTTGTGAAGATGCGCGATGTAGCGCTCTCTCTTCTCCACATCGGGATCCATGGTATTCGGATAATATGCGAGCGAAGAAATCTCCACGCCTTTCTTCTGACAGTAAGCCCGAATCTTCTCCGCACGCTCCGGGGTCATGCCGTCCACGTCAATGTGGCTGACACCGGCATAACGTCTCGTTGCCTTCTCTCTCGGCCAGCAGGCTACTTCCAGACACTCCAGTCCGTTCTCTGCTGCGAAATCTACTACTTCTTCAAATGTCATTCCATCCAGAATAGATGTGATCAGACCTAATTTCATACTGTTTCCTCCTTCCGGGTATATCCCATTCTCAGTTATAACAGGTCTACATTGACCTTAACGACTACCTTGCGGTAATCCAGGGGCTTGCCATCGATGCAGACACCGGGTCTGTGTGCATCGTTTGGGAAAAATACGGCATAATCCCCTTCTACCGCATGGATAAAGCTCTCATTTGCCACGCCATCGTAGAAGTACAGATCCTCATCCTCTCTGGCTTCAATGCAGGTACTGCCTCCCTTGTAGGGTGCCACACCGCACAGTTCCTCACCGCAGAGCCAGTACTGTACGTCGATGTACTGCTTATGCATCTCAGGATGAGTCTCCTCCACAGGCTTGGAGGTAATGTGGAACAGATTGGCGAACATATTGTCACCGTCGATTGCTACTCTGCCATCCTCGATCTTGGAAAAATCAGTCTCCTGCGCGAACCGGATCGCTTTCTGGATTGCTTCGGGATA
This sequence comes from Lachnospiraceae bacterium UBA5895, assembly GCA_002431915.1. Classification (GTDB taxonomy): domain Bacteria; phylum Bacillota; class Clostridia; order Lachnospirales; family Lachnospiraceae; genus Acetatifactor. The sequence goes on along the minus strand of DJEP01000035.1, from coordinate 34,039 downwards.
TTTGCTGATATCGTCATTGGAGTTTTTACTGGAAAAAATCATATCGTCACCTCATTTTTATCATTACTTTTTAATACGCTTCAGGCAGATGACCTGATGATCCTCGGTTGCATGGGTCGGGAACAGGAACAGATTGCCTCTGCCGTCCACTGCGCAGTCATGGGAACGCAGATCACTGTTGAAGGTACCGATCTCAGCTACGACATTCATGTCAGAATCGAAGATGGTGAGATATCCGCCTCTTCCTACAACATAAATATATTTGCCATCGCTGTCCACACCGGAAGGCTGTCCCATATTGCCATAGAAGTAACCGACTACATTGCCTTCCTCATCCAGTACGTGTACGGCACCCTTCTCACGGTCGCATACCCAGATGTGGTCTTTCTCGTCGATTGCCAGTGCATGTACCACGAGGAATTTGCCGGGAGTGTGCTCGCTGATGTTGTTGTAATCACCGACACCGCCGTAGGTAGCTATGTAGTTGCCGTCCTTGTCGAATTTATGTACCGCACGGTTGCCGTAGCCATCTGCGAAAAAGTACTCGCCCTTGGAGTTCATGGCTGCATCGGTGGGCTGGTTGAACGGCTCGCCGACTCTCTTCACCTGACGGAATGCCTCGTACATCATCCACATGGGAGGGCATCCCATGTAAGGCTCTGTAGGGAAAAGCTGGGTCTTACGGGTTCTCTTGTAGTAGCCCAGATCCATGCCGGTATCGCTGGGATGATCGTAATTGCCGAAGTCTCTGACCAGCTTGCCATCGGTGGTGATCTCACGGATCACATGATGCATGGAGTCTGCACACAGCAGGGTCTTCTGCGGAGTATAATAAATAAAGTGAATGTAATCTCCGAAGTATTCCTGACCGAATTCCTTCACAAAATTGCCTTCCGGATCCAGCATTACGATACGGCTGGGGTTGGCACGCATTGCCAGGTACAGATTGTTGTCCGGATCGGTACATCCGCCTGCCACAACAGCTCCGGCAATCGCTGCCGGAATCCCCTTGGCATAGTCTGCAATATATTCATAAGTGTAGTCGCCACCGGTATAATATGTCTTCTGATGGTCGTCTCTGTCAAACCCGATTTCCTGTGTCTTCATCGTTAGTCTTTCCTTTCCTGTCATTTTCCTGTCTCTTATAAAAATCATCTGCCAAATTACTCAATGGAGATGCTCTTTCCCATGGACGCGGACAGTCTGACTGCCTCCATGACCTGCATCACTCTGCGCACCTGAGGGATGGTTACGAGGAAGTCTTCCTCACCTCTGCAGGCTTTTACGTAATTATCAAAATACATACTGTGGGCTACGTTTACCTCCGGCAGATCCTCTGTCAGAAGTACGCCGGGTGCGGGTGGTCCAAAGGATCTCGTGGGTCCTGCTGCCGTCATGGTCGTCTTGCCGGGAACATTGGTCAGTAAACGGCTCGTCCGGCAGATCTTGCCTACCGGATCAAAACCGTCGGAATACATCGTACCCTTGTCGCCGCCGATGAACCAGTGGCGTTCGAACCATTTTTCCTTATCTTTGAGGAAATAGGTACCCAGCTCAATCTCACCGGTGATGCCATTTTCGAAACGGAACAGGATCTTGAAGTAATCATCTACCTCTTCGTTGATCACATTTCTCACATCAGCGAAAATGGTCACGATACGGGAATCCACCATCCACAGCAGCTGATCGATAAGATGTACTCCCCAGTCATAGAGCATACCGCCGCCGTATTTACGGAACACATGCCAGTCATGCATATTGCCGTTGATGCCATAGAGGGAGGACTGGATCGTGTATACCTTGCCGAGAGTACCGCTGTCCAGAACTTCCTTTGCCGTACGGAAATCTTCATCGAATCTTCGTTGCTGATGTACGGTGAAACGGACACCTGCTGCCTTCACCGCCCGCTCCATCTCATCCAGCTCCTGCAGATTCAGCGCAACTGGCTTCTCACAGATGATGTCTTTTCCACTCTCTGCAGCCTTCTTCACTGCCTCCAGATGGAGATGATTCGGGATAGCGATAATCACCGTCTCCACATTCTCATCTGCCAACAGATCATCCATATTGTCATATGTCCGAATCCCTTCCGGTACTTCTGCTAACTTCTCCGGTACGATCTCACAGATTGCAGTTACCTCGATGTCATCCCGTTTGGACAGTTCTCTTAAATGTACCTGTCCCATAAATCCGAATCCGATAATACCAATCTTGATTTTGTCCATACTCAGCCCTTCCTATTCTTTTACGCCGCCCAAAGCGATACCTGCTACAAATGCCTTCTGGAAGAACGGATACAAAGCGAAGATCGGGATAATACCGATCACAGCCATTGCCATCCGGATTCCGGTACCGGGAAGCTCCTTGACTCCGCCGAAATCGGCACTGCCGCTCATCGACGCCAGCGACTTGATATTATTAATGATACTGTTCATAAATACCTGCAGTGAATACAACCTGCTGTCTGTGATATAGTACAGACCATTCACCCAGTCATTCCAGTAGGCAATGGCAATCATCAGACCTACCGTTGCAAGAATCGGCAGTGACAGGGGTAATATGATCTTGAAGTAGATAAACCACTCTCCCGCGCCGTCTACTTTGGCTGCCTCAATCAACGCCGGATGAATATTATTCGAGAAATTATTCTTCATCAGCATGATATAGAAGCCGTTTAACAAAAGCGTCGGGAAGATCAATGCCGCTACACTGTTACGGATATTGAATACCTGTGTCCATATGATGTAGGAAGCTACTGTACCACCATTAAAGATCATCGTAAAAAATACGATGAAGTTCACGATCTTTCTCCGGGGATAATCCTTACGGGAGATCGGATATGCCAGCAGTGGTCCAATAAACAGAGCAATTGCCGTTCCGACGATGGTAACGAGAATCGTCAGTCCGTATGCGGAAAAAATCTTGTCCCGATTGGTAACAAACAGATACTCATAAGCATATACGCTGAACTTTGCAGGCCAGAAGCCGTAGCCTTTACTCAGTAACACATCCTCTGCCGTAAAAGACGAGGAAATGAGAAGTATAAAAGGAACGACTGCCAGTACTGTCGCTATGATCAGTACGATTCCAATGCAGATCTGGAAAATCGTCTCACTTGTTGTCTTTTTTCTTTTTTCCATAACGATCTCCTCCTACAACATTGCGCTGTCTTTATCGACCTTACGTACCACCATGTTAGCGATAATGACGATAATAAATCCTAATACTGCCTGATATGCACTGGCTGCCGCCGACATGGATACGTTGTTGTTCTGCATCAGGCTTCGATATACATAGGTGTCAATCGTATTGGTTACACGGTACAGGGAACCGGAGTCCATAGGCACCTGATAGAACAGTCCGAAATCAGAATAGAAGATACGTCCTACCTGTAACAGCACCAAAGTAATAATCGTGGGTTTCAACAGCGGAAGCGTCACATATCGGATCTGGTTCCATCTGCTGCATCCGTCGATGTAAGAAGCCTCGTACAGACTTCTGTCGATACCGACGATGGATGACAGATAGATCATGGAACTGTATCCGATCTGTTTCCAGAGATATACAAATACAATAATGAATGGCCAGTATACTCTGGTATTGTAGAAATCTATATAACCATCTGTAATAATGCTCTTGTTGATAAATCCGGACTCTGCACTTAAGAATCCGAATACAATGTAGGAAATGATAACTGCGGAAATCAGCTGTGGCAGAAGGATGCAGCTCTGACTGACCTTCTTGAGCCATTTTTTAGAAATCTCACAGAGACAAATTCCTACGAGAATGCCGAGAATATTGGATAATACAATAAATACGGCGTTGTAAGCCAGGGTATTTCTCGTGATGATAAATGCGTCCTTGGTTGCGAACAGATATTTGAAATTATCAAATCCGCACCATGCACTTCTCCATACGCCTACGGAAAAGTCAATCTTTTTAAATGCGAAGGTGATACCTACCATCGGCAGGTAATTGTTGATAAATATGTAGAGCAGTCCGGGTACTACCATGAAGTCCAGCATACACAGACAGCCCTTATGATACAGGAGAATAACTCCCCGGATCAGGAGCAACAGACTCAGTCCAACGCCCATCATGATGCCGAAGTCGATGCCTGCCTTTTTGGTGCCGTCCATAAAGTCCTTGACCCGTACGATAAACACGATCTCACAGCCGATCTGCGCTACCGATGCCAGGCAGAGGCTGAGGCCGTATTGTTTTTCATTCAGAAAATGGATCGTTTCGTGTAATAAAGTCAGCAGTGCCACGATTCCGGCTGCGATGGCAATCACAATGAGGAATCTCACCGGTGCGATCTCTACAGTCTTCTTCATGACCAGCTTGCCGGTGAACATTTCCAGTCCGGTCAATGTATAAGTGCTGCTCTTATATTTGTACTGGGAATATGGCAGGAACAAGGATGCTGCCGACAGCAGGATCAATATCCATGTCGTGATCTCTCCCAGGATTTTTTTCAGTTTTTCTTTTTTCTGCTCCGTGTGCATATACCTGTCCTCCCACGGTCTCTTATTTCTCTTATGGGGGAGCTTCCGTGTGGTCACTCCCCCTGATTACATTACAGGATGCTGTTCTTTTGCATAATGCTTCTGCTTATTTGCCCAGCCACTCGTTCAACTGCTGCTGATAAGTATCTACGATCTTCTGCATACCGGCCTCGTTCAGAGCGTTCTGGAACTCCTCGTACATTGCATCATCAAAAGCTCCGCTTCGGATGTTGTTGATGTACTCGTTCATTACATTGGTAACTGCTGCAATCTCGTTGGTCAGCTCAGAGGTATCTGCGTTGAATCCCAGGTAAGGAGATACCGGAGCCTTCTTCAGTTCCTCAAGAGCTACGTTACGGAAGTCAGAGCCGTAGCCGTTGCCAGCCCATGGAGCTGCCAGGAAGTAGTTGCCCATGAGGAAGTCCTTGTTGTGATAGCTTACGTTATCAGCACTTACGCCATCGGGATAATCAGCTTCGCCATCCTTCATGACATAGTCGGTGCCTTCTACGCCCCAGTCAAGCAGGTTCATAACATCTGCATCGGTGTACATCAGGTTAGCGAACTTCATAGCTGCCTCGGGTTCCTCTGCGGTGATGGGAATACCCAGACCGAACTTGTTTACGTGCTGGTTGGTTACGCTGTTGGGAACGATTTCCCTGATGACTACTTCGTAGCCGGTGTTGCCCAGCCAGGATGCCTCAGCACCCAGCTCTACGGTGTTGGTTACGGAGAATACCAGGTTCTGCTTCATAAGGGAGGTATTCTGCTCAGTAGTGGTAGGGTTGTCCTTGTATACCCAGCCGTTGTCCCACCATTTCTTTACTCGAGCCTGTGCATTCTTGAAATCGTCGGTACTGGTCAGAGAATATACGTTACCGTTATCATCTGTGGAAAGGAAGAATGCCTGTGATCCCAAAGTATCGAAGGTAACTGCATCGGACAGATTGTCACCGCACATATAAACAACATCGTTTACAAATACTGCGCCGTTGGCACCACCGATGGGGGCGATGTCATAGTTTTCAGACACTGCCTGAAGAATCTCTTCAAACTCTGCCCATGTAGTCATATTCTCAGCCTTCTCTACCAGGTTCAGTTCTTCGAGGATATCTTTTCTCATGACGATTGCCAGGTTGGAGCTGTACAGACGATAGGTCGGTATCTCGTAGTAGGAATCACCGATGCGTCCTGCATCCAGATACTGTCCCATAGCATCCTGAATGCCCTGACCATACTCGTCGAGGAGATCATTTAACTCCATCAGCTGGTTGTTTGCTACCATTGCAGACATTCCGGAAGCTGCCAGAGGCATGATCATGCACAGATCCATCTTGTCATTACTTGTGATTGCCAGGTTTACCTGTGTCGTAAAATCACCTGCTTCGATCAGATTTAAGTCTACGTGAACACCGATCTTTTCCTCAGTGATCTCATTCAGAGCCTCTTCTACATGCTCTGCGTTCTCATTACCGATACCTGCAATATCTGCCATGTAGAAGGTGATGTCTGTGAGCTCACCGTCATTTGCAGCTTCACCTGCCTCTGTGGAAGCCTGCTCGCTGCCTGCCGCTGTGCTTTCGGCTACTTCCGCATCTTCGGAATTGCCGCAGCCTGCCAGCATACTCATTGCCATAACCCCTGTCATCAATACAGCTAAAAGTTTTTTCTTCATACCTTATTCCTTTCTTGTGTTTTTACTTTTTCATAATCTATCAGAACTTAACAGCTTCTCCTGTTTCTGCCGATTTATAGATTGCTTCGAGAATTTCAGTAACTCTCAGTGCCTGCTCGGGTTTTACGAGGGGTTCGGTGTCATTGATGATTGCCTTCAGCCACTGCTCAGCCTCCAGATCTGCGGGCTCTACTTTTTTGCCTGCAAAGTATGCGATCTCGCCGCTTCCGGAGATTTTCTCCTCCAGCAACAGTCCGTTCTTGCCTCTGTTGTAGATCAGCTCTCTCACGGGATAACTCATACCGTTATGAACTTCCGCACCTGCTTTGGTACCGCAGAGGGTGGTAGATGCCTCTCTGGAGTCAAGGATATTCAGTGCCCAGCTGGCTTCCAGATTGATCGTAGCGCCGTTCTTCATTTTGATGAAACCCATTGCGGAGTCCTCTACCTCATAAGTCTTGGGATCCCATGGTCCAAACAGGTTGCCTTCCACTGCCTCGGGAAGATTTCCCAACTTGTAGAATACAGACCCCATAACGCTGTCTACTTCGTAGTTGTCCATACACCAAAGGGTGATGTCCAGTGCGTGGGTACCGATATCGATCAGGGGACCACCGCCCTGTAATGCCTTGTTGGGGAATACGCCCCAGGTGGGAACCGCTCTTCTGCGGACTGCGTGAGCCTTGCCGTAGTAGATATCTCCCAGATCACCTGCTCTGCATGCCTTGTACAGGTTCTGTATATCGGGGCGGAATCTGTTCTGATAACCTACGGTGAACTTCTTGCCGGATTTCTTCCATGCTTCCACCATCTTTCTGGCGCTATCACTGTTGTGTGCCATGGGCTTCTCACACATTACATGCTTGCCAGCCTCGAAAGCAGCTACAGTGATGGGGCAGTGTGCCACGTTGGGGGTCAGCACATGAACGACATCCACATCGGGATTTTTCAGCAGCTCGTTATAGTCGGTGTATACCTTTGCGTCCTCCGTGCCATACTCTTTTGCTGCCTTCTGTGCTCTCTGTTCGATAATATCGCAGAATGCCACCATTTCACACAGATCACTTTGTCCTTTCAATGCAGGCAGATGCTTCTGATTGGCAATACCACCACAGCCGATAATTCCGATCTTCAGCTTTTTCATTTTGTTTCCTCCTTGTTCTCTCTGTTATTTATTCGTTTTTATTTATTTTCGTATTTACGAATGATGCGATCCATCATTTCGTGATGTCTTCTTACCTGTTCCACTTCATCCACCAGATATTCTTCCCCGCGATCCTGCTGGTCTCTCTGACCCTCGAACTCGGAATCGATGTATCCGTTATAGCCACCCTGTACGAGACACTTAATGGGATTCTCGTAATCAATTGCCAGTTCTTCGTATTTTCCGGGCTCCCCGGGGATCTCGGTCATGTTGTAGAACTTACCGTGGATACTCGTGATATAAGGAACGATCTCCAGAATATCCTCCGGATCAGCAATGGAATCTCGGATAGCAATGCTGGTAGCGATCTTGCCGTTGTAGTCGAACTTCGGGTAAAGCTCCTTGACCTTAGCTGCCAGTTCTGCCGGCTCGTAATTCTTACGGTTCTCTACCAGGAAGTCAATGGCTTCCGGATAAGGAGTGTGTCTCTTCTGGTAATCAATCGATACCTGAGAAGGAGAATGCTGGAAGATGCCGAAGTCAGGTACCAGTCCTACGTGCTTGGTACCGGTCCGGTCTACCAGATCCATGATCTCTTCACACATATGGTAGTTGATCGGAAGGTTGGTCGCCTGAGTATACATACTCAGTTTATTGCCTCTCTTGATAGGGAAAGGAATGTGGATCTCCTTACCGATCTTGACATTATATTTCTCTGCTGTAGGAATGGCTGCTTCGATGATATCGATGGGGATCGCACACAGGCATCTGACAGTCTCGAAGCCCAGCTTGGAAGCGAGCTCGATGTCGTGCTTTAATCGCAGCAATCCCTCTTCATGGTTCATCACATGATCCCTGAACTGCAGGGGATCAAAGTAGATGTCCATTGCCACACCTTTCATATTGTAACGAGCCATCTCGTTGTTGAATTCATAGATGAACTGCTCGCTGGGGAAGGGATAATCACGGATCGTGGCTTCATCGATGATCTCGATACCGTCACATTTCAGATTGTCATGAACCTCTCGGATCATATCCTTCCAATCCATTCTCTTGAAAAACTGTTCCTGCTGATAGCTGTATAAGGATACGCCTCTTTTAATCTCTGACATTTTCTTCCCTCCTACTGCAAATCCAAATGAAACTCACAAATAACCTGTGTCTTGCCTGCTCCTGCACCGCTGCCGGGAACGGGAGGATTCTTCACCCAGTCTTCCAACATCGGCATATAGCCGTAAGTGTTCAGTACGGACTGCTGTACCCGGAGTACATGGCTGCCGGGTTTCAGCCCGCCTTCCTTGGTTACATAGATCATTGCTTCGTCATCGTAGTTCCAATGCTCCAGGCAGCACTTCTTTGTCTCTTCAAAGGTTCTGGGTGCCTTGCCATTAATCTCTATTCTCTGTGCTTCCCTGGGATATACCACCCCATCACACTCGATATAGTAGCCGTTATGTAAGGAGAGGAATACGCCTCTGTAATCTGCGATTCTGACGCCGAACTTGAAGCCGGTGACTTTTCCGTCTTCCACTACGTTCTCAAGGCTGTCCTTTCTTACCAAAAATTGTTCAAACATGATCTTCCTCCTGTCTGCTCTCCAAAGCGTGAATCATATTTACCACGATCTCGTGCGCCGGTACCGCAACCCCCGCACGGGCTGCCGCCCGTACCACTGCGCCGCTGATGGTCTCGACCTCTGTCTTCCGGTGATTTTTGATGTCCATACAGATTGAGGTCAGTTCCTGTGGATTGTTCTCTGAAGTAGCCTTCACTCTCGCTGCGATCTCTTCCTCGTCGAAGTGCAGTCCCAGCGCTTCCGCCGTTCTGACTGCCTCACGGATCAGCTGTCTGGCTACTTTCCATGCATATTCATTACCTGCGATATATCCCATCGGTACCTGGAATACTGCTGTCAGTGCGCTGAGCGATACATTGGTAAAAAGCTTGTCCCAGATGAGATACTGGATGTTCTCGTGAATCTTCGTCTGGAATCCACACGCATCAAAGGTCTGTGCGATTCTGTCGAGGATGTGATTCTCATCCGGCTGCAGCATACCGATATTTGTCCGTCCCATGCCTCCGTGCCGGATGCTTCCGTCCTCCAGTACTGCTCCGTTATCCTCTGTCGTTCCGATGATAATGTGGGCGGTGTCTGTGAACTCTCCGAGAAGTTCCTCATGTCCGGCTCCGTTCTGCAATGTCAGCAGGTAGGTGTCCGATCCGATCAGCTGTCTGTTGCTCTGCAGGGCTGCTTTGGAATATAAGGCTTTTACAAAGAGGATGACCAGATCTGCCGGTGTCTCTTTTGTCGTATCCTGTGTTGCCCGCGGATGACAGATTTTCTCGGTTCCGTTCTCCTGTAACCGTATGCCGTTTTCGTTGATCTTTTTTACCACTTCCGGATTGGTGTCTATCATGAGGACTTCATTGTTCTCTGAGAGGTGTCCTCCGTAGATAGATCCCATGGCTCCGGCGCCGATGACTGCTATCTTCATGTTGTACTCCTTTATACTGTATAGGTTACTCCGTAAACTCGCTCAGTCCTTCGATGGCATATACACGTACCGGGCAGGAATCCAGTCCCTTGATCGGTAACGGTGAGTAGGAGATGAAGAAGGTGTCGGTGGTCAGCTCTTCCAGATTCTTCAGAACCTCCAGGAATACTACGTTCTCTGCCATCAGGATATCGTGGAATGCCTTAACATCGGTATTGTTGCTCTCGATGGATACGCCATCGCCGAAGCCTACGCATTTTACCTTCTTCGCCTTGCACCACTCTGCGGTCTCAGCACTGATGAACAATCTCTTATCTTCCTCGGTGTTGGATGCCGGAGTGAAAGGAGCAAGCTTTCTGGGAGAATCGAGGATGAGGACATCTCCTTCCTTAATTCTGTCTCCGCAGGCTCTGTCCAGAGCCGCGCCGTCGATCTTTGCATTGGGCTCGAGGAAATCGATATTTACATAGATTGCTCTTCCCATGAAGGTCGTCAGCGGAAGTCCCGCAACATCTACCCAGTCATCATTGTGATGATAAGGACACTCTACATGAGTTCCGAGGTGACTGGTCAGATCCATGATGGTATGATAATCGGGGATTGGTCCGCAGGTGTTGAAGCGGAACAGATGACATCTTCTGGTCTCTGTGGCAGGATCCAGTCCCTTTGTCAGATCTACGATTTTTAAGTTTCCTAATTTTTCTACTACCATGTGAATTAACCTCCCGTTCTTGATTTGTTATACTCATTTTATCTATTTTAGAAGGGGCATTCTTCTCGATTTTTTTCATGTGAAGTATAAATTTTTGACATTTTGGAGTTCGATCTTAATAATAAAGGTCAAAAAAATAAGATATCAGGATAATATTTATGATAAATATGCATAAAAAGAGCAGCCCGTATGCCAACAGACTGCTCTTCGCGGTGTTATTATATAGAATATTGACATTACACCAGTCTCTTCGTGATCTGGAGCAGCTGAATCTCGTTCTGATCCAGTATTACTTCAAAATTGATCTTGCCGTCTGTCACCTCTACATCCGAGATTGTCAGCTGTGGTACGCAGACACCCTTCAGATACTCAAAGTCTTCCTTGATCAGATCCTCCGGCTTACCCATCTGCATCCATGTCGTTAGAACACTGCCGTGTTCATTATTTACAGAATATGCCCGGATCCGGTAGCGGCACTTCGGATCTGCCGGAAGGATAAAATATAGCTTCAGGCGCTTGGTATTCAATGCCACGTCCTGAATGGCATCAATCTGTAGTTTTCCCTCTTCTACCATATAATAATTATGGTTTAAGTGGGTGTAGTTGTGGCAGACAATGCTGTAACTGCCGTGTCCATCCTCTGTGACTGCCACGTTCTCACTCTTGCGGAGAAGATTTTTCCCCAGCGAATTCATGAAATCAAAAGCATACCATGCCGGCTTGCGGATGCCGTGAATAGTCATTAGTCCCGATGCTCCGTTTAAACACTTGCTCATCCCACTATGGAACTGGAACAGATCCGTTCCTCCCCAGTAGGCATTCATGTCTCCGTTGTCGATATTGTCAATCAGGTTATGCATGATATAGGCACCTTTCAAACAACTGTCGTGAATAATATTGTTGCACACAATGGACAGATTCCATTCGGTCACATACAGCTCACTCTCCGTCAGGGCACTCTCATTCAACAGTTCTCTTGTCTTGCGAACCATCCGGTAAATGTAGGAAGAAGCGATGAATCTTCCGGAGATGATCTTCTCATCATCCTCCACTGCCTGCCCCTTAATATAGTAAGGATAGACGCTTACCGAAAAATAGTCCGGCTTCTCATGGTTCTCCCACTCTGTGAGCAGCATCCGCAGAATTCTCTCTTCGATACTTAACGGGAATCCGCAGCCGCCGAGATGGATGTTGGGGCATATCTCCCGGAGAGCAATGGATACGATATCGTATTTCTCCAGATATTTCCGTATCATTTCTTCTTTTTCTTCCAACGACAGTTCATCACAAAATGCTTTTCCCTTATCGATCTCTTCGCTCCAGTACTCAAAGCACCAGCTGTCAACCTCTTCCTGTCCGTAGCGGTTCACAAGATGGACGATGAATTCGTGTAAGAAACGTTTCATATTCTCCGGGCGGTCAAAATAATCATACTGCTCTTCGCAATAGATCCTTTCCAGATTTGCTCCGACGATTTTCCTGCCTTTTTTCCCAAGTTCGATATGAGGACGGATATGGTTTGTCACAAGGAAATCCAACACACCGTCAATAGCGTTAAAATTAAACGTCTCCGTCGACTCATCCAACAGTCCCAGTTCTTTATCATAGAGCCCCCACAGCCGCACAAAACGAAAGTGCAGACCGTTACGCAGATAAAGCACATGGTTCTGTACGTTGTATTTTGTCATTTGGGCAAAGGTTCCGATATTAATGGTATTGTTCCAATTGCGCTTGATGGGTGTCTTACGAACTTCACTGATATAGATAACTTCCTCGGTAAGCAGACTGTCCTTGTTGAAGCTGTCGTACATCTCGACCTTCTGCTCCGAAGTCTTCTCTTTCCTTGCATATTCCTGCTGTTCCTGATTCGCCTTACGATATTCCGACGGAGTCTTCTCGTATTCCTCGCGGAACATCTTGTTAAATGCCGTGATATTTGAAAATCCGGCACTCATGGCAATCTGCGTGATTGGTTTATCCGTCCGCAGAATTTCCTCGATAGCGTATTTCAGCCGGATCTGGTTCAGATAATCGAGGAAATTCGTGCCGAACTCCTTGCGGAAATATCGGGACAGGTAGGTCGGTGACAGATAGAATTTATCTGCCAGATCATTCAGGCTGATCTGTTTATTGAAGTTCTGTCTGAGGTATTTTTCGATATTTTCCGTTCTCTGCTGCTTCTGCTGGCGCAAGGATTCCTCACTTAAATCGTTCTGCGCAAAATCTTTTACCAACTGATACAGCACAAGGAAGTAATAGCTCTCCGCAAGGAAAGATTCTTCTTCTCTTGACTGATAAGAATATTGAAGATAATTGTTAATTGCAGTATGCAGTCTGTCATATTTCGCCCGGTCATAGTCCTCTGCCAGTTTTGAATTGCACGCAAAAAAGAGCATATCCTTGTGCAGGCGCTCCTGTAAATAGGGAAGCTCTATAGATATACTTGCAATCAGGAAATTTTTCGTGGAAAATATTGAATGCTGCTGGAAACTGTTAATAGCGATAACATCATCCTTTTGCAGGTCGTATTTTTTTCCTTCCACTTCCACGGTGGCGGATCCGTCCTGCAGATAGAGTAACTCGATTTCCTGATGATTGTGCGAAAATTCCGGTTTTGCCAAAAAGACCAAATGTGCCATACTTTTCACCCATTCTTATTCTATGATTTAATTAAGTTGAGTTTGTCCTCCCATTCCTGTTCCTCAGGGGTCATGTAGCGGTGATAAACCTTTTCCATAGGAATGCTGACCAGCCACGCTGCCACAGTCGGCATGATAATCGCAAAAAGCGGAATCAGCCATGCCGCGAAAAATCCAAACGTAATGATAAGTAATGTAAGAAGTGATGCAGGCAGATGCCGGATCATCAGGATCAGTGTGTTCTTCGCAAGAGTTTTCAGGCTATTGGCGAACCGTGACATCTGAAGCAGGAGCAAAACATAATAGAGAGACAGGACAATGATGACGCCATAGATGCCTATCTCCAGTGCTCCGGCTTCTGCCACCTCTCCGCGGAGAAGCTGCAGGATCCGCACATCGAAATAGAATAAAGCGGTGATCGCCAGATACACAAGTGTCGCTATCGTGCTCTGGCGGAAGTTCTTTTTGAATGCAGAAAAATATTCTGCGAACAGGTAGCCTCTCTCGTTGCGGACTACCTTCACTGTCGTATAATACAGTGCCGCAGTTGCTGCTCCGATGGTCACTACCGGGAGACAGCACAGGATCCAGACCAGGCTCAATCCGACTACGTTCAGTATTTTCTGCAATATTTGAAATAAAGGGTTATCCATCTGAAAAAAGCTCTTCATCCGCCTTCACTCCTTACCTCAATTATAACGATACGTTTCAAGTGATGACAGTATTATAGCATTTTTTATCAATGAAGCCTATCTGTTTTTTTATCCTTTCTTTTTGTCGATATCCTGTTTTTTGTCCTGGCAGTATGATTCGAAAGACAAAAATCAAAGGTTTTTGACGTCTTCTTTTAGCCGTTCCCAGGCATCCTCATGCTCCGTGTAATAGATGGGGCATTTCTTCCCGCCACAGTCATAGTGGCGCAGAATGTCATCAGGCTGCAGGTCATAGGCATCGATAAGCCATTTTAACAGCTTGATCAGAGAATCGTAAGTCTCCTGTGTGAACTGTCCGTTATCCGCCTTGTAACAGCATTCGATAGAGATGGAATCCTCATTGCGGGTCTGCACGGCATAAGCGATCTCGTCCAAAGGAACGCACTGAATGATCTCCCCGTTATAACCAATGATGAAATGCGCACTGGCACTGCGTTCATGGTTGTCCTTCAGCTGCTCAAAATAGCTGCGGTTCTGTGCCGCACTGGTGCCGGGATTGGCTGTATAATGCACGAAAATATTATTTACTTCCGGCAAGGGATCTCCCGGTCTGGAATATTCGTTCACCGTGAGGAAGTCCTCCGTCCAGGTGGGATGTACTGCGTAAGTATCCGCCGGCAGTCCCTGGATTCTGGTTCCTGTGGTATTTTCAATCTCTTTTTCCACCTGCTGTACGATGTCTGCTTCCACCGATGTGCTGGCTTCCGCTGTGTTTGCCGGCATCTTCAGAAGCTTGGTCAGTGCAACGATTCCCACCAGAATCCCTGCGCAGAGCAGAGCTAGTCTGGCATATCTGCGGATTCTTGCCCGTCTGCGGCGGCGCTGCCTCTCGGCTCTCGTCAGGCGCTGTCTGCCTGTATTTTTTCCACTACAATAATCCGCCAAATACGGATTTCTCCTCATCTGTGTTATGTTAGTCTCTGCCTGTCTGCCCGAACGATTCTCCTGCGTCATATTACCAGCCCCTCCGAATGAATTGCTTTCTATGGTTTTCAATATAACGCGGAGTTGTCACATTTTACGTCACATTTTTCTTAAGAAATTATAAAGAAAATTTCTTACTCATGTTTTTTCGTGATTTATCTCGATTTATCGTTAGCGCAATGTTATTATGTAAACACAAAAGGAGGTTTTTCTCATGGGCAGTACAGAACAGGAATTAAAAAATCTGATTATCAAAAAATATGGAAATCTCAGTAAATTTTGCGAAGTTATAGACATGCCGTGGACAACATTAGACAGCATCTTAAAAAGAGAGGTTTCCAATTGCTTTTCCTCCCATTGAGAATTTTCAGATAAAGCGCTTGCCCGACTGATAAAATACTATAGCATGTTGAATTCCGTAGGACGAGATAAGGCTGTTGAGCGAATGGAAGAGCTGGCACAGATTCCGCCTTATACGGAAGAATAGTTTACATTTACAAAAAGAGGGGGATATTTTATGTTTTTCTGCTACTATGATGGAGAAAAAGATACCACTGTTCCTATGGAACTGGATGACAGTAAATTAAATACGGGCGATTTTGAATTTTTCAATGATGGTATCCGTAAGGTTTGGAATTCGCAGGAAGAGGAATGGTATTTTTCTATTATTGATGTTGTTGCTGTTTTGACTGAAAGTGCAAATCCCAAAAATTATTGGAATATGCTTAAAAGTCGCCTTAAGCAAGAAGGTAATGAAACGTACACAAATTGTGTACGTTTGAAAATGAAAGCCTCCGATGGGAAAATGCGTCTTACCGATTGTGCTACTACAGAACAACTTTTGCGTATTATCCAATCCATCCCTTCCAAAAAAGCTGAGCCCTTTAAATTATGGCTTGCGCAGGTGGGAACGGAACGGCTGGAAGAAATGGCGAATCCCGAAAAAGCCTTAGACCGCGGTATGGAATATTATCGGCGCAAAGGTTACACCGATGCCTGGATCAAAGAACGCCTTCAGTCCAAAAGCATTCGTGATGATCTGACTGCGGAATGGAAACGTTCCGGCATAGAATCTTCCCGGGAATTTGCTGCATTGACCAATATCCTTACCAAATCCTGGTCTGGGAAAACCGTTCAGGAATATAAGAAGCATAAAAATCTCCACAAAGAAAACCTTCGAGATAATATGACCAATCTGGAACTGACCTTAAATCAGCTGGCAGAAGTGTCTGCCACCGCTATTCCAAGGTAAAAAATCCTAACGGCATGGAAGAGAGCAAAAAAGTAGCTATCGATGGCGGTACCATTGCCCGAAATGCCCGTCTGGACCTGGAGCGGCAGCTAGGGCAGAGTGTGATCTCTCCCCTAAATGCCTCAGATCCTCCCGCCTTGGAAATCGATCAGACAAATTCTAATGTGAAAAGTGACTAAAGAATCTTCTCCAAATACTCCTCGAGTATCTGTGCCACGTTGCGGTGGGCTTTCACGCCGGGATGCAGGCGGCTGCCCACAGTGTCCGGTGTGGTGTCGGGGAGTTGTAAAAAGTGGATCCTGGAATCGGCGGTCTGCTTAGCATAGTTTTCCACAGCTTCTCGAATGACGGTCAGAAAACTGTCGCCCAACATACCGTAGCCCCAAATGATCTGCGCAGTGGGGTTGCAGTTCCGCACTACTTTCAGGAAATCTCGGATGGCAGTAGTCAGGATCTCTTTAACTTCTTCTATGTCCCGGGTTCCTGCCCATTCCTGTTCCAGTTCTGCTGCGGACTGAATCGCTGTGGCATCGTTCGTTCCCAGGTTAATGATCACCGCATCCGTCTGCCATGCCGTGAAATCATAGTCTTCCAATGCCCCCAGGGAAGCATTCCGCTCTCCGGTGAGCACCCCGCAGACCTGCGTATAATAAGGTGGAATCCTATTCTGTACAATGCCATCCCAGCTGGTGACGATTCCCCAGCCGCTCTGGGATACTACACGATATTCCGCGGATAGTGCGTCTGCCACCATGCGGGGATACGTATTTTCCGCAGAGAAAAAGGCACTGATCCAGTCCTCTTCGTAGGCGTCTCCCACCGTTCCTTCCCCACTGGTGATACTGTCTCCCACGAATTCCAGCCGATACTTCGACTCCGGCAGCGGCAGAAACTCCCCGTCCGCGTATTGCAGTCCCAGAATCTGCAATAGATGCCCCGGATCCTGATGCATTGCCTGTACTTCTTTCAGAATCCGTATATGCTTCGGTTTTCCCACTGTCATTCCCCGGAACAGACTCACCTTGCTTTTTCCTTTATTTACAGGGAAACGGCTGATCTGCACGCCGTTCAGTTCCACCGCAAGCCACGGCTCATAAGCGTCGTAATCGGCATTTACCTCCACCTGAAGTTCACTGCCGGTATAGATAAATTCTATTCCGCTGCCGGTCCAGAATAAATTCACCACGTCCGTTCCCGTGGTGCGTCCCAATACCCGTATCTGCGGCAGTGCTGCCACACTGACTGTCTTTTTCTGCTCCATCTTTTCTCCCACATCTTCCACTGCATTATCTTGCTTCTCTCACAATCTATGCATATCGAATCATATCATACAATTTATCTTCCGTATAGTTTTTCTCACCATCATGATTTACCGAATTTTCTTTTTCTATGCCTCGTTGTATTCGCAGTCATGATATGCTACCAGGAAATCAGTCATATAATCTTTGCAAAGGAGCTATCTGTCATGCATTTTGTTCAGACGAAGGGAATTCTGTCTCAGAATAATGGAATGAAGAGTTAGTGTCGAAATAATCCCGAATCCACGTAGCCTACATTAGGGCTACTGATTTTCTGAAATAAGCCATGGGTACAGTTGATTTGCTTAAGCATAACTGTACCCTCTTATTTTGAGAAAATGGGCATAGATTCTCTTAACAAGTCATTTCATGCCCAATTATTTCTGCAATAAGGGCACGGTGAGCTATATATAGGTTCAGCGTGCCCATTTTTACAACTATCGAGGTACAGCAGACTGACGCCAGATTTCGTGTGCCCTTTTTCTTCATGATCATGGGCTCGCGAGATACCAAAAAAGTCTTGTTGTGCCCTCCGATACCGGAGAATAGAGATAAGTGTGAACCTTTGAAGCGCAGAACACTCATGGCGGACGGAATGTCCTTCCGAGGATGTTTGTCGGGAGATGGTGACATTTTCTCGAAAAGTGTTGAAAATCAGGATGCCTTGAACGTACGGATTAGAACCGCTACTCACTTTTCGTCAGAAAATTCCCACCGGGAGACCTTACATCGAGGAAGGATGTTCCGTTCGCCGTGGGCGTTCGTGGCTTTGCCTCACTAACTCTCCATTTACAACGTCTCGCGTAATCTCTCCGCTACTTTCGCATACATAAGCACCGGCACACGGTATCTCTCGCCCATGCGGACGACTTCATACACGAGTCCATCAATCTCGGAATCTTTTCCATCCATGACATCTCTCTGCATGGAAGTGGTGGCTTCCGGAGCCAGGGTGGACAATATCTTCAGGTTCACCTCCACCATATCTCTCTGGAAGGGAACTCCCATGGCTTCTGCCAGTGCGGCAATCTCCCGGATCATGGTCTTGAAGGCTTCCCGCTGCTCTCCCTCTCTCTGGAAGTCCGCTGCGGTGGCATGATAGTAAAGTCCCGCCGCACCGATGGGCGATACATAAGAAAACTTCTCCAGGGCATCCCTGCGGATATTTTCGGACAATACGCCATCGATTCCACTGGCATCAAAATCCCTCTTGATTTCTTCTAAGCGGGAATTGTATTCTTCCTTTGTACGGACTCCATATACCACACGCAGAATCTTACCATGCTGGATCAGCACTCCCGGTTCCTTAATATTGGCAGAGACATAGATACAGCCGTCAGTCACCAGAAGTTCCGGCAGCTTCTCCTGCAGCTTTGCACCGGTTCCGTAGATATTCAGCACCGGAATCACCATCGTCGAAGGCTTTGCCACCTTTTGAATAAATGGAATGGTATCTTCCAGAGAATAGCCTTTCACACAGACCAGTACCACATCCGGCTGCTCGTCATAGTGTTCCATATCCGTAGCTTTTACCGGGATGGTCTCGGTGGTGCCGTCCCACATTTTTTCCACGGCAAGTCCCTTTTCCCGCATGGCTGCCAGATGCCTGCCCCTGGCGATCAGAGTAACATCTTTTCCCGCCTTCGTCATATAAAATCCTAAAATTCCACCGGTTCCTCCGGCTCCGATAATTACATATTTCATGAGAATATCTTTCCTTTCCGCCCCAGATCCATCCAGTCCATACCTTCCTCCCGGGTACCTGTATTTATCAATATATTCCTGTGACCGCATTCTATTTTGTCTTCACATATTCAGGCTGCTTCGTCTGCGGGCAGTCATGATGAATTTATGATACCATGACGCAAAAGAAGCCGCCAGTCTCTGTTTTCACATAACCGGCAGCTTCTCCTTGATATTCTTTATTCCTTACAGGAATTCTTTTACAGACTTGTAAACGCCCTTGGCATCCAGACCGTACTTCTCTACCAGAGCAGCCGCGGAACCGGACTCACCGAAGACATCCTGCATACCGACCTTCTTCACAGGTACGGGATAGTGTGCGCACAGGCAATCACATACTGCGCTTCCCAGTCCACCGATGACGGAATGCTCTTCCACGGTGACTACCTTGCCGGTCTTCTTCGCGCTGTTAAGGATGATCTCTTCATCCAGAGGCTTGATAGTACAGATGTTTACAACCTCTGCACTGATGCCTTCCTCTTCCAGCATCTTCGCTGCACCCAGAGCGGAATCTACACAGATACCGGTGGCTACGATGGTGACATCCTTACCTTCACGGACTACGGTTCCCTTGCCGATCTCGAAATGATAGCCGGGATGATCGTTGATCACAGGCACTGCGGCACGTCCGAAACGGATGTATACAGGTCCTTCATATTCCAGAGCGGCGCGAACAGCGGCTCTTGCCTCCACATCATCAGAAGGGCACATTACTACCATGCCGGGGATGGTGCGCATCAGGGCGATATCCTCGTTACACTGATGGGTAGCGCCGTCCTCACCTACGGTGATACCTGCATGGGTCGCACCGATCTTGACATTCAGATGAGGGTAACCGATAGAGTTACGCACCTGCTCAAAAGCACGTCCAGCTGCGAACATTGCAAAAGAGCTTGCGAAAGGAATCTTGCCTACCAAAGACAGTCCTGCTGCCACGCCCATCATATTGGCTTCTGCGATACCGCAGTCGATGTGGCGGTCGGGATATGCCTTACGGAAGATAGCGGTCTTGGTAGCTGCTGCCAGGTCGGCATCCAATACTACCAGATTGGGGAATTCTTCTGCCAGCTCCTTCAGGGAGTTACCATAGCTTTCTCTGGTTGCAATCTTTTTTACGGTATTTTCTGCCATTACTGCTCACCTGCTTTCTCTAATTCTTTCTCGATCTTATCAAGGTCTGCCATTGCAATTGCATACTCCTCATCGTTGGGAGCCTTGCCGTGCCAGTCCACGCTGTTCTCCATGAAAGACACTCCCTTACCCTTCACGCTGTGGAATACGATACAGGTGGGCATACCCTTGGTCTCTCTTGCTTCCCTGAATGCTGCGCGGATCGCATCAAAATCGTGGGCATCGGCATTGATCACATGGAAATTGAACGCCTCGAACTTCTTATCAATGGGATAAGGAGAACATACCTGATCGATAGGTCCGTCGATCTGCAGATTGTTGTTATCTACCATAACACACAGGTTGTCCAGCTTACGGAAGCCTG
Source organism: Lachnospiraceae bacterium UBA5895 (assembly GCA_002431915.1). Classification (GTDB taxonomy): domain Bacteria; phylum Bacillota; class Clostridia; order Lachnospirales; family Lachnospiraceae; genus Acetatifactor. Next base: position 13,441 of record DJEP01000035.1, on the reverse strand, counting down.
CGAACATTGCTGCCTCCCATACCTGACCTTCCTCGATCTCACCGTCACCGAGCAATGTGTATACACGGAAATCGCGGTTGTCCATCTTCGCACCCAGTGCCATACCTACTGCTGCGGAGATACCCTGACCCAGGGATCCGGAAGACATATCCACACCGGGGATATGGATGCAGGGATGACCCTGCAGGTAGGAACCCAAGTGACGCAGGGTAGGCAGATCCTCTACCGGGAAATATCCTCTGTAAGCCAGTGCGGAGTAAAGGCCGGGAGCTGTATGACCCTTGGACAGCACGAATCTGTCTCGTTCCTCCATATCGGGGTTCTTCGGATCAATATTCATCTCCTCGAAATATAAAAATGTAAAAATATCTGCGGCTGACAGGGATCCGCCGGGATGTCCTGCTTTCGCACCATGAACTGCGGTCACAATGCCCTTGCGGACATCATTGGCACGCTTTTGCAGTTCTAAATTCTTCATTGTCTCCTCCATTCCGCCATCACTGGCTTGTCTGTTACAATTTACGTTGTTATACTAGCATACTTCCCGATGCTAGTCTAGTAAAAGAATTGCGATTTCTACTCAAACAACTTTGCCCTGCCATTCATAAATTTTCTCACTTCGTTCGAAAATTCATTTCATGGAGGGGCGCTTCGCTAATAGAATTTGTCATATAGTGCTTAGTACGCAAGCGTCCACGCACTATAAGCCAAATTCTATTTCAAAGTTGTTTGACCATAGTATGCATTCTTTCCATGCTTGCGATAATAGTGCTTATCCTGCAATTCCTGCGGTGCCGGCTGAATCCTGGGGTTGATGGTCTCGGCGCGGTATGCCATTTTTGCTACTTCCTCCAGTACCACGGCATTATGAACCGCCTCTTTTGCATCCTTGCCCCATGCAAACGGTCCGTGATTTTTGCACAGGACCGCGGGCACTGCCACAGGATCCTTGCCCAGACGTTTAAATTCATTAACGATCAGATGACCGGTATTTTCCTCATAAGCCTCCTCGATCTCTTCTTTTGTCAGGCAACGCACACAGGGAACCGGTCCGTAAATGTAATCCGCATGGGTCGTACCGTAGCAGGGAATGTCTCTTCCTGCCTGAGCCCAGCTGGTCGCATAGGAAGAATGAGTATGTACAACTCCGCCGATCTCCTGGAAAGCCTTGTACAGCTCCAGATGGGTGGCGGTGTCGGAAGAGGGATTCAGGTTCCCCTCTACCCTATTGCCGTTCAGATCCATGACTACCATCATCTCCGGTGTCAGCCTGTCATAATCCACACCACTGGGTTTGATGACGAACAGTCCGCTCTCCCGGTCAATGGCACTTACATTTCCCCAGGTAAAAGTCACCAGACCGTACCGGGGCAGATCCATATTTGCTTCATATACTTTCTGTTTTAATTCTTCTAACATATATTAAACCTCATTTCTTTCTACATCCTGCAAGCTTTCCGGCACATAAGTGTCGTGCACTTGTACGCCGCATACTCAGGTGCATGTCCTTATGTACGGTCTCCTTCCGGACACTGTGCAGGCGCATATTTTACGTCTGAAAATTTATTTTGCGTCAACTGCTGCTTTTTCCGCGGGGAGCAGTCTCTTGTACTCTTCCAGGAAAGCATCAAATCCCTTCACATCCTCAGGATCCGGATTCAATGTGGTTCCGGTCTGTCCTGCGAATATCTTGTCATTCAGATAAGAAGAAAAGGTCTCGCCGTCTTTTTTCTCTTTCATAAAAGCTGCCAGGATGGCAATCCCCCAGGCACCGCCTTCACTTGCTGTATCCATAACGGTGATCGGTGCATTCATGCCGGCTGCCATGACGCGCTGTCCCACTATGGGAGTCTTGAAGAATCCACCGTGTCCCATGAGAGAATCCACTGCCACATGCTCCTCTTTTAACAGAATATCCATACCGATCTTCAACGTAGCAACTGCGCTGTACAGGTGGGAGCGCATGAAGTTCGCCAGTGAGAAGTCTGCGCCGGGAGTTCTTACCACCATAGGGCGGCCTGCGTCCAGTCCGGTGATGGGTTCTCCGGAAAAATAGTTGTATGCCGTTACGCCGCCGCAATCCGCAGCACCTTCCAGTGCCTTGCGGTACAGCACACCGTACAGTTCATTCTTATCTACTTTTACCCCAAAGCTCTCTGCGCATTCCCCAAAAAGGCTTACCCAGGCATTCAGATCGGAAGTACAGTTATTGCAGTGTACCATTGCCACGGGCATACCGTCGGGAGTTGTGACCATATCGATCTCTTCGTGTACTTTTTCCATAGCCTTTTCCAGTACGACCATAGCGAAAACAGAGGTTCCGGCAGAAACATTACCGGTGCGGACAGCCACGCTGTTGGTGGCTACCATTCCGGTTCCCGCATCGCCCTCGGGAGGACATATGGGTGCACCGGGCTGTAAGGTTCCGGTGGGATCCAGTAATCTGGCACCCTCTGCTGTCAGGACACCGGCAGGTTCTCCGGCTACCAGTACCTTGGGCAGAATATCGCGAATCTTCCAGTCAAAATCGTGTAATCCATCGAACTGATCCAGCATCTTCTGATCGAAGTCCATAATGGTGGAATCAATAGGGAACATGCCTGCTGCCTCACCGATGCCAAGTACCTTTTCTCCGGACAGTTTCCAGTGAATATAGCCTGCCAGCGTGGTGAAGAAAGCGATATCCTTTACATGCTCTTCTCCACTTAAGATTGCCTGATACAGATGCGCAATGCTCCATCTCTGAGGAATGTTGAAGTTAAATACCGGAATCAGCTTCTTGCAGGCTTCCTCTGTCATCGTATTTCTCCAGGTACGGAAAGGTACCAGCAGTTCTCCTTCTGCATTAAAAGGCATATACCCGTGCATCATGCCGCTGAATCCAAGGGATCCCAGAGCGGTCAGTTTCTCGCCGTATTTTGCTTCCACATCGTCTTCCAGACTCTTGTAACAGCCCTGCAGTCCTTTCCAGATATCCTCCAGGCTGTAGGTCCAGATATTATTCTCCAGTCGGTTTTTCCAGTCGTAGGTTCCCATAGCGATGGGTGCATGGCTTTCATCTACCAGTACTGCCTTGATTCTGGTGGATCCGAATTCAATACCGAGGGCTGTTTTTGCTGCTTTGATTGCTTCTTTTGCTGCTTCGCTCATTGTGTTCTCTCCTTTTCACTTTTTTCACTTCTTTATATTTATCGCATATTTTTATTTCCGTTTTCATCTCGTTCCGCCACAGACTCTCTCTCCACCACCCGGGTATCGAATTCGTAGGTCAGATCCTTTTTTTTACCTGCGATCATCTGTAACAGTGTCTCCGCCGCCTTTTTCCCGAGATTTTCCTTAGGATGGGGCAGGGAAGTAATGGGCACCTCGCTGTGTCTCGCCAAGTCCGAATCGTCAATGCTGATCACTGATACATCCTCCGGCACCCGGATCTTCCGATCTGTTAACATACGAATCAGCTGGAAAGCGATCTGGTCATTGTATGCCAGAAGTGCAGTGCATTCCTCCACCCGATCCAAAATGCGGTCCCGGCAATAGCCCAACTGTTTCGACTCGTCCGTGTCGATCCACACCATCCGGGAATCCGTTACCATAAGTCCTGCTTCTTCCATGGCACGCAGATACCCCAGATACCGCTGCCTGCCCTGTCCGTCGTCCAACTTCAGGATTGCCCCGATCTTCTGATGTCCCTTATCGATCAGATAGCGCACCGCCTTATAAGCCGTATCCGCATCGTTGAGGGATACATGGGGTGCTTCCAGCTCCGGATAATAGGTATTGAAAAAAAGAAGCGGGATCTTTCTCGCCATCAGGTGGCGGTACAGATCCAGGTTCGGATTCGGCAGCCCGCTCTTCGTGCCTTCCACGATCACGCCTGCTACATCGTCCCTTTTTAGCAGATCCTTTAAAATGCTTTTCTCCCGGTCCAGCGTATTGTTCGTAAAATAGATCTGCACGGAGAAGCCGCTCTCAAATAACGTATTCTGCATGCCCTGTAGGATCTTCGGGAAAATATAGCTGTCCACGTAGGTAGTCACCACGGCGATGCTGTTGCGCTGCTCCAGATTCTTCCGGCGGTCGAAGCTGACATAAGTACCGCTGCCCCGGATCCTCTGCACCAGTCCGTTCTCCTCCAGAGTACCGATGGCCTTACGCACTGTCTGTCTGCTGATGTGGAACCGCTCCGCAAGCTGGTTCTCCGAAGGAACCTTCTCCCCGGGACCCAGTTGTCCGTCCGTAATCTGCTCCTGTATGTAGTTAATCAGGTTTTGATATTTTGTCTCCATAATCACTTTCAGTATAATCAGGTCATCGTACAAAGTCAATACAGCTTTTTGTTATTTTAGATACATTTATATATAGTTGTATAGTGTACAACTTATTTTGCCAGAGGATTCCACAAAGGACGTTTTGTACGCCTGCGCCACAGATAAATCGTATCAAGTCTATCGTGTGGGAGACCCTCATATACTCTTACTAACACTTTCCGTTCCCAGGTAATCATCGTGCGAAAACGTCCTTCTCTCTCTCTTCCCCAGCTGCTTATATGTATCGGTCTCCTCTGCACCCTCACCGGTGCAATGACCATTTTGTCCCACTTTTTCTCCGCAGACAGGCGGTTTGAGCAGTTCACCTCCCGGCTCTTCCGGGAAGAAATGACTGCCAGTACCCTGAATATGCATTACACCATTGCGGATCCTGCTGCCTTCGGGATCACGAATTACAAACCTGCCCTGCCTGTCTATACCTCCGACCAGTCGGAATCCGGCAGGGAACGCTGTTCCACGCTCCTTAGACAACTAAGTTGTATTGCTTACGACAGGCTCTCCCCGGAGAATGCTTTCACCTATACGCTCCTAAAACGTTCCCTGGAAAATGATCAGGCGCTGGCGCAGTTCCCCTATTACAATGATCCACTGTCCCCGTCCTCGGGAATGCAGTCCCAGCTCCCCGTCCTACTGGCGGAGTACACCTTCCGCACAAAGCGGGATGTGACAGACTACCTGGCGCTCTTAGACCAGGTGGACGACTATTTCGCCTCCCTGCTCCTCTATGAGCAGGAAAAAGCTGCCGCAGGCTTCCTCATGCCCGCCTGCTCCCTGGAAAAAGTTCGAAAGCAATGTGACAGTATTGTCACCACAAAAGAGTTGACACAGGGAACACATTTCTTACAAACAACTTTTGAAGACCGGCTGGTTGAATTACAGTCACGCGAAAATCTATCTTCCGAAGAAACCGTTTCCCTCCTTACGGAAAATGACCGGCTGCTTGCCACGGTGGTGCTGCCTGCCTATGCCGCACTGTCCGACGGACTATGCTCCCTGGAGCCTTCCGGCTCTGCCGACCAGGCAGTTCCCGGAGGCACCGCAGAGCTTTCCGATTCTCTGCCGAAAGGTCTCGCCCTGCTGCCGGAAGGAAAGACCTACTATCACCACCTGCTGTTCGCCGAGACCGGTTCCTCCCGTTCGGAAAAAGAGCTGGTGCAGATGCTTCTGGCGCAATTTCAGGAGGAACAATCAGCCATTCGCAGCCTGGCAAAGCAGTCCCCCTCTCTGATTTCCATGCTTTCTGAAGAGGTCACAGAAGAATTTCCCCTCACGGAACCGGAAGAAATGCTTTCCGATCTCCAGTCACGTATGATAAATGACTTTCCTGTCAGTAACCCCACCCCCTCCTTTTCTGTCAAGGATGTCGTCCCCAGTCTGGAGCCTTACAGTGCTCCTGCCTTTTACCTGACAACTCCCCTGGGTGATTCCGACAATAATGTCATCTATATAAACCGTCGAAACTCTCCCATGGGTCTGGAACTCTATACGACCCTGGCACACGAAGGTTTTCCCGGGCATCTCTATCAGACCGTGTACAGTAACCGTTCCTTTTTAGATAAAAACACTGATCCTGCGAGAAAGCTTGTCTGGTACGGCGGATATTTGGAAGGCTGGGCATTATATGTGGAGTTTATTTCCTATGATTATGCGGCGGATCTTTTAGAGCAATCCGGACAGACCGATGCCGCGCAGGCTGCCCGGCTGGAGAAGCACACCCGCAGCCTCCAACTGTGTATGTATACTCTGTTGGACCTTCTGATCCACGGGGAAGGTGCCGGATACGATCAGACCGCCACGTTCCTTGGGAAGTTTGGCATTGATTCCCCGGACGTCTGCAAAGCGATCTACACTTATATTGCAGAGGAACCCTGCAATTACCCGAAGTATTATGTGGGCTATCTGGAAATTTTGAAATTACGGGATACCGCGAAAAATCACTGGAACGCCACCTATTCCGACAGAAAGTTCCACTCTTTTTATTTGGAAGCGGGAACTTCTGATTTTTCCTCTCTGGAAAACCTGCTGTTAATGACAAATTAACGGTTTTATGCTAAGATGAAGTGTACGGATCATCAGGTTGGAGGAACCCCTGACACAGTTTACGAGCAAGGCTATCGAAAAATCCTTTATCCGGCTGCTGAACGAGCGCCCATTGGATAAGATTACCATAAAAGACATCACCGCTCTGTTGGAACACATTCTGAGCGCGGATGTGGAGCGGGTGGAACGGTATCTCTACAGTATCGCCGGAGAGGTCATGCGGCTGTACGTCGCCAGGGTCACGGAGCGGGTGGAGCATGCTGCACACAAAAAGGTATTTCCCGCTGGCCAGAAAATGGTGGTGGACTTCTACAAATTCGCACTTGTGGGTATGATCTTAGAACGGCTGAACACCGGAATGAAGAAGGATCCGGAATCTCTGATCCGGCGTGTGGGCGAAATTTTCCAGGGAAATATCGAGATAACCCTGACCCGTGTCGCCAGATAATTTTGGCATTTACCACGGTTTGCACATATTTTGGATTATTTTCAGGCAATGCGCAGTTTTTGTGCATTGCTCTTTTTTGTCTGTTTTCAAGGCAGGGATCACTGCATAAAATACCAAGTGAATAAAACGACAAAGAAAGGAGCCCTATTTATGAAATTTGGAAAATGGGTTGTGAAATGCCGTATTCCCATATTAATACTGGCAATCGCATTACTGATTCCCTCGGTGATCGGAATGGTCATGACGCGGATCAATTACGATATGCTGACTTATCTGCCCGGTGATATCGACACGGTCGTAGGTCAGGATATACTGATGGATGAATTCGGAAAAGGAGCGTTCTCCTTCGTAATTATCGAAGGTATGGATCCGGAGGATGTCTCTTCTCTCCGGGAAGATATCTCCCATGTAGACCATGTGGATACCGTTCTGTGGTATGACGACTTCGCAGATACATCCGTTCCCATGGAAATGCTTCCTTCCAAACTGTATGATGCCTTCAACTCCGGCGACAGCACAATGTTAGCCATCTTCTTCGATAATTCCACTTCCTCCGACGATACCATGGAGGCTATCTCCGAGATCCGCAATATTGCCGGAAAACAATGCTTCGTATCCGGTATGTCCGCCATGGTCACCGATCTGGAGGATCTGTGTGAAAAAGAGGAGCCGATTTATGTAGGCATTGCCATCCTGTTGAATATGGGTACCAACTATTTCCTGGGTGAAATCTCCTACCTGACCAACGCCCTGTCTGCCGTATTACAGCTGGCTGTCACCATGGGCTACTCCATCTTCCTCTGGCACAGCTACGAAGAGCAGAAGACCCTGGCCTCAGTGGTCGGAAGCTCCATTACTGCAGTGGCCGGTTTCATTGCATTGTAGATCCCGATGAGCTCCAGGAAGTAATCGACCGTATGAAAGCCACCGCTTCCGTATCCGAGAATTACAATTCCTTCACCGGTTCCAATGACGGAATGGACAGCACCGTGAAATTCATTTACAAGATCAGCGCTGTAAAATAAAACATCACAAGACCGTAACTTGACAAAGCCCCCCCTCCTTTTCTATACTTGCAGAAGGAGAGGGGCTTTTCGCTTCCCATATTTAGCTTCCTACCACAGAAAGGCATAAATTTTTCATGGAACAACTTTTATTCAGTCTCAACGCAACGATCCCCGTATTTCTGGTCATGGTGATCGGTTATGTTTTACAGCAGCTGCATGTTACCAACGACTCTTTTGTTAAAACCCTGAATTCATTCAATTATAAAGTCACCCTACCCGTACTTTTGTTCAAAGACATGTCCACTGCCGATTTTTACAGTGTATGGGATACCGGTTATGTGCTGTTCTGCTTCTTCGTGACCCTGTTCTGTATAGTTATCACCTGGGTCGTGGCAGGCATTTTTTATAAGAATAAATCCCGCCTGGGAGAACTTGTCCAGGCAAGCTACCGCAGCAGTGCTGCTGTCCTGGGTATCGCGTTTATACAGAACATCTACGGTGCTTCCGGCATGGCCCCCCTGATGATCGTGGGGACGGTTCCCCTGTATAATATCGCTGCCGTACTGATCCTGTCCTTTACCGGACCGGATGCAAAAGGCTTCGATAAGGAATCACTGCTGAAATCCTTAAAAGGTATCATCACGAACCCGATCATTATCAGTATTGCCCTGGGAATGTTGTCCAGCGCCTGCCGGATCAATTATCCCGTGATCATTTCCAAGACCATCAGCAATGTTGCCGTACTGGCTACGCCCCTGGCTCTGATCGGTCTCGGTGCCGGATTCGAGGGAAGAAAAGCGTTAAAGCTTTTAGCCCCCACCGGAGTGGCAACCGCATTAAAACTGGTGGTATGGCCCGCGCTGTTCCTGCCGCTTGCGGTGCATTTCGGTTTCACCGGAGAAAAGCTGGTGGCGATCCTCATTATGCTGGGCTCCCCCACCACCGTAAGCTGTTATATCATGGCGAAAAACATGAACCACGAAGGAACTTTGACCTCCAGTGTCGTCGTCGCTACAACATTTTTAAGTTCGATCACCCTGACGGTATATTTGTTTATTTTAAGAACTTTACAGTTAATTTAATTACATTTTCCCCGCAAGGAAAATACTCGCTATCGTTCCCGCTAACGTTGCCAGCAGTGCCCCCGGCAGCGTGTAGCGGGTTTTCGTTACCTTTGCTGCCAGAAAATACACGCTCATGGTGTAAAAAATAGTCTCCGTACAGCTCATGAGAATTGATGTCAGCATCCCGGCATAGGAGTCCGGACCGCAGGTCTTGAAAATATCCAGCACCAGCCCGGTAGCAGCTGAGGAAGAGAACATTTTTACGATAAGTAACGGAATCAGCTGCGCCGGAAGTCCCACTGCCTGCGTCGCCGGTCCGATCATTTTTCCCAACAGTTCAAAAAATTCGGACGTCCGAAGAATCCCCACTGCCATCATCAATCCCACCAGTGTCGGCAGAATCTCCACCACAATGCGCAGACCCTCTTTCGCTCCTTTCAAAAAAGTCTCGTAAACCTTCACCCCCGAGACCATTCCGTAACCAACGATCCAGAAAATGACCATGGGAATCATAATATCTGACATATGTGTCAACGCATTCATCATACTTCTACCGATCCTTCCATTTGCAATAGATAATGGCTATGATCGAGCTGAACAGCGTGGCGACCAGTGCCGGTGCAATGATCACCGCCGGATTGGCACTGCCGTACTGGCTGCGGTAGGCGATCATGTTGACCGGAATCAGTTGTAAGGACGAAATATTCAGGATCAGAAACGTGCACATTTCGTTGCTGGCTGCCATGACCCCTGCTCCATGTCGCCAATCCTCCGATTCCTGCTCTGCCCTGGGTCGTAACTGCCTGTTCGCAGGTCGCATCTTCTGCTGCTTTGTTCGTCGCTCTTCTGCCCTCTCCTTCTCCAGCTCCGCCAGCTGCTCCATGGCTTTCAGTCCCGCCGGAGTGCACGCCCAGCCCAGTCCCATGACATTGGCGATCAGGTTCGTAGCTATGTATTCTCCCGCCGGATGCTCCTCCGGAAGTCTCGGGAACATGAATTTCAAAAAAGGGCGGATTCCCTTTGTCATCTTCGTAATCATGCCGGATTCCTGCGCGATCTCCATGAGGCCCATCCACAGTGCCATGACGCCCGCCATGGTAATGCAGAGGCTCACCGCCTCTCTGGCACTGTCAATCGCCCCTCCCGTCAGGGCATCCATCTGCCCGCTACAGACCCCGTAGATCACCCCCAGCAGAATCATTCCTGCCCAGATATAATTCAGCATCTTTCCAAACCGCCTGCCATTCCTTCGTTTTACTATATGCGGACGACGGGATGTCCTATGCGGCACAGATCACCTTTGCATGTTGTGCCCTACGGACGTCACATGCAAAATAATAAGCCTCCCGGGAATAAATTATCCGGGAGACTTACTCTAAACTATATTTAAGTTATATTTATTGTGTTGGAACTTACAGAGTTCCCTGTGTGAAAAGACTTCTCACATGTGCAACTTCTTCTGCGGTGGCTTTCTCCGCCGGTACATAATAAGACTTCTCTCTGGCGATCTGGTACAACTCCTCCTGGGACTGCTCACAAGCGGTACGGAACTGCTTCAGTGTCTGTTTTAATTCCTTGTTCTCCGACTGGGCGATCATTCCCGCATAACGGGTCAGCTCACCGTTGATTCCTGCCAGAGTATCTGCTACCATTGTTTTTTCCTGCATTCTGCTGCCTCCTTACTGCAAAAACTTCATAAGCTGCTGTTTGTTCTCCATGGCGCTGCGGGCACCCTTCTCAAAAAACTGTTTTACCTTCGGGTCCTCCGCTTCCTTGGCGTACTCCTGCATTTTGCAGTGGGTCGTGTCAAAACCGCCGATCAGATGGCGCAGATTCTGCAGATCTAATTCTGAAATATCACTCATGCTGTTAACCTCCTTTTGATTCCTTCTGTTCTTTGCGAGGTTAGTATGCGCAGGATATTTTTTTCTATACAATAAATATGATGCTTACGGATTGTTACGTGCTACGCACTCCCACTTCTCCGCTTCGGTCCGTGCTAAACATGTGCCACCGGCACATAGCACCCTGATATCATTAGATGAAGTTGGCAAATATAGATACCGAAATTACGGTCAAAATACCGCCGACCACGATGGACAGACTGCTCATGGCGCCTTCGATCTCGCCCAGCTCCATGGCTTTCGCGGTTCCCAGGGCATGTGCGCTGGTACCTATGGCGAGACCTTTGGCAATGGGATCCTCGATCTTGCACAGGCGGCAGATCGTTTCTGCCAGAATGTTGCCAAGGATGCCGGTCACAATGATCACGACTACCGTAATGGTCACGATACCGCCCATTTTTTCAGATATGCCCATACCGATAGCCGTGGTGATGGACTTCGGCAGAAGCGTTACATACTGCTCATGATTCAGTCCGAACATCAGACTTAAAGCAAAAATACTTACCATGGCAGTCAGCACACCGGCGATGATTCCGCCGAAAATTGCCTTGGGATACGTCTTTAACAGCTCCAGCTGACGGTACAGAGGTACTGCCAGGCTGACCGTTGCCGGGGTCAGGAAAATACTGATGTACTGTGCGCCATTGGCATAAGTCTCATAATCTATATGGAATAATAACAATACTGCCACGATCAGGATCACGGAGATCAGCAGCGGATTGGCAATGGCTTTTCCGGTCTTCTGTTTGATCCACAGACCGATCTCATAAGTGACCAGTGTGATGGCAATACCAAAAAAGATAGACTGGCTCAATATTTCATTCATTTATCTGCCCTCCTTGTCATCAACTGCTTCGGTTCCTGCCGTTGCAACGGCAGCAGCACCTTTGTTTCTCTGTCCCCGGATAATATGCTGGGATACCCGGCCTGTCACGATCATAATTAACACCGTAGACGCCACAGTGATCACGCAGATGGGAAGCAGCATCTCTTTTAACGCATCCACGCTGGCCATAATGCCTACGGTGGCGGGCACGAACATAATGGACATGGCATCCACGAGGAAATCCGCCGCGGTCTCCACCTTTTCCAATGGAATCAGCTTTGTGATCAGCCCCACCAGCATGATCACCAGACCATAGACGCTGGCTGCGATGGGAAGCGGTATCAGGATTTCCAGCAGTTCTGCCAGAAAGGAGATTCCCAAAATAATCGATAATTGTTTTACATACTTCATGCTATTGTCACCTTTACCTGTTAACTTTAGTATTACACTTCTTTTGTTTTATACGATAAAATTCCGTGCAAACAAAAAGAGCTGCGCACTGTACTTTTGCAGCACGCAACTCCGTATTATACTACGCTGTTTTTGCTTTCACAATCAGCATTCTCTACCATTTCTGTAGACTTTTTTCAATCGTTTTCGTGAATTTTACCTTTACATCTGATGTCTTACCACTGCGTATTCGTCATCCAGTCGGAAGTAGGGACATTCCTGCTGGGTTCCGGACAGGAATCGGTACATTTCGTCCTCATCCAGATTCACCATGCAGCAATAGCATTCATAATCTTCATCATATTCATAATTGACACATGCGTCACAATTACTCATTTAGCCTCTCTTCTGCATATGATTTTCAGGAATGCTCATATGCCCTTGCCTGTCCTTATCCGGTTTTCTCCGGATGTTTTCATCGTTTCAGGAGTTGCCGTGCAGGTATTGATAGATCTCCCGTTTTCCGACACCCCTGTCTTTTGCCACCTGTTTCATGGCGGATTTATTGTCCATTCCCTGTTCTTCATAATAAGCCATATGCTCTTCGATGGTCATGGATTCCCAGGAGGCGATCTCTTCCTGCCGCTTCTCCTCCGAACTTTTTCCTTCCACTACCAGTACATATTCCCCACGGGGCTCCTCAGTCTTATAATATTCCAGCGCCTTTTCCAGTGTTGTGGGGAATACGGTCTCGAACTTCTTGGTCAGCTCTCTGCACAACGTGATCCGACGCTCTCCCAGTGTCGCATACAGTTCCTCCAACGTCCGGATCAGATGATGGGGCGCTTCGTAGAGGATCATGGTACGGCTCTCGGTCTTCAGCTCCTCCAGAATCGCTTTCTTCTCCTTTTTATCCGCAGGCAGAAATCCTTCAAAGCAGAACCTCCGGGTACTGAGCCCCGACAAAGTCAGCGCAGTAATGCATGCCGCCGGACCGGGCAGGGAAGTTACGGGAACGTTCTGCTCCTGGCACATCCGCACCAGCACTTCGCCGGGATCGGAGATTGCCGGGGTTCCGGCGTCCGTGATCAGGGCGATGTTCTGTCCGTTTAACAACTGTCCTACCAGCTGATGTGCTTTTTCTACTTTATTGTACTCGTGGTAGCTTGTCATGGGCGTATGGATGTCGAAATGATTCAGCAGTTTGATGCTGTTACGGGTATCCTCCGCCGCGATCACATCCACCGTCTGCAGGGTCTCCACCACCCGCGGTGTCATATCCCCGAGATTGCCGATGGGTGTTGCACACAAATATAAAGTTCCGGGCATGGTCTCCGTCTCCTCTCCAAATTATAATGTCCTGTAACTATTCAAAGCCATGATATCATGATGTCGGGGTCAAAAGCCCCCGACTTTTATGCTCATATCGGGGCG
>DJEP01000028.1:35795-37331 GCA_002431915.1 Lachnospiraceae bacterium UBA5895 | reverse complement strand
GTGCGCCGCCGGGCGCACCAACCATAGCAAAAAGGCATGCGTATGCATGCCTTTTTGCTATATAATCCCTTATGATTAAGCGTTCATCTGAGCGGCAACTTCTGCTGCGAAGTCCTCGTTCTTCTTCTCCATGCCTTCGCCAACTTCGAAACGAACAACCTTAGCGATGGTCAGAGCCTTGTTAACGCTCTCTAAATACTTAGCTACGGTCTGCTTACCATCCTCAGCCTTAACGTAGGTCTGATCTAACAGGCAGATCTCTTTCAGCTGCTTGGATACACGACCGTCTGCCAGACCCTTGAAGATCTTGTCAGATACGATAGCGTCCTTATCAGCCATAGCCAGCTCAGCCAGAGCAGCAGCTGCTTCCTTGGACAGGAAGTTGAACAGATAGTTCATGTTGCTCTTCTTCTCTTCGTAGATAGCCTTATCCTCATCGCTCCATGCGGAACTGTTCATAGCCTTGTCGATCAGCTTGTTCAGGATAGGCTTGGGCAGAGATGCAGGATCGTTCAGTGCTGCGTCAACAGTAATCTCCTGTAACTTAGCCAGCTCTTCTGCTGAAATATCATTTCTGCTGATGTAGGTAGGATTCATAGCTGCTACCTGCATAGCGATGTTGGTCAGTGCTTCTCTTGCTGCATCGTCGGATGCGCCGTTAGCTGCAACGATAACGCCGATACGTCCACCACCGTGGATATAAGATACTGCTACATCTCCGGACACCTTCTCAAAACGACGGATAGACAGCTTCTCACCGATGGTGGCGGTCTTCTCTACCAGGGCATCCTTAACGGTTGCGCCCTCGAAAGGAGTAGCTAACAGTGCTTCGATGTCCTCGCCATTCTTGCCACCCTGTAAATCAGAAGCAAGTGCTGCTGCATTGACAGCCTCTACGAAAGAAGTAAATGTCTCGTTCTTTGCAACGAAGTCAGTCTCGGAGTTCACTTCGATTACGCAAGCGGTCTTGCCGTCTGCGGAGATTGCTGCACGTGCAACGCCTTCTGCTGCGATACGGCTTGCCTTCTTCTCAGCCTTAGCCTGTCCGTTCTTTCTCAGGAACTCAACGGCTGCGTCCATATCTCCATTGGTCTCGTTCAGAGCCTTCTTACAATCCATCATACCAGCGCCGGTCATTTCACGGAGCTCTTTTACCATAGATGCGGTAATTGCCATTTTTTTATCCTCTCTTCTTAATTAATATATTATCCTCAAGAACCCAGACCGTAATGACAGGCATCGCAATCTGGGTTCCTATGCTTCTCTTATGGAATCGAATTATTCAGCGTCAGCTGCAACCTCTTCGATATCCTCAGCCTCGATAGCTACATCAGCGTCGCTGTATACAGCTTCGCCCTGCTTTGCTTCGATAACAGCGTCAGCCATCTTGGATACGATCAGCTTAACGGCTCTGATAGCGTCATCGTTACCGGGGATGATGTAATCCAGTTCTTCGGGATCACAGTTGGTATCGCCGATACCAATCAGGGTAATGCCCAGTGCATGAGCTTCCTGTACGCAGATTCTTTCCTTCTT
>DJEP01000028.1:9040-35722 GCA_002431915.1 Lachnospiraceae bacterium UBA5895 | reverse complement strand
TCGGGAACTCTGGTCATGTTCTTGATACCGCCCAGGTTCTTCTCCAGCTTCTCCCATTCTTTTTTTAACTGAATAACTTCTTTCTTAGGCAGTACATCGAAAGTACCGTCCTGAGACATGGTCTCGATTGCATGCAGTCTTGCGATACGGGACTGGATGGTTCTGAAGTTGGTCAGCATACCACCTAACCATCTCTCGTTTACATAGTACATACCGCAACGCTCAGCCTCAACCTTTACAGCGTCCTGTGCCTGCTTCTTGGTTCCAACGAACAGGATGGTGCCGCCCTGTGCAGCGATCTCGGATACTGCCTTGTAAGCCTCATCAACCTTAACTACAGACTTCTGCAGATCGATGATGTGGATACCGTTTCTCTCGGTGAAGATGTAAGGAGCCATCTTAGGGTTCCATCTTCTGGTCTGATGTCCGAAATGAACACCTGCTTCAAGTAACTGTTTCATAGAAATAACGCTCATGTATTTACCTCCGTTTGGTTAAAATCTTCCGCTTTTCTTTTCTGCCGGGACGCGTTAAGAACCCGGTTAGCTCTGGCGAAGACCTCTGCACAAAGCAGGAGCACCATCGCCAAATCGAAAGGCGTGTTTTTTTGTCACAACAGTGCGATTATAACACAGAAAAACCCCTATAGCAAGGGGTTTTTAATGTTTTCCTGTGATTATTTTGGCGATTTCTTCTTCGGAAGTTCCGGGTGCAATCTCATAGGTGCCGGGATTGATGTTGCGACTGTAGCCGTTATTACATAAGTAATCGTCAAATGCTTTCGCATTCTCCACCAGGTCTGCCTCGTAGAGCTGTCTGCTGACACTGCCGGAATCGGCACCCTTATTGATTGTAATGGACGTAATGGATGGATGCGCGAGTTCCGGTTCTGCCGTGACTTCCGGCTCCACGGTCGCCTCCGGTTCTGCTGTAGCTTCCGGCTCCGTCGTTACCTGTGGCTGCGACTGCGCACTGTTCTGGAGTGCCGCCAGGGTCAGCTCGCTGCTATCCACCATTCCCAGTTCCGCAGCCCTCTCTTTAATCTGATCATCTGTCAGTGTCTGCGTCTCCTGTCCCTGTCTGCCGGAAAAGCTGATTCCTAAGATCAATGCCGTTACCGCCATTCCGATTCCGAGACCGCGCAGATAATATTTTAACTTCATTATTGTATTTCTCCGTTCTTATCCTTGCTTCATGCGATTCTCATCAGGCCTTGTACAGGTCGATCACAAGCTTCACTTCTCCGACGCCCAGTCCCAGTTCCTTGGCAATTGCCACTGTGGATTTGCCCTGTCTGTGCATCTCAAGGATCTTCTTGTTATTGTTCTGTCCCTCCTGCACCGTCTCTCCCATGAATCCGATCTCGGGAGAATTCTCCGGCTGTACCAGCGGTTCTGGCTGAGCAGTATCTGCGGTTTTGGATGATGCCGCCCCGGTCTCTGTTGGCTTATCCTCCGTCACTTTATTCTCCGTTACTTTATTCTCCGTTACTTTATTCTCCGTTACTTTATTTTCAGTAACTTTATCTTCAGCAACCTTATTTTCAGCCGCCTTTACCACTTTATCCATTTTGGATACGGTGTCCTTGATATTCGCATGCTTGCTGTTCAGCATATCATATAAGAACATTACTTCTTCATGATTTTTATGAATCTCCTGTAATACCGTGTCGGAATATTCATTGACCGCCATGATCTTCTCATTGGTCAGACGTTCCAGGGAACGCTCCGCCTTCTCCACGGCATCCTCGGAGGTCTCTTCCATTTTGTCCTGCATTTGACTTCGGACGCTATTCATTTCCTCTTCCACCAGACCGTGGATTTCTTCTTTTGCCGCTTCCCTGTTGATCCCTTCGCTCTCTTTACCGCCAAACGGCAGGAAAAAGCTTCCCGTGAATATTATAATTCCCGCAATCAGCAGGATGATTTCCAAAATGCCCATATTACTACTTTTCCTTTGTATTGTCAGATCTTAATGTCAAATCCCTGATGCCCTTTTTTCACTACGACACCGTCCTCCGGCTGCTTTTTGCGGCGTTTGCCGCCGTTACCCGCATACTCGTTGCTGCCTTTTTCCTTGGCATCGTATTGTCCGGTGTACCAGTCCGCATCGTCACTGCTGTGCACCTCTTTGGTGAGCTGCTCGGTATGCTTCTGCGTCTGCTGTCCCAGCGTCATCTGTTGAAATGTCCCCTTGTTGTCTTCATTCTGCTTCATCACAGTATAATCCTGTGTTCTGGGGATCGAAGCAATCTCTAAAGATCCAAATGCCATATCTGTGCCTCTTTTCTATGATCTCTTACAGGGGAGTGGACTTCACATCACCGTCGATGCGTTCAAAACGGCAGTAATGATAAGTACTCTTCACCTGCATGGAAGAATCTCCGATGATGATCGTGGTACCGGGATACACCTCTCCTTTTACCAGCACCATTGCTCTCTCCTGGGGATTGAACTCCAGCTGCAGTTCCTGCATTCTGCGGTTCTTCTCTTCCAGACTCTTTTTCTGCGTCTCCATGGTAGCTGCGGAATTCCGGATGTAATTGATCTGATCCGGCGTAAAGCGAACTCCCTTGCTCTTTTTCTCCGCAAAGCTTGCGAGGATCGGCTGGATATTCCGAATCGTTTTTACGATCTCGGAGACTTCCTTCTGAAGTCTCATGTACTCCGCCTTTTTCTCGGGATCCACACCTACCTCTACCACCGTAGGTGCTCCCAGGGTGGCTCCCAGGGTCTTCACCTCGATCTTTTGTCCGGCGCGTACATGCCCACCGGTGATAAATCCTCTCTTACCGGTGACCTGAATCTCTGTGGCGGCTGTCACATTGCTGTGCAGAATGGATTCCGTACTGACATAACCGCCGGCAGCCGCAGTGGTATTCTCTAAAAATTTCGCCACGATATTACCGCCGGCTTTCAGCGTTCCCTTGGTCATACCGTTCATGCCTCTGGCAATGATAATGTTGCCGCCGGCTTCGATATGAGCACCTTCCACGACACCGCTGATGATCACATTGCCCCCCGCCCGGATGACAAAATTGGAGGACACGTTGCCCTTGACCTGTACGCTTCCTTCAAAATCGATATTACCGGTGGACAGATCCACATTTTCCACTTCGTAGACATCGGATACGAAGACCTTACCTTCTACCAGGGATACATGCCCATCCACCATAGAAGTGATTTTTCTCCGGTCTTCGGAGATCTCGATGTTATGTCCGAATTCCAGATGTGCTTTTTTCACCTGTCTCGGTTTTATCTTAGCGCCCTGTACCGTGGTTCCGTACTCGCCCTCATCCTCCGGAACGGTCTCCGCCAAAAGCTGCCCTTTCTTGCAGGGATTAATCATATTCAGATGGAAATAATCCACCGTTCCGTCATCATTTAATGTAGGCCGGACATGAACATCCGTGTTAAAATAATACTTAATGTATGCGTCCGTTCCGTGTCTGGGTTCTTTTCCTTTTGCCACCACCAGATCCGTGCAATAGATTCCCTCAGACATAAAATGATCCTGCAGAACGCTCATCTGAATTCCATAGACTACATTCCGGAATCTCAGATCTTTGATCACGCTGTCCATCGTCGCTCTTTTCCCGGTCTGTGATGCGGGATAAAAACGTAGGGTGACCTGCATAT
The DNA here is from genome assembly GCA_002431915.1 of Lachnospiraceae bacterium UBA5895. Classification (GTDB taxonomy): domain Bacteria; phylum Bacillota; class Clostridia; order Lachnospirales; family Lachnospiraceae; genus Acetatifactor. The sequence goes on along the minus strand of DJEP01000028.1, from coordinate 32,084 downwards.
TGTCCTGGCTGACCTCGATACTGTAAGTCTCCTCCAGCTCCGGACAATCTTTTCTCTCTAAAAAGCAGACGGTGTCCTCACCGTTCAAAATCGCTTTTTTGATTGTCATGGGATCGTAAGGCACCGCTTCTCTGTCAAGATATGAGAGGATCTCCTGGAGATTCACACCACTGCCCCCGTCCTTTGGCGGTACGATTCGCAGTCCATAACCTCCCGGTGCTGTCACTATCTGAAAATATCCATTCTGCATACGCCTTTCCTCTGCCTTCCCATCCTGCATCCCGCGCAGGTCAACAAAGTTCTATAAAAGTCCCATGTAGTTTCCCATTTTGGTCTTCATCTTCTGTAAAGCACGGGTATGCAACTGTGATACCCGGGATTCCGACACTTCCAGAATATTACTGATCTCTTTCAGCGTAAGATCCTCATAATAATATAACATAACTACTTTTTTCTCTTTTTCTGTCAGAAGCTCCAGTGCTTCTCCCAGTACTTTGGTCAGTTCTTTTTTTTCTATGCTCTCTTCCGGGCTGTCAAATTGCGCCGTCGTATGCCTGCTGTAATCCTGGGAGACATCGCTTCCCTGCTCCATGTACTCATTTAAGGATACCAGTCCCGTAACTTTCATCTGGGACTGCCAGTCCAGGTATTCCTCGGAGGATATTCCCAGCCCCTGTGCAATGTCTTCATCCGTCGCAGTGCGTCCGGTGGTCTGCTCCACTTCCTTGATGACAGCATCGATTTTTTTCTGCCGCTGTCTGATCGTACGGGGAATCCAGTCCATTTTACGGATCTGGTCAAGAATCGCTCCCCGGATGCGCAGACTGGCATAGGTCTCGAACTTCACTTCTTTCATGCAATCGAACTTGTCGATGGCATCGATCAATCCGAAGATACCGTAGCTTACCAGATCTTCATAATCCACATTGTATCCCAGGTACATGCTCAGTCTTCCGGCTACCACTTTCACAAGCGGAGCATATTCCAGTATCAGCTGTTCCCTGGTCTCCGGTCGCTTATTAGCAGCATATTCTTCTAATAACCTCTTCTTACCGGTTTCATCCATTCGATTCGCTTACACCCTTCTGCCCTGCGTCTTCTTCCGTCGCAGCTGCTTCTTCCGCCTTCTCTTCCTGCTCTTGTTTTGCCTTCTCCTCGTTCTGTCTGTCAAATCGATCCAGCAGCAGACGAATCACACTTCCCAGACAATAGAACAAAAGCATCACCGCAAAAAGTGCCACCAGACTTGCTAACACCGAGTATGATCTTACCAATGTAACGATGCAGGTGCATGCACCCGCAATCAGCATCAGAAGCAATGGCATGTTCTTTCTGTTCATAATCTTCTTCCTATACAAACTCTGTCAGATCACCGATTCATCTCTTCCCACAGCACGGATATGGAATTCTCCGGTCTCCGGATAGAAAGTTACGGTTCTTCCGTAGTTTTTACCTGTATCTTCCGCAAGAATGGGGATGCTGATCTCTTTCAGCTTTTTCTTGACCGCTTCCACATTGCGTTCCCCCACCTGCATCATATCGTTGCGTCCCTGGAAGGTGAACATGGTGGCTCCGCCGGCGATCTTGGCAACCATTCTTGCCTTTCTCGCGCCGAGTTTCTCCATCTGTCTGACCAGTTCATCAATTCCCGTATCTGCAAATTTTGCGATATTCTGGTTACTGTTGCGGATCGTAGTGCTGTCCGGCAGCATAATATGTGCCAGACCGCCTATTTTCGTCACCGGATCGCGAATCGCTATTCCCACGCAGGATCCCAGTCCCAAAGTAGTCACTCCGTCGGGGCTTACGCAGGTCTTCAGATCCGCCATTCCTACTTTAATTATCTCGCTCATTCTGCTCCCCTTCTTCTGCTTCCGACTTCCTTATTCCACCGGTATTCCCAAAGATGACAGGATCTTGGGATAGGATTCAATATCAGGAACCAGAATGAAATAACCGTCGATCTCTACCTCATCATAGAACTGTGACTGAATCAGTAAAATCTTGTCTCCCAATATCCCGAATTCGATGGCGGGCACGCTTAAGATCGCACCTGCCATATCCAGGGTCAGAGACGGAGGCGTTGGGATGATCGTCAGATTCGTCAGCATGGACAGGGAATTCAGATAGGCTCCGGTGATAATGTTGCCGATCTCCTGCATGGCGGAAAATTCGATCTCCGAAAATCCGTCCTGCTGTACCATATCCCCCAGGATCTTATGGAGAAGATGTTTTGCACTGTTCTGCTCTACCAGAAACATCATGCTGCCGGTAATATCACCTTCGACTCCTAAGAATACGCCGATCATTACCTGCTCTTCTCCGCCCATCAGAGCTCCTACTTCGTTAAAATCCAAAAGCTTTACCTGCGGTACCTTCATGTCTACCTTGCAGTTCAGCATCTGGGAGAGTGCTGTCATAGCGTTGCCCGCTCCGATGTTGCCGATTTCTTTTAAAACATCCAGATATGTTTCCGAAACTTTCTCTAAACTCAGGTCTCCCATGGATCTCTCTCCTTTATGCGTTTTCCTCCAGTGTAATGGAATTCAGATCCAGTAAAGAGATCAGCTCCCCATTGTGTTTACCGACACCTGTGATGAAGCTCTTCCTGCTCTCGCCGGTATTCTGTGACATTTTTTCGATTTCACTGCTTCCGAGAGTTACCACTTCCTTTACTTCATCCACAATGATTCCCACGCTTCCCTGCTGCTCCTGCTTCAGAATAATGATTCTGGTGGCACGGGTCATCTCGTCTGCCTCCAGTCCCATTTTGAGCCGGAGGCTCATAACTGGTAATACTTCTCCGCGGAGATTGATTACTCCCTTCAGATAAACAGGCACCTTGGGAACTCTGGTAATGTGCTGCATTCTTACAATATTATCAATATAGCGGATATCAATGCCGTACTGTTCGCCTCCGAGGCGGATCACAATATACTGGAAAAATTCCTCCTCAACCTTACGCTCATCTCCGGCCTTTAATTCTTCTCTCATGCTAAGTTCTTCCATAGCTGTCATCTCCCTCCTTACAGTAATGCATTGGCATCCAGGATCAGTGCTACCTCACCGTCTCCGAGGATCGTTGCACCACTGATGAATTTGCACTGTTTGATGTATTTTCCAAGAGACTTGATAACGATCTCCTGCTGTCCGATCAGTTCGTCGATGACAAGACCTGCCATTTTATCGCCCTTCTTGACAATGACAACGATCAGGTTGTCCTCCGGGGATCTGGTGCTCTCGACATCCAGTACTTCTGTCAGACGGATCAGAGGGATTACAGTTCCTCTTAAGTTGATGACTTCTTTATTCTCTACCAGTTTGATGTCCTTCGGGGAGATATCTTCGATCGTCTGGATAGATCCCAGAGAGATCGCATACTTTTCTCCGCCTACGACTACCATCAGAGCCTGAATGATTGCAAGGGTCAGAGGCAGACGAATGGTCCAGGTACTTCCCTCGCCCCACTTGGACTTCACTTCCACTTCACCGCTTAAGGATTCGATCTTGGACTTCACGACATCCAGCCCCACACCTCTTCCGGATACATCGGTTACCTTCTCGGAAGTAGAGAATCCGGGCTGGAACAATAGATTGATAATATCCTTCTCCGACATGTTGGCTGCCTGCTCTGTGGTTACCAGATTACGCTCGATGGCTTTATTCTTAACAGCTTCTACATCAATACCGTTACCGTCATCTCTCACTTCGATAACTACGTTGTTACCATCCTGATATGCATCCAGGAAAATGGATCCCTGCTCGGGCTTGCCGCGCTGTGCACGCACTTCCGCGGACTCCAGACCGTGATCGGCAGAGTTACGAAGCAGATGCATCAGAGGATCTCCGATCTCATCCACCACGGTACGATCCAGTTCTGTCTCTTCACCGGTCATGTACAGTTCCATTTTCTTATCCAGCTTCTTGGACAGATCGCGGATCATTCTTGGGAACTTCACAACTACGCTCTCAATAGGTACCATTCGTACCTTCATCACGGATTCGTGAAGGTTCGTGGTAACATTCTCCAGATATTCGATCTGCTCATTGAATGCGGAATTGTTGCCCTGATCGCTGCTGGATGCAGCTACCAGAGAGTTCTTGGCAATGATCAGCTCACTTACCAGATTCATCAGGGAATCCAGTTTCTCAATATCCACACGTACGGTACGGTTCACTACCGGCTTATTTGCGGGCTTCTTCTCCGGAGCCTTGGCTGCAGCTGCGGGCTTTTTCTCTTCTTTCTTAGGCTCTGCCTTGACTTCTGCTACTGCTTCCTTTTTCTTCTCCACGGGTTCGGGAGTCTCTTCTTCGGGATGATAATTCTTTGTCTTCGCCAGATCCAGAACAGCACCGGTTACCTGAGCGATCTCGGATACGCTCTCGGCTGCCTTGATGATGTCATCCAGGGAATAATCGGATAATACGATCAGAGTGAAATCTCTGTCGAATTTCTCATCTTCCACATCCTGTGCACTGGGCATGGATACGATGATCTCACCCTTTTCTTCCACTGCCTTGAATACCAGGAAAGCTCTTGCTGCCTTCAGGATGCAGCTCTCCTGTACCACTACGTTGATTCCGTATACATTTTTGCCCTGCTTCATAGCTTCTTTGATCACACGAATCTGGCTGTCTTCAAAGGCAATGTCATTCCACTTTTCATTTTCCTCTGCGCCGGCTTCTGCGGCAGGTGCTGCAGGTGTGGGAGCTTCTTCCTTGGCTGCGGGGGCTTCGGTCTTGCCGTCGTTTAAGATATCGTTCAGTGCTTTGATGAGATTCTCGTTGTCATTGGTTCCCTCATCAGAGGTCTCCTGAATATTATTCTTGTATTCCTCCAGAGCATCCAGGCACTGGAACAATACATCGATCATCTCCGGCTTTACTTTAATGTTGCCGTTGCGCACTTCCGAGAACACATTCTCCATATCGTGGGTCAGGTTCTGCATGCGCTTGTAGCCCATGGTTCCCGCCATTCCTTTCAGGGAATGCGCCGCACGGAATATCTCATTGATATTGTCCATGTTCTCGGGGTCTGACTCCAGTTCCAGAATCTGTGTGTTCAGGTTCTGCAGATGTTCATTTGTTTCATCCAGAAAAATTTCAAGATATTGGCTTACGTCCATCTCTTCCTCCATTCTGCCTGCCACGGTATTGCCGAAAGCGGCATGTATTGCTTACTTGCTTACTCCTACGTGAAGTATGATCTCCTGGGCTATCTGATCCAAGGGTACTACCTGATCGGCAAGCCCTGCCTGGATTATACTTTTAGGCATTCCAAATACTACGCTGGTATCCTGATCCTGGGCGATCACATATGTCTTCTTGGAAGTCTTTAATCTGCCGATTCCTTCCGTTCCGTCTGCTCCCATACCCGTCATTACGGCACATACCACCGAATCGAAACGGCTGTTTTGCAGCGATTCATACATATAATTGGCGCAGGGTCTGACACCCTCTCTGTAAGGTTCCTCCGACAAATGCAGGGTATGTCGTCCCGCCGGAGAAGTGACGACATTCAGGTGCTTACCGCCCATGGCGATGTAGACCCATCCCTTTTTCAGTTCTTCTCCCTCTGCTGCTTCCTTTACATGAAGCTGGCTTAAATTGTCCAGTCTCTCTGCCAGGGACGCTGTAAATCCCACCGGCATATGCTGCACGACTAACACCGGTGCATCTAAGTTCGCCGGCAAAAGGGGAATCACGGACTGAAGCGACTTCGGACCTCCCGTGGAGCTTGCGATGGCTACGATCTTGCTGCCGAACACACTGACCGGATGATGATTGATGATCTTCATCATCTCTTTTACGGTGTCCTTCTCTTCGGAGAGCTTCTCCTCCTCAGCAAATACCGGCAGCTTACTGTTCGCTACCACATTCAGTGTTTGCAGGAATTCTCTTCGGAAATTCTCGCCCCGGCAGTCCACTGCACTGTCCGGCTTATGTACAAAATCCAGTGCTCCCAGTTCCAGAGCATCCAGTGTGGTTCTGGCACCTTCCATCGTATCGGTACTCGCCATCATCACCCTTGCCGGGATCTTGTATTTCCGCAATTCCTGCAGCAACTGCAATCCGTTCATTCGCGGCATATTTACATCCAGGACTACAGCATCGTAGCTGTTTCTGCTCAGCAGGTCAAAGGCTTCCAATCCGTCTTTTGCCCTGTCAACCACCTGGAATCTTATGTCTGAATCTATTATATCACACAGCACTCTTCTCATGAGTGCAGAGTCATCTACAAGCAGTATTTTTTTTGGCATCAGTTCATTCTCTCCTTTTTGCGGCTCTTACGCTCTTCTTCGAATATAAAACGTATGATCTCTTCCCGGGTATTCACATCCAGATTGTAGTACTGGACTCTGTGTTCAAAGATTCCCCTTCTGTTCTCCAGCTCCCGTACCGCCAGCACCTTGCCTACCACATCGTATTTTTTCCGCTCCCCGTCCTTCGTGAGCAGATGATAACTGCACAGGATCAGGCTGTCGGGTTCGTATCTTTGGGATGACATGAATCGTAAGCCCCCTCCGCTGATATCTACGATCACACTGTGCTTCAAGGGAAGTCCGGGCTGCAGTTTGTAGGGAGAATTTTTCTCCAGTGCCTCGATCTCTTCCTCCTCCAGGTTTCTTGCGCACATGTCCAGGGCACAACTGAAACGGTAATATTCTCTTCGCTGATATTTTCTGAGATTGCTGGTCAGCTCCATTACCAGCACGTAGACGTTGTTGCTCTTATAACGGTCCACTATTTTGGCAAAACACTGATACAGACTGTTCTCCTCAAAAAACACCATATCGTATTCGCTCTCCACCGGCAGAAGGATCAGTTTGGTCTGTTCCATGGGCATGGAGATCTCCAGGGTGTCCTCCGAAAGGATCTGCAGTACACGGCTCTGATATGTCTTTGCCGTATTTTCCGCACCTTTTTCACCCAGTCCGCGTTCCAGCGCACGGAGTTCTACTTTGGATCCTTCTTCCACAAATCTGGACAACATATTTTTGTACCTCACTTATCTGGATTGTTTTGCAGCTCCGTTCCTGGTTCCTATAATGTGTGAGAAAAAAGCTGCCATTCCGCGTCTGGGCTGTTCCTCCTGGGTCTTGTCGCACAGTCTCTGTGCGATCCGTTCATATGCCTGACTGGATTTCGCCCCGGGGTTCTGTATGGATACCGGTACCTGCTGCATCACTGCCTGCACGACCTGGGCATCCTGCGGTACACATCCCAGGTATTCCATAGGAGTCTTCAGGTATCTGGTGACTACCGCATTCAGCTTTTCGAACAATACCTGTCCTTCCTTCACATTATCCACCCGGTTGGCTACCATCTTGACCTTGGTATAGTCTTCCTCAAACCTCGGATGTCTGTACAGAGCCTTCAGTAATGAATAAGAGTCTGTGATAGATGTCGGTTCCGGTGTGGTCACCAGAAGTACTTCCCCACTTGCCACTAAAAATTCCAGCACACTGTCTGAGATTCCTGCGCCGGTATCCACAATGATCACATCTGTCACGGCATCTAACTCCGCCAGATTCTGTATGATACAGGTCAGGGCATCCCGCCCCAGATTCGACATACCGGCAATTCCCGAGCCACCGGAGATAAAGCCTACTTCCATGGGTCCCCAGGTAATGATGTCACTGATGCTCCTGCCCTCATAGACCAGATCACACAGATTGTGCTTCGGTACCGCTCCGAACATGATCTCAATGTTCGCCAGTCCGAAGTCCGCATCCAGAATGATCACCCGTTTCTCCATTTTACGGAATTGAATTGCCAGATTGATGGACATATTGGATTTTCCGACACCACCCTTGCCGGAGGTGACGGTAATGACTCTTGCAGTAGGTCGTATCTGCTTATTTGCTTTAATGATCCTTAACTGTTCCGCCTGATCCATTTTTCCGCGCCTTTCTGTGAACGCTTATTCCTTTCCGCCGAGGATCTGCTTTACTGTCTTCTGTGGATTGAATACTTCCATGTCGTCCGGAACATTCTGTCCGCAGGTCACATAAGCGATCGGCGCATCGATATAAAGCTTCATATTCAGCAGATTCCCCACTGCCTCTGTTTCATCCAACTTGGTAAAAATCAGCTCAAAGTCTGCGATCTTACCGTAACAATCCGCGATCTTCTGAAGATCCCTGTATTTGGTCGTTGCACTTAGAACCAGGAATACCTGATACCGCTCCGGTTTCTTTAGCGCAGCCACCATTTCCTTCATCTTCTCCAGCTGATCCGTATTCTGATGTGATCTCCCCGCTGTATCTATAAAAATATAATCACAGTCCCAATAATCATCTACCGCTGCCTGCAGTTCCTCCGGAGTATAGATGACCCGAAACGGCGTCTCTAAAATATTCGCATAGGTTCTTAACTGTTCCGCTGCGGCAATACGATAGGTATCTGCGGTCAAAAGTGCCACTTTCCTTTTCTCTTCCACGCAGTACCTGCCGGCAAGTTTCGCTATGGTAGTCGTCTTTCCCACTCCCGTAGGTCCAATGAACAATACGATTCTGGGTCCTTCTTCCGAAGGAGTGATTCCTTCGGATTTTCCGAATTTGAGTACCATCTTCTGATAGATGTTTGCCAACAGATAATCAAACGGCAGATCTGCTTTCTTCGTCTTCGAAGCATCTTCTAAAATGCTGTTGACATATTTTTGATCCATTTCATTGTCCAGCATCTTATTATACAAAAGTCGTATGAATTTATCCTGTTCGGGATTTTCCTCTTCTTCCTTTTTCTCCGCAGCAGCCATATCGGAGGTCTTCTCCTCTTTTCCTTCGGCATCCGGCACATCCTGTGCCTTTGCGGATTCGTCTTTTTCGGGTTGTCTGTTATTTAACTGACTCTCCAGCAGCGTCTGTAAGCTGTCCAGCTTTTTTTCAATGTTCTCTGCGCTGTTTTTGGCTAACACATGCTGCTCCGTCCGGATCTCCTTATCCGCTGCTGTCCGGAGCATACTGCCGTATTGCGGTCTCGCCGGTGCTTCTTCCTCCAGCGCCGCGGTGACCTCTATCTGCTTCGGTGACAGAAAAGCAAACAATCCTTTCTTTTTCACCTCACGCACATTCATGATCACAAGGGTACTTCCCAATTCCTTTTTCGCAGCCTCTGTGGCTTCCGCTTCTGTCTTCCCCGTAAATTTTTTGATTATCATACTATTCCTCGCTCCTGCGGCGGTTCACTGTGCCTGTTCCTAGGCTGTGACCATTCCCACAGACTGTAATTCCACATTGGGTTCCACTTCATTATAGGATACTACGACCAGATCCGGATAGTAATCTTCCGTCAGTCGTTTAAAATACATTCTTACAATAGGGGAAGTCATAATAATAGGAGTCTTTCCCATATTTTCCAGCTTTTTGATCTCCTCGCCCACCGCGTTCAGGATGGCTTTACTTCTGGCAGGATCCAGATTTAAGAAGGCTCCCGTCTCGGTCTGCTTCACACTTCCCATCACTTCCTGCTCTATCTTGGGATCCAGTGTCAGTACGCTGGTGGTCTCATGGGAAGGAAAGTATTTCGTGGAGATAGCTCTCTTCAGGCTCTGTCTGACATACTCCGTAAGAATATCCGTATCTCTCGTCGTCGGTGCATAATCTGCCAGTGTCTCTAAAATCGTCAGCAGATCTCGTATGGAGATGCCCTCTTTTAACAGATTCTGCAGTACTTTCTGAATCTCGCCGAGTCCAAGCAGCTTCGGTACCAGTTCGTCCACCAGGGAGGGATTGTTCTCCTTGACATTATTAATCAGATTCTGAACATCCTGTCTGGTAAGCAGTTCCGCAATGTGCTGGCGGATAATCTCCGTCAGATGCGTAGCAATAATGGAGGGGGGATCCACTACGGTATAGCCCAGGCTCTCCGCCCGTTCTCGCTGTCCCTCTGTGATCCAGATCGCCGGCAGATGGAAGGAAGGCTCAAAAGTAGGAATACCCGTAATCTCCTCTTTCACATATCCGGGGTTCATCGCCATATAATGGTCAAACAGGATCTCGCCTTCGCTGACCTGGATTCCCTTGATCTTGATAATATACTGGTTCGGATTCAGCTGAATGTTATCACGCAGTCGGATAATAGGCACCACAGTACCCAGTTCCAGTGCAATCTGTCTTCGTATCATAACGACACGGTCCAGCAGGTCGCCGCCCTGGTTCACATCCGCCAGCGGAATAATACCGTAACCGAATTCCAACTCGATGGGATCCACCTGTAACAGGCTGTTGACATTCTCCGGCTGCCGGATCTCCTCCGCCGCAGCCTCTTCACTGTCTACCTCCTGCTCGATCTTCGCCGTCTCGATGGTTCCCTCGATGTTTCTCGCCACAATGATAAACACCAGACCCAGTCCCACAAACAGGATCGTATTTAACTGCGTCACAAATCCCAGGATCGCCAGCATGGCTCCCACCAGGTACAGTGCCTTCGGTACACCGAATAACTGGCTGACCAGCGTGGTTCCGAAATCTGCATCCTTACTTCCCTTGGTCACCAGAATACCGGTGGACAGGGAGATTAACAGTGAGGGAATCTGGCTCACCAGACCGTCACCGATGGTGAGGATTGCGTATTTGTTCAGAGCTGCTGTGATATCCATGTCCTGTCTCGTCACTCCCATGACGATACCGCCTACAATATTGATGGTGGTGATCAGCAGACCCGCTACCGCGTCACCCTTTACATATTTCACGGCACCATCCATGGAACCGAAAAAACTTGCTTCTTCCTGGATCTTCTCTCTTCGTCTCTTTGCTTCCGCATCCGTGATGGCTCCGGTGTTCAAATCCGCATCGATTGCCATCTGTTTACCGGGCATGGCATCCAGGGTAAATCTTGCCGTTACCTCGGATACACGCTCGGAACCTTTGTTGATGACCATGAACTGGATCAGGATCAAAATGATGAAGATAATGACACCGATGACCAGGTCACCGCCGCCTACAAACTCACCGAAAGTCTCCACGACGTTACCCGCATTACCGTCTCGTAAGATCAGACGGGTAGAGGATGTGTTCAACGCGATACGGAAGATCGTGGTGAACAGAAGCATCGTCGGGAAGAAAGACATATCCAGTACTTCCTTGCTGAACATGGTGGCAAATAGCACCGTCAGTGCAATGGAAATATTGACTGCCAGCAGAATATCCAGAAGCCAGGAGGGAATCGGCACAATAAACATAATAATGGCCGCCATGATATAGATTGCTACACCCACATCCGCTTTTTTCATTTTCATCTGTGCCTGACATCCTTTCTGCCTGTGTATTTTTTAATTTTGACATTTCTCTATACTTTTCCCTGCAGATGATATACAAATGCCAGAACCTCCGCCACCGCCTGGTAAAGCTCCGGGGGAACGGTCTGTCCCACATCCACATTTGCATACAGCATTCTCGCAAGTGGTTTATTCTCTACGATTTCAATCTTATGATCCCTGGCGACCTCTTTGATCTTCGCTGCCAGATTGTCCGCACCCTTGGCAATCACAATAGGTGCATCCGCCACCTCGGGATCGTATTTTATGGCTACCGCATAATGGGTAGGGTTGGTGATGACCACATCCGCCTGGGGAAGGTTCTGCATCATTCTCCGTTGGGATACTTCCCGCATCTTCTGCCGGATACGTCCCTTGACCTGGGGGTCACCTTCCTGCTGTTTATATTCTTCTTTGATCTCCTGTTTGGTCATCCGCATGTCTTTGCTGAACTTGTACTTCTGGTAGATGAAATCCGCCGCAGCAATGATCATGTAGATTAAAGAGATCCGGATGCCCAAGTCCGTCACCGTCTCACCGATCAGAGCGATTGCCTGGGTCAGCTCCAGGTCATATAAGGTGTACAGTATCGGCCATTTATCCTTCAGGTAATTATAGCATATGTATATGATCAGTCCAATCTTCAGCAAAGATTTGATCAGCTCCACCACGGAATTGACGGAAAAGATCCGCTTGAATCCGGAGATTGGACTCAGTTTGGAGAATTTGGGCTGCATCGGTTTGGCAGTTGGTTTCCATCCCACCTGCACCACATCGCTCAAAAAAGCTACCACAAAGCCGATCAGCAATAAGGGTGCCATAATAATCACAGATTCCAGCATCATATCCCGGAATACGATACCAGCATCCGTCTGGGGCATATTTCCGTGCCAGAAAGTTACGACTTCCGGAATCTTTTCATAAATAGTGGAAAACACATTCATGAACTGGTAGCCCATGTGTCCCACCCATAGTTTCAATACCAGGAACACCGCAAGGAGTCCAAGTCCGTTGGCGATCTCTCGGCTTTTTGCTACCTGACCTCCTTTTCTGGCATCTGTCAGCTTTTTCTCGGTAGCGGGTTCTGTTTTCTCTCCGCCCTGTCCTTCTGCGGCAAAGAATTGCAGATTGTATTCTAAGCTCACATCATACCTCCGATAAAGGACACCACCATTTTCTTCATCTCCTGATAGACAAAATCCGCCGCTCCCGGCAGCATTCCCGCCGTCAGAAACATTGCTGCCAGTCCCGTCAGCACCTTTAACTGAATACCGACCGCGAACATGTTCATCTGCGGCGATACTTTTGCCAGTACGCCCAGGATTGCATTCAGCAATAATGTTGCACAAAAAATCGGCAATACAATGCGAAAGCCGATCATGATATAGTCATTCATAAATTCGATCATGGACTGTAACAGGCTGTCTGCGTGAAACACCACACCGTTCACCGGGATCAGCACAAAGCTGTCTGCCAGTGCCCCAAACAGATAGCGGTACATTCCGGAAGCGATCAGCATCAGCATAAAAGAATACTGATACAGCACACCGGTAATACTGGTGCTCTCTCTGGTCGCCGGATCCATCAGTGTCGCCATGGAAAGTCCTGTCTCCATATCCGCGATTGAACCGGCAAAATTAACAATTGCCATACAGATATTGGCACCAAAGCCGATCAGCAGACCGGCGATTGCTTCTTTCATAACAATCACGGCATATTCCATCACCGTATCAAACACCACCGCGTCCACCGATGTCAGTGTCTCATAGAGCAGAATTGCTGTAAATGCACTGATACCGATCCGGATCCTGGCAGGCGTATCGTTCATTCCGAAATAGGGAGCGATATACACAAAGCAGGATACCCGGACAAAAATCAGCAGGAAATATTCAAGATCGTAAATGGAAAACGAAAAATCTATCATGTAGTCATCCCATCACCTGTGTACATATTGGCTGAAGCTTGACCAGAGCTGCACGGTGTATTCCACCATGGTGTTCATCATCCAGCTGCCCAACAGGACAAGCGCCAGAAATATTGCAATGATCTTTGGTACAAATGTCAGTGTCTGCTCCTGAATGGATGTCACCGTCTGGAAAATACTGATGACCAGACCGACGATCAACGACACCAGAAGTACCGGCAGGGATACCTTGATGATCACATATAACGCATTATTTGTCATTTCCGATACTGCATCAATCGTCATAACAAAACCTCATCTCCCGGTTAATAGAATGTCTGCACCAGCTGACCTATGATCAGTGCCCAGCCGTCGGCAAGAACAAACAACAGTATCTTGAAGGGCATGGAGATCGTCGTAGGCGGCAGCATCATCATACCCATACTCATCAGTGTGGATGCCACTACCATGTCGATCACGATAAAAGGAATATAGATCATAAATCCGATCCAGAACGCGGTTCGAAGCTCACTGATCATAAAGCTGGGAACCAGTACTGAATTTGGAATATCCTCCAGGGTTCCGTCCCATTCCAGTCCTGCAATATCCATAAACAGCTCCACATCTTTCACCTGGGTCTGGGGATACATAAATTCCCGCAAAGGAGCCATACCCTTTTCCAGAGCTTCACTCTGGTCTATGGTGCCTTCCTCAAAAGGCTGTATCGCTTCCTCATTGATCCTGTTAATGGTAGGTTCCATAATGAAAAATGTCAGGATCAGTGCCAGTCCGATCAGGATCTGGTTTGGCGGTGCCGTCTGCGTATTCAGGGCAGATCTGGTAAAATGCAATACAATAATGATCCTCGTAAAAGAGGTCATCATGATGATAATGGTGGGAGCCAGTGCAATCAGCGTCAGAGTGATCAGAATACGCAGCGCTCCGTTGATCTGTCCGTTACCGTTATTGTAGGTAATGCTGACGGTGTTGGCAGTGTTCAGACTTCCCACCTCTTCCGGTGTAGTAGCCGTTCCTGCCGGATTGATCACGGTAGATACCTCGGTATCCCCCGTCAGATGATGCTCTGTCGCATGTACCTTCACCGGGGTGCAAATACACAATATGCCCACCGTGACCAGCAGGCATACCATATAAATAACCATCTTTAATTTTCTGTCGGAATCAAAATCAATGATCTTTCTCTTCATTCTCTTTCTTCGCCGCACGTTCCAATATCTCCCGGAAACCGGAAGTATTTTCCGATGTTGTCATATCCTTTAGTTGTTCTGCCGGAATCTCTCCCAGAGTCGTCACGGTATCCTTGCAGACCGCAACAGCGAAATAGGTCTCTCCGACCCGGATCAGCTGAATGTATTTATTGTTGACAATCCGTACGGTCTCCCTTACTTCAATATTGCTTTCCGCTCCCTGCTTCTTCTGGTATCCTGCGATCCATTTCGTCACCCATGCGGTTACCGCCAGCACTGCAACGAAGATCAGCAGCACTGTAATAAACTGAGCATAGCTGTCTGCTTTTCCGGTGAGTATGATCATTAACCCACTACCTTTTTCACTGCTTCAATAACACGGTCTGCCTGGAAAGGTTTCACGATAAAGTCCTTGGCGCCTGCCTGAATAGACTCAATAACCATTGCCTGCTGGCCCATTGCGGAGCACATGATCACCTTAGCGCCTCCGTCGATCTTTTTGATCTCCTTCAGTGCCTGGATGCCATCCATCTCCGGCATGGTAATATCCATCAGTACCAGATCCGGATTTACCTCTTTGAACTTCTCCACTGCCTTCATTCCGTTCTCTGCTTCTCCTGCAACATTGTAACCGTTCTTGGTCAGAATGTCCTTGATCATCATTCTCATAAATGCTGCATCATCACAGATTAAAATATTCTTAGCCATTAAATTTTCCTCCGTTTATTTGGTCTATTCTCTGCTTATTTTATGATCTCCGTAATTCTTACGCCGAAGCTCTCTTCAATTACAACCACCTCTCCCTTGGCTACGAACTTGCCGTTCACCAATACATCGATCGGTTCTCCGGCAATACGGTCAAGTTCGATAATGGTTCCCGGTGAGAAGTCCAGAATATCGGATATGGACTTCGTCGTCCTTCCAAGTTCTACGGTTACTTCCAAAGGCACATCTTTGATCAGCCCGATGTTCTCCTGTCCCGTCATTCCCATATTCTCATTGGAAAAGCTTTGGAACTGTGCAGGCTGTACATTCACATTCTGTACATTCTGCCCGGGCATTCCCATCATGCCCATCTGATTCATCATGCCCATACCGTTCACGTTGCCCATCTGGTTCATACCCATGGAATTGTTAGCCATACCCATGTTGCCCATCGGATTCACGCCGTTCATGTTACCCATTTGTTTCATGCCCATCTGGCTCATACCCATGCCGCCCATTTGGTTCATACTGTTCATATTACCCATGGGATTCATGCCCATATTACTCATCTGGTTCATACCGTTCATGTTCATGGAATTCTGCTGTCCCTTGTTGTCCATACCACGCTGGGTCATATTATTCGTACCACCTGTCATAGCAGCACTGCTCTGCATATTTTGCGCAGGTGCGCTTTCCTGTGTCTGCGCGGGCTGTTCTTCCGTGGCTCCATCTATGCTGTCCATCTGGGTATTGATAAAGGTCTCCACCAGTTTTTTCGCAAAGTCAATCGGATACAGCTGCATAATGGAGCTGTCCACCAGATCATCGATCTGCATACGGAACGCGATCTTTACAAAAGTACCTCCCAGGAAAGGAGCGATCTCCTTGCCGTCCTTTACCTTCGTCAGATCAAAAAGAGAAGACTCCGGCGGGCTGATATCAATGACCGTCTGCAGCAGAGTGGAAAGGGAAGTTGCCGCAGATCCCATCATCTGGTTCATGGCCTCGGAGATTGCACTCAGATGCAGCTCTCCCAGCTCTCCGTCTGTATTGGTACCGTCACCGCCCATCATCAGGTCAGTAATTACTTTTACATCATGTTCCTTCAGCACCAGAATATTGGTACCGTCCAGTCCCTGGGTATATTTGATCTGAATAAACACACAGGGTTTTTCGTAAGTATCCAGTAAAGTGTTCCACGTAGCCAGCGTAACCACCGGTGTGGTAATATTTACTTTACGGTTGACCAGCGAATATAATGTGGTGGCGGAAGATCCCATACTGATATTGGCTACTTCACCGATGGCATCCTTCTCCACATCCGTCAGTACCTCACCGTCTCCGATTGTCGGTTCCGCGTCTGTCACATATCCGTTGTCATTATTGTCAGCCGTGCTGCTCTCCGGTGCAGGAGCCGCCGTATCACCGCCATCCGCAGTGTCCGACAGATCCATGCCCTGCAGCAGGGCATTTATCTCATCCTGAGATAACATCCCATCCATCGTTACTCCTCCTCTCTGATCACCGATGTGATCTGAACAGCATATGAGTCTCTCTCCGTGCCGGGCAATGCCGTGAACTTTTTAATATTGCCCACATACACATCCATGTCGGTATCGACTCTGGAATCCAGCCGGATACAGTCACCCACCTGCAGATTCAGGAAATCGTTCACCGAAATCGTGCTCTTACCCAGCACGGCCTTGATGGGAACATCCACTCTGCGGATCATGGACTCAATGTATTCCTCGTAGTGTTCATCATGATTCTCCTGCATTGTGGAGAACCAGTATTTGGTGTTCAGTTTATCCATCACATCTTCCAGTGTAAAGAAAGGAAGACAGATATTTACCATTCCTTCGACATCCCCGATCTTCATATTCAAAGTCACGATGGCGATCATGTCACTGGGTGCAATCACCTGTGCGAACTGGGGATTTGTCTCCAACCGGCTTAAGACCGGTGAGATCTCAACAACATTTTTCCAGGGTTCTCTCATGAGTTGGGTAAACATGACCAGAAGCTTCTGTAAAATCGTCAGCTCTATGTCAGAGAAATCTCTGCTTTTTTCCAAGGGTTGTCCGCTGCCTCCCAGCATGCGGTCCAGCATGGCATAACACAGGTTCGTTGCGATCTCTATAATAATGTTGCCGTTAAGCGGCGCAAAATTAACAATACCAAGCACCGACGGATTCGACAGTGCGTTGGAGAATTCACTGAATGTAACCGTTTCCGAACTTGCCACCGTTACCTGCACATTTTTGCGCAGATATACCGGGAGGTTCGTGGAGATCAGACGGCTGTAATGTTCAAATATGATCTCTAACGTCCTTAAATGTTCTTTGGAGAACTTGGTAGGACGGCTGAAGTCGTAATTCTTGACCTGCTTTTCATCCTCGCCCTGGATCCGATCCACGTCCAAATCTCCTTCTGACAACTGCTTCAGAAGGGCGTCAATTTCATTTTGCGAAAGTATATCGCTCACAGGTCCTCACCTCCTGTCATCTTATTTTTGTGTCTCATCAGCCGAATTTCACTCCGCTGATTGCGACCTTATAGATGAAGTCGGATTGGAACAGATTCTGAATGGATTTCAGAATTTCTTCTTTCAGACCTTCCATGTCCTCACTGCACTCTTCTTCTGTATGTGCGGATACAGTCGCCGTAATGGCATCCTTGATCAGATTCTCATAACTGGACAGGGTATCACTGCTTCCGTAGGTCTTATAATCTTTGCTCTTCTTATTGATAGACAGAGATACATCGAACATGATGTAATCCTGCTTGGCACCTGCCTCACACTTTAACGGAATCGTCATGGTATCGGAAATGTTATATACTTCCGTATCGGTAAGAGACACATTTGCTGCGCTCTCCCCTCCGGGTACCGTCAGTTCCAGATTCATGGCTGTGGTGATGTTATCCACCAGCTGTGCGGTCTTTTTATTGGTGCCTACAATACTTACCAGCATGACACTGGTCAATACAATATTTACGATCAGTAATGCCAAAATCAGTACCGTCATCAGGTTTTTCTTCATTCGTCTTATGCTCCCTTTCCCTCTCCGTGCTAATTCGCCACGGAAGGATTATATATTCTGATCTCTACACGTCGGTTCTTGCTGCGTCCCTCATCGGTAGAGTTGTCAGCTACCGGAGTGCGGTCTCCCATTCCTGCATGTCTTAAGTTGGAAGGATCCAGTGAAGTATTCTCTACCAGGTAGTAGAATACCGACAGTGCTCTGGCACTGCTCAGTTCCTCGTTATCCGCGAATTTAGAACTGTGGATGGGCACATTGTCCGTGTGTCCCTCGATCTCGATCACAGCATCGCTGCCGTAACGCTCCAGGATCACGCCGACCTTGTCCAGGACCGGTTTGGACTGATCCTTCAGTGCGGCACTGCCCGAATCAAATAACAGTGCGCCCTTCATGGACAGCTGCACATACTGTGCTGTAAAAGATACGCTGACCTGATCTGCCAGACTGTTCTCGTCCACTGCTTCCTGCACCGTCTCGGCAAGCTCTTCATTGCTTTGCAGATTTTTCTCATTCAGAGCCTCTTCCAGAGCAGCGGTATTTTCGTATTTTTCGTAATTGTCGGAATCCGTCTCGCTGTCCGCATTTCTTCCGGCATTGCTGATATATTCATCCAGATCGTTCAACTGGCTGACACCGTTGCTGATCAGTATTCCTTCGCCGATGGCCGTGGAGCCTGCGTTAAAAATACTGAAAGCGCTGTTAGACATTGCCGCAGCCATTTCATTCCATTTGTTGGCATCAATCGATGACATGGAAAACAGCATGACAAAGAAGCACAGCAGCAAATTCATCAGGTCACTGAACGTTGCCATCCATGCCGGTGATCCTGCCGGTGGATCTTCTGGCTTACGCTTTGCCATTAAGCTTCACCCCCTGCTTCCTCTTCACCATCTTCGCTTGTTCTGTCCTTCGGAGGAAGGAACGATTTTAGCTTTTCTTCAATGACACGGGGATTCTCTCCTGCCTGTATGGACAAAAGTCCCTCGATCATAACTTCTTTCTGTTGCATTTCCACCGCATTATCTGCTTTTAACTTGTTGGAAATAGGCGTACTGATCCAGTTGGCAAGCAAAGATCCGTACAAAGTCGTGATCAATGCAACTGCCATTGCAGGTCCCAGTGTGGACGGATCGTCCATGTGATACAACATATCTACCAGACCGATCAGGGTACCGATCATACCCCAGGCAGGACCCATGGCCGCCAGTGTATCCCAGAAACCAATGGTTTCCTTATGTCTGCCCTCTACGCTGACCAGTTCCGTCTCCATGATGGCACGTACCAGTTCGGGATCGGTACCGTCGACGATCAGAAGAATTCCTTTTTTCAGGAAAGGTTCCTCTAAATCTGTCGCTGCTTCTTCCAGAGACAGCAGACCTTCCTTACGGGCTACGTTGGAAAGCTCGATGATCTTACCGATCATATCCGAAGTATTCAGTGTGGGCGCTTTGAAGATCAGTGTGAACGATTTCAATCCAGCTATGTAGTTCTGCAAACTCATGGACATGAGGGTACAGGAAAAGGCTCCGCCAAAGGTGATAATTGCAGAGGCCGGATCCAGATATTCAAGGAATCCTCCCACACCTGCGGAACTTATGATACCAAATACCAACATGAATAATGCCAGCAATATACCGGCTAAAGATGCTATATCCACTTAAATCACCTGACATTCTGCATTATCTTGCAAAAATATCCTTTCTATATAATATTACAAGATTTTTTATTTCTTGTCTACTTTCTTTTACAATTATTTTCTTCCCGGTGGTCAGTGTCAGCACCGTATCCGGGGTTTCTTCCACCAGTTCAATCAGATCCGGATTCACCAATACCTTGACCCCATTGATCTTCGTGACTTCTACCATACCATTTTCTCCTTCCCCATCATTCAAACATTTTCTGCATTTTATGTGTTTTTCCGCATTCCCTTAATTTCTTTATAGTACTTTTTTCCCTTGATCTTTTATACATACAAAAGGGACAGGTGAAATTCCTATCCCTTTTATATGTTTTAAAGCATTTTTAACAAATCATTAACGCTTCAGGTTGGTCAATTCCTCCAACAGGGTATCGGATACGGTAATGATACGGCTGTTTGCCTGGAAACCTCTCTGGGTGGTGATCATCTCGGTAAACTCGGAGGACAGATCCACATTACTCATCTCCAGCTGACCGGTGGACATATAGCCGCCGCCCGCAGTAATATCTACGCCGATACCGTCAAACTCACCGGAGTTCAGGGTTGCGGAGTAGAGGTTGTCTCCCTGCTTCTCCAGACCTGAGGCATTTGCAAAAGCAGCGGTAGCAATCTGACCTAACAGTTTGGTCATACCGTTGTCGTAGCTTGCGTAGATCATGCCGTCCTTCTGGATGGATACACCGATCATTTCTCCCAGACGGCGTCCGGTTCCGAGACCGTCCAGGTCACCGCTGGTAGCACCGATGGTGGAAGTACCCTTGTTGTCGTAGTTGTTGCACTCGGACAGATCAATGGTAATGTCTGAGAAGTTACCGCCCAATGCCGAAAAAGCCGCATTTACCTTCAAATTCGTGGTGGAACCGCCGACACTTTCCAGCTTGCCGGTATCTTTATTGAATGCTACGGTAGTTCCTTCAAAGTAACGACCTTCCATGGTAATAGCACTGCCATCTGCCGGAAGAACATCTGTCGTTTTACCAGCCCTCATATTACCAAGCAATTCCTGCATAGTCAGTTGCTGGTTTGGATCTGCCGTACTTGTAATATACAGATTCAGGAATTCATCGGTAGATCCTTCATAACCGTAAGCTGCTGCAATAGCATCCAGTGCCTGTTGCTGTTTCTGCGCTGCCGCATCGTCTGCAGGAGTAATCAGGCTTCCATCCGCATTAAAAATATCTGCAAGGTCAGCCACATCTGTGGTACCATCCTTGGTCTGCAATTTTGTGCCATTCCACGCATAGGCATCCGTATTCAGCGTCACTTTGGTCTCCATCTTCTGCTGGGTACGGCTGCCAAAATCCAACGCTGAGATGTCAACCTCTGCTCCGGTGGAATCCAGCAGTTTTGTCAATTCCATGCTGTAAACATTGGTATCCGGTTCACCGGACTGTCTGAAAGTAAACTTTGCAGTATAGCTGTAACCTCTGGCATCAAAGAAATTCAGGTTGACTGTCTTACCATTGGCACTGGTCACATCCTTATCGTTCTCATCCAGAATACCGGAGATATTTGCCTGCGTGGTAGCCTCGGGAGGATATGTCATATTCGCCGTGCTCATGATGCGCAGTGCGGTTACGGTATCCTGCTTGATGTTACCGGTCTCTTCATCCACGCCCCATCCCATGACATTGTAACCGGTGCTGGTCATTGCCAGATTGCCGGCACCATCTACATAGAAAGAGCCGTCTCTGGTGAAGAAGTTCTCGGAGCCGTTGCTGACTACGAAGAAGTTGTCGCCGGTAATCATAATATCAAAGGGGTTACCGGTAGACTGTGCGGAGCCCTGTGTGGTAATGGCAGTGTTGATAGCACCTGCCTTAACGCCTAGACCGATCTGCTTGGCATTGGTACCGCCGACACCGGTGGTGGCATTGGCGCCGCTGGCCTTCTGTGTGGTCTGGCTCATCAGTTCACTGAAAGTCATGGAACTGGATTTGTAAGCTGTTGTGTTGACGTTGGCAATATTATTACCGATTACGTCCATTCTGGTCTGATGTGTTTTAAGTCCTGCCACACCAGAATACAATGATCTCATCATAGTACTTGTTCCTCCTGTGTTCGGAACCATTCTCTTTCTCTGTCATTCGAAAGAGGGTAGCCTCCGTTAAGGTCCGGTCTACATAATTACGGCTCCGTTAATATTTGTAAATACATTATCTTCGGTCTCTCTGCTGTTCATCGCAGTAACCACTGTCTTATTGGGCACGTTCACAATAAATGCCAGATTGTCCACTATTACCAGAGAATCCCGAATTCCCTTCTGTCCCGCTTTCTGCGCTCCGTCGTTCAAGCGTTCCAGCTGTGCATCGGTCAATTCAATGCCTCTGTCTGCCAACCGTACCGTAGCATGTTTGGAAAATTTCAGCTGCTCGTTACTTTTGCTCTGTAAGATTTCCTGGAAAGATACCAGATTTTCCTGTGCTGCTTTTACGGTCTTGCGACTGTTGTTTAAATACTGATCCGCCAGCTGGTCAATGGACAGAAAACTGTTTTTCTGAATATCCATATCCATTCGCCCCTCTGCGTCAATCTCCTACTGCCTTATACGCTCTCTGTGCTGTCAGTTCCTTCTGTCTTTCCGGTCTCATCTTTGTCCTCGGAAGCTTTCTGATCCGCATCTTCCTGTGCCTTGCGGATTTCCTTAAGACGTTCAATATACTTGTTCAGACTGGTCACGGTATCTTTTGCCAGGAAGGATTTCTCGTAATCACTCATCTCGTTGTATTCCTTCTCCAGCTCATCAATGGTCTCTCCATCGGTATGATCAATGCCGTTTACATTGGGAAGCTTGTTCAGCTTAACCGTAAAGTTATAGGCTTTGTTGTACGCATCCAGATATTCCGCATCCACTACAGAATCCAGATCGTCAATGGAATACTTCTGCTCATTGATGTAGAGGTATGCTTTGTTATTCTCATAAGACACATAGTCCACTCTGCCCTGTACCAGTTTGGTATCTCCGGAGGATGTGGTGGTCTTGATGTAGACCTCCTTGCCTACCAGCGAGCTTGCTCTCTGCAAATCCATGCTGCTGGACATATTCTGCATCTGCTCTACCTGTGAGAACTGTGCGTACTGGGATATGTACTCGGTGTTGGAGGTGGGTTCCAGGGGATCCTGGTACTTCATCTGCGCTACCAGAAGCTGTAAAAATGCTTCCTTGTCCATGCCGTTATTGCTTGATTTCGTAGAATTCTTCACAGAAGTCTGGGATGCAGTCTCTAC
>DJEP01000028.1:0-8930 GCA_002431915.1 Lachnospiraceae bacterium UBA5895 | reverse complement strand
TTATGCGGTGAAATCCACCGTATTGCCGTTCGCCGACATCATGTCTGCTGCGATCCGGTCTTCTTCGGTCTGCGGCTCATCTTCTGCAAATGCTGCATTCAGGTTGATCCTGCGGGTGCGTCTTCTGCCCACACCGGCTTCTGCCTCCCGGCTGCCGCTGCCATCTCTGCCCTGCTCCAGGTTCTGTTCGAACTGATGGGTCTGTACCGTAACTTCGATGGCTTCCACCTTAATACCCTGCTCTGCGAAGTTTTCCTTCAGCTGAACCATCTGGCTCTCCAGTGCTGCCTTGACCGTCTCATTTTCTGTGATGAAGTTAGCTGTGACCACACCGTTCTTGGATGCCATCTGTATATGCAGTGTTCCCAGACTCTGGGGATGCAGCTGCATTTCCAGTTCGGAGCTGTCCGGTTTTACGGATACTTTCATGTAATCCATGATCTGACGCATGATATCCTGTGTGTCCGCCGGTCTTGCTTCCTCAGTCTGTGCTGTCTGCTGTAACTGTGTGAGGAAATTGTCTTCCTTCAGATTCTGTAACAGAAGATTGCCATGTTCGCCGTTCGGCGCCTGTTCCTGCTTTCCGCCGGAGTTCTCCGACTTCTGCTGCTGTGTATTCTGTACCTGATTCTCAGGCTCTGCCTCAGTCTCCTGTGCTGCGATACCGGTCACATCATCTGCAAGATTCATATCCGGCTCTGCTGCAGGCTCTTCTTTCGCCTCCACGGTGATCACCGGCTCTGCCACAGTCTCCTGTGCGATCCCGGCAACTGTCTGCTGCCATTCTTCCGGGTTCAGTTGCAATTCTTCCTGTGCCTGTCCCACAAGTTCCTTCTGCAGATCCATGATCTCCTTTACATTGCCGTACAGATTCTCATCCGTGAGCAGTGCGAAAGAATCCTGTGCGCCACTGATGTTCATGAGCAGTTCATTTAAGCTTGCGGGATCTGTCAGATCCATCTCAGTCATTCCCAGATCTTCCATGACACCCTGCAGTTCTTCTTCGCTGACGGAAAAAGTCTCGGTGATCTGTCCGATCAGATTCTGTATGATGGTCCCCAGCACTTCCTGTGCTTTCTCCAGATCCTTTGCGTCTGTCTTCCCGGTGTCCATTTCCTTGTCGTTCGAAGCATTTACGAGATTGTTCCGCTGTCTGTCACCGTTTCTTAAGGAATCTCCTCTTCTGACATCGCTGCGATCTGTGCGGTTACGGTTATTCGCTGTCACATTTGCTGTCTGGGCACTGCTCTGGGTCTTGTTCCATACTGCCTGGAAGCTGGTCCCCGCATTCTGCTTTGCCGCTGTTGCCATATCCGGCATCTGCACATTGCCACTGTTTCCTACGCCTTTGATTGTCGTTCCTGCCATTTTTCCTCCTTTCCCAGATCTCCGTGCGCCTTTTGTGACGCTCTGCGACCTGTAATTATACTACAGATTATTTATCGGACCTTTCTCTCTTTTTCTTAAGATTCCGGATCCATAATTTTCGTAATCTTCGCAGCTATCTCAGAGTTCATTGCTCCGAGGATCGCACCTCTGTCATCCGCGCTCATGACCTTCAGAATTCGTGCCGCCAGATCCAGATCGTTGGTCATCTGTTCGAAGATGGCAGCCGCCTGCTTCGGCTTCATGGAAGAATATGCCGCTGCGTAATCCTGTACCTCCTGGCTCTCCTGTAACTGGGTCACTACCTGCTTGTAAATATATTCCGCAGTGGCAGGATCCATGGACTCATAATATTTCTTATACTCTTCCGCCCCCGGTCCCTTGTCGGAATATACCACTTCATCATAGAATTCCTTCTGGATACGTTGGAATTCCACCTGCTGATTCTCGAATTCCTTCAGTCTTAACACTTCTGCTTTCAACTGATCCAGTTCTTCATCCTTGGCTGCGGATGCCGTCTGTGCCTGCTCTAACTGCAGTTCCAGACTCTTGATCTGATCTACTGCATCCTGCAAACTGGTATAGCCGCCGTAGGCGCTTCCGTCCGTAGTCTCCGTAATGGAATTGCTGGGAAGGATTCGGTTAAGCACCGGAACATCCTTTAGAATAGGAGTCACCACAGAACTTCCGAATCCGCCGATATCCAGCTTGATGACCGCACAGATCACAGCGATCCACAAAATCACAATCAGAATGGTTGCACCGAACGTCAGCAGGCTGCTGCCTTCGCTTCCGTCATCCAGAGCATCTTCCTGCTTTGCGATTTCTTTTGCCCGGCGCTTTGCTTCTTTGCGCTGCGCCTGCTGCTCTTTTTTTAATTTTTTCTTTTCTTCCGCCAGCTGTTTTCTCTCGTTATCCGTTGTCTGTTCTTCCGGAGTCTTTTCTCTTGCCATATGAATTCTCCTGTTGTCTCGCTTATGTCTGTCTGGTCTTCTGCCCATAGGTATAACTGGTCAGTTCGTCGATTGCCTTGCTTTCCGCATGATTTTCTTCCTGCAAAAATGCCTCGAAGGCCCTTTCCCGCAGTGTCTCATGCATTTTTCTCTCTTTCATGGCTTCTGCCATCCGTTCTCTGGCAGCCTCTACATTTTCTTTGGTCCTTTCCACCCGGATCGCCTGCGTCGCCACAATGCTGTCCATTTTAAGCAGCGCTTCCTTGTTCTCTTCTATGGCCCGCAGATTCAGTTTTCCCTTTAAGAGTCCCGCGGATTGCGCTTCGTACTCTCTTCTGCGTGCCTTCAGACGTTCCAAATGTTCGATCTCTACATTCAGAGCCGCCTGCGCCGTTCCGAATTCCTGCTTTGCCTGCGTCTCCATTTTTTTCTTGATATTCAGGATGTTCTGCAGGGAATATTTGAACTTTGCCATTTATCTCACCCCTGATCTGCAAATAGATCTTCTAACATCTGCACCGTCTCTTCAAAAGTAAACTTTTCATCTGTACCCTGGCACAGGAAGCCGTTCACGGCATCGATCCGGGAGATTGCATAGTCAATGTTGGGATTGCTGCCCTTTTTATAAGCGCCGATGTTGATCAGATCTTCCGCTTCGTTATAGGTTGCCAGTACATTTTTAAGCTTGTTGGCCGCCTGTTTATGTTCCCTGGTGGCGATCTGACTCATACATCTGGAAATACTCTGTAGAATATCAATTGCCGGGTAATGATTTTTATGTCCCAGCTTTCTGTCTAACACAATATGACCGTCCAGAATACTTCGCGCCGTATCCGTGATTGGTTCATTGAAATCATCGCCGTCTACCAGGACGGTATACAGACCGGTAATGGATCCCACCGCTGCTCTGCCGGCGCGCTCTAACAGTTTCGGCATCTCGGAATACACGCTGGGGGGGTAGCCTCTGGTCACCGGCGGTTCGCCGCTGGCCAGTCCGATCTCTCTCTGTGCCATGGAGAATCGGGTCAGTGAATCCATCATCAGAAGGACATCCTTTCCCTGGTCTCTGAAATATTCGGCGATGGCGGTAGCCGTCTTCGCTGCCTTATTACGCTCCAGTGCCGGTCTGTCGGAAGTCGCAACGACTACCACAGATCTGCGCATACCTTCCTCACCCAGGTCTCTCTCTATGAATTCGCGAACCTCTCTGCCACGCTCACCGATCAGTGCAATGACATTGATATCCGCCTTGGTATTTCTGGCGAACATACCCATTAGTGTGGATTTGCCCACACCGGAACCTGCGAAAATACCGATTCTCTGTCCCTTGCCGACAGTGATCATGCCGTCCACAGCCTTTACCCCAAGGGGCAGTACCTGATCTATGATCGTACGGGACATAGGATCCGGCGGTGCCGCTTCCACGGGATAGGCTGCTCCGTTAATGACTTCTCCGTCAATTGGATTTCCCAGACCGTTTACTGTCTTGCCAAGCAGTTTATCGCTTACCGTCACTTTCAGAGGTGCGTCCGTGTTCTCTACTACACAGCCCAATCCAATACCGTCCACGGAATCGTAGGGCATAAGGAGTGTCTTCCTGTCGCGGAAGCCCACGACCTCTGCCATGATCGGCTTCGCTCCTTCCGCCTCCGGCAGGATCCGGCACAGATCTCCCAGCTTGGAATCCGGTCCTGCGGATTCTATGGTCAGCCCTACCACGTTTACTACTTTTCCCAGCTTCCGGTAGAATGTTTTATCCGCTAATTTATTGTATTTTTCAAAATCAATGTTCTTTGTGACCATTTATCAGCCTTCGTAGGATAATAATTTTAGTTTCTGACGCAGCTCCTTAAGTTCTGTTCCCAGTCCGCAGTCGAAAATACCGCCCTCTGTCTCGATCATGCATTCTCCCTTGCCCAGCGTCATATCCTCTATGATCTCCACTGTGGCATTCGGTGATGCTGCTTCTGCAGTGATCTGTTTCTTCTGCATGCTGACATAAGGATAATCTTCCTTGGACACATGAATCAGGAAGCTCTTATTGTCCTCTGTATTTCTCATGGTTGCAGAGATCAGATAACACAGTACTTCCCTGTAAGAATGCAGATCCACATGAAAAATATGCTCGTATATACCGGTAATGGTATCTACGAACTTCGGTTCCAGTTCATCTATCCTTTTCTGATATTCCGCATCCAGTCCGGCTGCCTTTTCCCTGTACTCAGCGTCCCTCTGCGTCTGTATGCGGTCTGCCTGTGCCTGCGCTTCGGCAAGTCCCTGTTTCTTTGCCTGCTCTAACACCGCCTGCTTCTCGGACTCTGCCTGCGCCCTTGCGTCCTGTAAAATACTTTTCGCCTGGGCTTTGGCATCCTCTAAGATCTGCGCAGCCTGCGCTTCGGCATCTTCCCGCAGCTTCTGTAAATCTTCTCCCCCCTTGATCACATTGCCCGAAGTCTGTGGTTTTCCTTCGGTGTCTTCCGTATCCGACACCTGGGCATCCACTTTATCTGCGGCAAGACCGGAGACAAAGCCTTCCGTTCCCGTCTGCTGCATTTTCGCAGACAGTTCCCGGATCCGCTTCGCCACCAGATCATTGGTATTGATCACTCTGGTATCTTCTTCCACCAGCTTGGTAAATCCACGTTTTAACAGATTACTAGACAACGATCTCGTCACCTCCGCCTCTGGAAATGATGATCTCACCGGAATCCTCCATCTTACGGATAATATTGACGATCTTCTGCTGTGCTTCCTCTACATCCTTCATACGGACAGGTCCCATGAATTCCATATCTTCCTTGATCATAACCACCAGACGCTTGGACAGGTTGTTGAAGATTGCGTTCTGTACCTGTTCGTTGGCACCCTTCAGTGCCACTGCCAGATCGTTATTGTCCACATCACGCAGCACACGCTGGATGGCTTTGTCGTCCAGCAGAAGGATATCTTCGAATACAAACATCTTCTTGCGGATCTCGTCTGCCAGTTCCGGCTCCTCGATTTCCAATGTCTCCATGATATGCTTCTCGGTACCGCGGTCTACAGTATTCAGGATATCTACCACTGCATCGACACCGCCGATAATGGTGTAGTCCTGATTCACCAGACTTGCCAGCTTGGATTCCAGTACCTTTTCCACTTCTTTGATGACATCGGGACTGGTACGATCCATAACAGCAATACGTCTTGCCACTTCCGCCTGACTGTCGGGAGGCAGCGCGGAGATGATCAACGCTGCCTGGCTGGGAGACAGATAGGACAGAATCAAGGCTATGGTCTGCGGATGCTCATCCTGAATGAAGTTGATCAGCTGGCTGGCATCGGTCTTACGCACAAATTCGAAAGGCTTCACCTGCAGAGACGCAGTCAGCTTGCCGATAACATCCATTGCCTTGTCGGCACCCAGTGCCTTCTCCAGCAGTTCCTTCGCGTAGTTGATACCGCCCTCGGCAATATACTGCTGTGCCAGACACACTTCATAAAATTCATTGATAACTTCTTCCTTCACCTGGGGGGTTACGCTTCGGGTGTTGGCGATCTCCAGAGTCAGTTCCTCGATCTCTTCCTCTTTTAAGTGTTTGAAAATTCCGGCGGATCTCTCCGGTCCCAATGCAATCAGAAGGATTGCGGCTTTCTGCAACCCCGATATTCCGCCTTCTGCTTTTGTCCTTGCCATAGTTACTCCGTTTCTTAGTTCCAGTCCTCGTTCAGCCAGTTACGCAATAATGCTGCTGCGGATTCCGGATTCTCATCTACGAACTTCTCGATCATCTTACGTGTCTCGGACTTGGATTCCACATCGATATCTTCCAGTTCCGACTCAGGAGTGGATTGTAACATATTCTCCACAGATACTTCCTCTTCCTGTTGTACTGCCTGTCTGGTACGCATACTGTGCAGTACCACAAAGGCTAACAGTCCGAGGATCAGCACTAACATCACTATGCTGAGTACATTCTGTACACTGACGGGCTTGCTCTCCTTGTCATAAAAGATCGGACTTTCGTAAGCAATGATCGTAATTTTATCTTCACTGATGCCGGTGGCATTTGCTACCAGGCTGTACATATCCTGATCCACATCGATCTTGGTGTCTGCACCGTTCTGGGATTTGTATTCGTCCCAGGTCGTGCCGTCCAAAAGTCCCTGCCTCTTCACATCCTCATAATGGATCTCCCGGTAAGTGATGGCAGCGATGGAAATGGAGGAATTTGTGTAATTAATTCCGCCTGCCGGAGTTACGGTATTCGTTATAGACTCATTAGGCAGGTAATCTCTGCTGGTCTCGGAAGTGGACGAAGAGCTGTTGTTGCTGTCCGGTGATACATAAGTGTTATTACCGCTCTCGCCGTTGGAAGTGGTACCCGGTACTCCTCCGCCGTCATTGGTATTCTCGCTCTCATAAGTCTCCTCATGGGAAAGCATCCCCTCAGTTCTGTCTGAGTTCGCATAATATTCTTTTACGGTCTCCTCGTAATTGGAGAAATCCATGCTCAGATGACTGGTAACCGCCGCATCGTTATACTGTTTGGTTCCCAAAAGTACCTTTTTTACCTGATTGGCAATCATGGACTCTGCCTGGTTCTGTAATTCCTGCATGGAATTGGCAATGCCCGCGGAACTGTAATCGTCTCCGCCTGCGAACAGCAGATTGGAGTCCGTATCCATAATGGTAATGTTCGCCGTGGTATCGTTACGAAGCCAGGTAGCAACGCATTTAGCCAGTGCTGCCGCATTGGCAGAGGTAAAGGTGCCGTCCAGTTCCAGCTGGATAAATGCGGAAGCCTCTTCCTTCTGCGCTGCCAGGGTGCCGTTATCCTTCGGGAAGCTCAAATGTACCTTGGCGGATTTCACGGCGCTCTGTGCCTCTATGGTCTGGGTTATGTATTTTTCCAGATAAGAATTGTAAAGTCTTTCTTTGTCGGTGGCGGTCGTGGACATACTGTTGCCCAGATAATCACTCAGTTTCAAATCATCCGGCATATATCCCGCAGAACCCAGTGCCAGATTTGCTGCACTCTGTTTACTGCTCTCTACATTGATCTTCAGTCCATCATTGGATTCCTTATGTGCAATTCCCGCACTATCCAAAGTATCTATGATCTCCGATGCCTGTGCCGTCGTCTCACAAGTGACCAGACGTACATACTGTGGTTTGCTCATCACATACATGATGATTGCAAACGCGAAGATCACGACCGCAGCAGCTCCGATAATGATGCTCTTCTGTCTGGTCGTGAACTTATTCCACCATTCCAGTATTTTTGCAGGTATTTCTTTTAATTTGTCTGCCATTGCAGCTCTCTCCTCTTATGTCAAGATTAACTTCTGCCTGATCAGATCTGGATCTGCATCAGTTCCTTGTATGCCTCCATCACCTTATCGCGGATAGCTACCGTATACTGCAGTGCGGTAGATGCCTTCTCCATGGCAATGGTGAGATCATGTGTATTGTCCGTCTCACCCAGTGCGAAACGGATCTTCTCATTCTCGGCATCCGAGAGATAGCTGTTGGTCGTCTTCACATTATTGATGGCTGTATTCAGAAAAGCTTCGAACATTGTGCCCTCTGCCTTTTTCTCCTTCTCCGCCAGCATTCCGGTCAGAGAGGTGGGAGAGACGACAGCGGTCCCATTTACACTATTCAAAGCGGTAATTGCAGAAATGTCCATTTTAATAAACCATGTCCTTCCTTACATGTATTGCGGCGTTGGTGTCCGTCAGCCGTCTGCGGAATCCGTCAGATTACTGACCGATCTCAAGTCCCTTAAGTGCCATGGACTTGCTGGCATTAAATGCCGTAGAGTTCGCCTCGTAAGATCTGCTGGCATCGATCAGGTCTGTCATCTCGGTGATAATGTTCACGTTGGGATAGGTTACATAACCGTTCTCATCCGCATCCGGATGGGAGGGATCATATACCATATTCATCTCCGTTGTGGTGTCCTCGAAGATCTGGCTGACCTTAACACCGCTGCCGGTATAGCTACTCTTCACATCATGGAACACCTGGCTGAAAGTCTGCTGCTGGTTCTTCTGCTGGAAAGTAACAATCTTGCGGCGGTAAGGGGTGCCGTCCTCGGTTCTCGTGGTGTTGGCATTGGCAACGTTTTCAGAGATCACGTCCATACGCAGTCTCTGGGCGGTCAGCCCCGATGCCGTAACATCAAATGCTGAAAACATACTCATACACTAATTCCTCACTTCATCACTGTCTGTAAGTTCGTAAATTCCTGGTTAATACTGCTGATCAGTCCCTGGTATTTCAACTGGTTCTCCGCTAACATCACATTTTCGTTCTCAATATCCACGTTATTGCCGTCTAAGCGGTAAGAATAATTGGCATAGTCCACATATGCCCTGCCGCGAAGCCTGCTTAAGTTAATATTGCTTACCTTCTCATCCATGGATTCGTAACGGTTGTTCCCCAGCGCCTTCTGCAGCACTGATTCAAATGCCACATCCTGTCTCTTGTAGCCCGGGGTATCCACATTGGCAATGTTGTTGGAAATGGCTTCATTCCGCTGCCAGGCGGCATCCGCTGCCCGGTCTAAAACATTGATATAATCAAATGCGTTTGTCTGTATCATA
>DJEP01000106.1:808-5669 GCA_002431915.1 Lachnospiraceae bacterium UBA5895 | reverse complement strand
TACTTTCATACACTGTAAAAAAGTATCCTGAGGGGTTTTCCTTTGAAAGACTATATTGAAGAACGAGCTATAGGGATAGCCAACTATATCATCGATCACAATGCCACGGTGAGGCAGACAGCCAAGGCCTTCGGCATCTCGAAAAGCACGGTACACAAGGACGTGACAGAGCGGCTGACGCAGGTGAATCCGGCGCTGGCGAAGCAGGCGAGGAAGGTGTTGGATATCAATAAATCCGAGCGGCATATCCGCGGCGGACTGGCTACCAGAGAGAAGTATCTGCACCAGCATTAGATGTTCGATGAGACAAAATATTCTGTACGAAAAAGTGTCTTGAAATGCCGGACGCCAACTTATATAATGGATACATAGTTATAGAGGACAGAACAGTTGGCAGATACAAAAGATATCGGTGGCATACCGTGAAAAATACTTTCCTGTTCAATATGTCACATGACATCCGTACCCCGATGAATGCCATTATGGGATTTTCGGTTATGGCAGAACGTTATGTAAACGATCCGGAAAAAGTACAGGACTGTCTGCAGAAGATCAACCTGTCCGGCGAACATTTGCTGAAGCTGATCAACAATGTGCTGGATCTGGCGCGCATCGAAAGCGGTCGGATGGAGATGAATATTCAGGCATGCCGGATTCCGGATAGTATGGGGAAGATGGAATACATTTTCCAGGCAGACTGCCGGAAAAAAATCTGACGATGGAGATCGTCAGTGACATACAGGATGAGATCGTCTTCTGTGATATGCTGAAGATCAATCAGATTGAGCTGAATTTGATCGGCAATGCCATAAAATATACCCCGGAGGGTGGCAAGATCACCTATTCTGTGACACAGACAGGAAGAGAGGGAGACTATGCCACCTATAGATGCAGCGTAAAAGACAACGGTGTCGGCATGAGTCCGGAGTTCTGCAGGAATGTGTTTGAAGCCTTTGAACGGGAAAACAGCAGCAGCACTACCGGGATCGAGGGCTCCGGCCTTGGGCTTGCCATTACCAAACGTCTGGTGGACGGCATGGGTGGTACCATCACCTGCCGGAGTGAACAGGGAAAAGGTTCGGAATTTATCTTCGTATTGACGTTCCGGGTAGGAAGCCCCGGGGATCTGCCCCGGGAGGTGATCACGGATGAAAACGGTCGGATCATAGAGGATAAAGAACTGGATACGACGGGGAAGAGAATTCTTCTCGTGGAAGATAATGCGCTGAACCGCGAGATATCCAGAGAATTATTAGAGAATCAGGGGATTCTGGTAGAAGAAGCGGAGGATGGAGAGGCAGCGGTAGAGATTGTTCGTAACAGTACTCCCGGATATTATGATATGGTACTTATGGACATTCAGATGCCCAAAATGGACGATTATGAAGCTACCAGGCAGATCCGGAGCTTGACAGACAGCGCACTTGCACAGATTCCCATTGTTGCTGTCACAGCAAATGCCTTTGAAGAGGACAAACAGGAGGCAAGAGAAGTGGGAATGAACGGGCATATAGCGAAGCCCATCAGCGTCAGGCAGCTGCGTGAACAGATGGCACACTGCATGAAAAATACCGTGAACAATACCGAAGAATAACTTATGAGGAGAGAATTACAGAATGGCAACGGAGTTTCTGAATGATGCACGGAGAGAGATCGAAGGACGGACAGAAGACTTTTACGGGGAACTGAAAGCATTCTATCAGGGAAATGCGGAAGCAGAGCAGAACCTGATGGAACAGACCACGCAGCCTTTCTGGCAGAGTCTGCGCCTGAGCAGGAAAAGACTGCAGCAGCGGAACCTGACGGTGGATATGGACATGCAGGAGCCGGCAACGCTGGCAGACTACGAGGGACCGAAAAAGGACGGCTGCGATTACACTTGCCGCCGCACGAAAACGGTGAAAATGCGGCGTACCTATTACCGCAAGGGGAAAAAGATCGCTTTCTTAAAAACTCCGGAGATTATGGAGGCGAATTTTCTGAAAGCGGATGTGCAGGGCGATATGGCAGTCTGCCCCAACTGCGGGCATGAAGGCAGGTTATCCAGCTATATCGACGGCTGTGATGCCTGCGGTGCCAAATTCCTTGTCAGTGATTTCGAGACAAAGGTATCCGGATTCTCCCTGGAGGAGGATGCAAAACAGAAAAGTATTTTCAACTTTATCAAAGCGGGAGTGACGGTGGGAATCGTTGCTGTGGCGCTGGCACTGCTTGCCATCTGTGCGGGTGGTATCATGTTTTTACTGCTGGCTCTGGGAAGAAACGGATATAACGCGGTCAAAGCGGCAGCAGCCATGATGCTGGGCATCGGATTTGCACCGGTATTTTTCCGGTCACTGTTTTTCATGGCGACCATATTTGTGGTAATGACTGCTGTAATGGAGGTACACAGAAAGCCGAAGATTCAGGACGAATCGAAGGTCAAGGCGGTAATTCCGGAATTTTCCACCGGTAATTTCTTACAGAACTTAGAATACCAGCTGCGCATGATTCACATGGCAGATACGGCAGAGCAGGTGCGTTTTTTGTCACCTGTGATCTGAACGGTATGGTAGAAAGATACCGGAATGTGGTGGACTGCTGCGTCTGCAGTGCGCGTTTCCTGGAAGCGGAAGCCATGGGAGATTCTTACCGGGTCCGTGTGGAAGTGATGATGCGTCTGATGCTGGACACGGGGAAAAAGATTAAGAACCGTTATGAGAATCTGCAGTTGGAACTGGAAGGCAGACAGCAGATCGTAACGCAGCACAGCAAGGCACTCAGGGAATATAAGTGCCCGAACTGCGGCGGCAGTGTGGATATCCTGAGTGGTGGCGTGTGTGATTACTGTAACATTACTGTGGATTACCGGAATTTTGGCTGGGTTATCACTTCCTATACAAATCTGGGACAGCCGGAGAATCCCTATGCCAAAATACTGGCAGCAGCCCTGGGCATCTACGGAATCATCCTGGCTTTCAGTCTGGTATTCATGATCCATTCCGAGGATGGAAAAGAGACCCTGGCAATCTGGCAGAGCCTTGGCAGGTCATCGGAATACCTGGAAGCCATACAGCAGGATATTGTATATCCGGATGACGTGTTGGAAGGTCTCACGGAGACGGACAGTGAGGAAGGTTTTTCCGTATTTAAGATCGAGGATCCTTCGGTGTACATGACGGATGAAGAGGAAGAGATGTTCTATCTGGTGATCCGCGTGGAAAATGCTTCGGAGGGGATTACAGTGACCGCGACTTTGGTGGATGAGAACTGGGAGCCGGTACAAGAATAGTATACGTGAATACGACAAGGGACCCGGGGCAAAAGCATCCGGGTCCTTTTAGAGGGAAAGTGTTTGTAGTTAGCTTATATATTATTAGTCAACCTCGAATAAAGAATGACGTCTTATACCTCGATATATCCGACGAAATTGTAGTAAATATGAATGTCACGTTCCTCGTGATCGCCCACGGTATAGCGTTCGCTGATCTCGATTTTCTGAATCAGCCGCACCAGCGTAGGGCGGTCTAATTCTTCAAGCTGAGCGTAATCCTGCATCATATCCAGCCATGCGTCCACGGAGGATTCCGTTTCCCGGCTGGCGGCAAGCTGCCCGGTCAATTCCTTATGACGCTCCTGTTTTTCCCTGCGCTCGGCTTCGTACTGGTTGAGAAGATTCACGCACACGCTCTCCGGGATGCGTCCCAAAACCTTATCCTCATAAGCGGACTGAATCAGCTTATCCAGCTCCGGAAGCCGCTTGCCGATGGCGTTCAGCTCTGCTTGCAGCGTTCGGGTGCGCTCCACGCTGACGATTTGTTCCCTCGCTAAAAGCTGCCCTCTCAGCGTTTCGCGGCTGTTCTGCGCCCACATCGCCTTGCAGCGAATGTCCGTCATGACGATCTGCGTCAGCACCTTCTGGTTGATGTAGTGAGACGAACAGGCATTTTTGCCGCCTGATGCGTAGCGGTTGCAGACATAGGCTTTATACTCTGGCTCCTTCTCCGAAACCTTCTTGCGATAGTCCCGCATATACCGCATGGACGCGCCGCAGTCCATACACCGAAGCAGACCGCCGAACAGGGCAATCGTACCGCTCTTGCCGCTGCGCCCTCTGGCGGGGTGGTTGTCCATCCGCTGCACGGCGTCCCACGTTTCCTGTGAGATCAGCGGCTCGTGGGTGTTCTCGACTTTGATCCACTCGGATTCCGGTTTGCTGACCTGCTTGTGGTTTTTGTAGGACACCGTGCCGTTCTTATTCTGCACCATGTGACCGATGTAAACCTCGTTGCGGAGAATGGTTTTCACGGTCACATCGTTCCAGTACGGCGTTTCGCTCCGCAGATTTTCCCGTCCCTCTGCCATGTAATAGAAGCTCCTTGGCGCAGGGAGTTTTTCTGCGTTAAGCTGCAAGGCGATCTTTCGGAAGCCGTATCCCTGCAAGCGCAGGTCAAAGATGTGCCGCACCACGGGAGCGGTTACGGGGTCAATCTCAAGAACGTGCTTGTCTGCTTCGCTTTTCCTATAGCCGAGGGGCGCATAGCAACCGACATACTTGCCGCTCTTGAAGGTGGACAGCTTCACCGCCTTGATCTTACTGCTGGTGTCTCGCGCATAGAGGTCATTCATCACATTTTTCAGAATGACCAGCATCTCGTTGTTCTTGCGGAGCGTGTCAATGCCAGCATTCAGAGCGATGAAGCGGCAGCCGAGGCATTTCCTTTTGATTTTCGATGGACACGGATTCCCCGGAACGCTCATCGTCCCGGCTCAGACGTGCGTAAATACCAACGATATAATTTTCCTGCATTTTCTTATTTAACCTCCCGAAATGCAGTGCGTGATACAATCAGAAATCCACAATGATTATACCACAGCACGG
>DJEP01000106.1:0-614 GCA_002431915.1 Lachnospiraceae bacterium UBA5895 | reverse complement strand
AGCTCCAACTGATCCGGCAGACGTAATCTCTTCTTTGCTTCTGGGTGGTTCTCTTTGAGAATTTTGTCTGTTTCCATATTCGTATGTCCTCCGTAATTTCGGGATGGCGCGTAGCACAGCAGAGCACCGCTGTCAAGGAATCGGCTTCGCCTCGCTGTGCGTCCTTGACAGCGGTGCTCTGCTGTGTAGAAAGGTAATCAAGGCGGCGATGCCGCCATTTGCCAATGAAAATTAGCTGCATTCCAAGGCTTTTTCAAGCTCTCAGTCCAATTATATCAAGAACAAACGTTCGAACCAATGCGATTGTGAGAGGAAGAGCAAGCACAGCAAGTGTATCTACACTTGCGAAAAACGTCGTGGGTTGACCGGTATTTTCTTGCAGAATAGCAAGCAAATCCGGTGAGTACCCACACCGGAAAAACAGAGCGTTCCGGCTGACTGCCGAAACGCCCTGTTTTTGTATTTTGGGATAGTCCCAAGCCCTTCGGAGAACAGAAATTGAATTTCCATTTTTGTAAAGCATCCTGGATGAAAGCATGATATAATGCAGACAGTAAAGGGGCTTGATTCTCATGTTTTTTCAATACGGTGATCAGAAAGCGACATATTTAGAC
>DJEP01000104.1:4099-20899 GCA_002431915.1 Lachnospiraceae bacterium UBA5895 | reverse complement strand
TTCAATTATCCGAAAAAGGGCGTACCCATTGAAGAAGTAGAGCCGGTAGAATCTATTGTGACCAGATTCAAGACCGGTGCTATGTCCTACGGCTCCATTTCCAAGGAAGCCCATGAGACCATGGCCATCGCAATGAACCATCTGCACGGCAAGAGCAACTCCGGTGAGGGTGGTGAGGATCTGGAACGTCTGACGGTAGGTCCGGACGGACTGAACCGTTGCTCCGCCATCAAGCAGGTAGCCAGCGGACGTTTCGGTGTTACCAGCCGTTATCTTGTCAGTGCACAGGAGATTCAGATCAAGATGGCACAGGGAGCGAAACCCGGCGAGGGCGGTCATCTGCCCGGAGGAAAGGTGTATCCCTGGATCGCCAAGACAAGACACTCCACGCCCGGTGTGTCCCTGATTTCTCCGCCCCCTCATCACGATATTTACTCCATCGAGGATCTGGCGCAGCTGATTTATGATCTGAAAAATGCCAACACCCAGGCACGGATTTCCGTAAAACTGGTATCCGAAGCCGGCGTGGGAACCGTGGCAGCCGGTGTAGCCAAAGCGGGAGCACAGGTTATCCTGGTATCCGGTTATGACGGCGGTACCGGTGCGGCACCGAAAAATTCCATTCACAATGCCGGACTGCCCTGGGAGCTGGGACTGGCAGAGACCCATCAGACCCTGATCATGAACGGACTGCGTAACAAAGTTCGCATCGAGACCGACGGTAAGCTGATGAGCGGCAGAGATGTAGCTATCGCAGCTATCCTGGGTGCTGAGGAATTCGGTTTTGCTACCGCACCCCTTGTGACCATGGGATGCGTCATGATGAGAGTATGTAATCTGGACACCTGCCCGGTAGGTGTGGCTACCCAGAATCCGGAGCTGCGGAAAAACTTCCGCGGTAAGCCGGAATATGTGGAAAACTTTATGAAATTTATCGCACAGGAGCTGCGAGAATACATGGCAGCGCTGGGCGTACGCACCGTAGATGAACTGGTAGGCAGAACCGATCTGTTAAAGAGAAAAGAGCATCTGACCGAGTGTCAGGCGGAAGTGGATTTGACCCAGATCCTGAGCAACCCTTACGAGGGCAGCAGGCAGAAGGTGACCTTCGATCCCAAGCAGGTCTATGACTTCCAGTTAGAGAAGACACTGGATGAGAAGGTGCTGTTAAAGCAGCTGGGCAAAGCCATTGATGCAAGGCAGAAGCGCAGTATCGAAGTGGATGTCAGCAACACCAACCGTGCCTTCGGTACGATCCTCGGAAGTGAGATCACCAGAAAGCTGGGAGACGACGTGGAAGAGGATACCTACCATGTACTGTGTAAGGGTGCCGGCGGACAGTCCTTCGGAGCCTTTATTCCCAAGGGCCTGACCCTGGAGCTGGTAGGCGACAGCAATGACTACTTCGGCAAGGGCTTATCCGGCGGTAAACTGGTGGTATATCCTCCCCAGGGCAGCAAGTTCAAGGCAGAGGAAAATATCATCATCGGTAACGTGGCACTGTACGGTGCAACTTCCGGCAAGGCATTCATCAACGGTGTGGCAGGCGAACGTTTCTGCGTGCGTAACTCCGGTGCAATTGCAGTCATCGAGGGCGTGGGCGATCACGGTTGTGAGTACATGACCGGCGGCCGGGTGGTAGTCCTCGGCATGACCGGTAAAAACTTCGCAGCCGGTATGAGCGGCGGTATCGCTTATGTACTGGATGAAGGCAACGATCTGTACAAGCGCCTGAATAAGGAAATGGTATCCTCCAGCGAGATCACATCCAAATACGATGTGCTGGAGCTGAAATCCATAATCCAGGAGCATGTGGCACTGACCAATTCCGCCAAGGGTAAGGAAGTGCTGGACAACTTTGGAGAGTATCTGCCGAAGTTCAAGAAGATCATCCCTCATGACTATGAGAGAGTCTTGAAGACCATCGTACAGATGGAGGAAAAGGGACTGAGCGCAGAGCAGGCACAGATCGAAGCATTCTATGCCAACACCAGAAAATAAATGGAGGTAAGTCATGGGAAAACCAACGGGATTTATGGAATATAAAAGGGAAGTCAGCGTGGCTGAGGATCCTAAGAAGAGAATACAGCATTTTAACGAATTCCATGAGCATCTGCCGAAGGAAAAGCAGCGCTTACAGGGTGCCAGATGTATGGAATGCGGCGTGCCTTTTTGCCAGTCGGGCATGATGATCTGCGGCATGACCAGCGGATGTCCCCTGCATAATCTGGTGCCGGAGTGGAACGACCTGGTATATACCGGCAACTGGCAGCAGGCTTACAACCGTCTGAAGAAAACTAATAACTTCCCCGAATTTACTTCCAGAGTATGTCCTGCTCTGTGTGAAGCGGCATGCACCTGTGGACTGAACGGGGATCCGGTTTCCACCAAGGAGAATGAGTATGCGATCATTGAAAATGCCTACAGCGAGGGTTATGCGGCAGCAAAACCTCCCGTGGTACGCACCGGGAAAAAAGTGGCTGTCATCGGCAGCGGTCCTTCCGGACTGGCAGCAGCGGATCTGTTGAACCAGAGAGGACATCAGGTAACGGTGTTTGAGCGCTCCGACCGAGTAGGGGGTCTTTTGATGTACGGCATTCCCAACATGAAGCTGGAGAAGCAGATCATTGACCGCAAGATCAATATTATGAAAGAAGAGGGTGTCACCTTCATCACGGGAACCGACATCGGCAAGGACATCAAAGCATCTAAGCTGCTGCATGATTTTGACCGTGTGGTACTGGCATGCGGTGCTTCCAACCCCAGAGACATCAATGCGCCCGGCAGAGATGCCAAGGGAATCTATTTTGCGGTGGATTTCCTGAAAGCCAATACCAAGAGTCTGCTGGATTCGAATTTTGAGGATAAAAAATACGTGGAGACCAAGGGCAAGAACGTAGTCATCATCGGCGGCGGTGATACCGGCAATGACTGCGTGGGAACCTCCATACGTCACGGTGCCAAGTCCGTGACCCAGATTGAGATGATGCCAAAGGCTCCGGACAAGAGAGCGGAGAACAATCCCTGGCCCGAATGGCCGAAGGTATGCAAGACCGATTACGGTCAGGAAGAAGCCATTGCGGTCTACGGACATGATCCGAGAATCTATGAGTCTACGGTGAAGGAATTTATCAAGGATAAGAACGGCAATCTGAAAGCCGTGAAGATCGTGAAGCTGTCCTGGGAAAAGGATCCGGCTACCGGACGCATGAAGATGCAGGAGATCGCCGGAAGCGAGCAGATCCTGGATGCGGAGATCGTGCTGATTGCCGCAGGATTCTTAGGAACCCAGAAATATATTGCCGATGCTTTCGGGGTGGAATTAAATGAACGCACCAATGTAAAAACTGTCCCCGGCAAATACCAGACCAGTGTGGAAAATGTATTTGTCACCGGCGATATGCACAGAGGACAGTCTTTGGTGGTGTGGGCGATCCGCGAAGGCAGAGAAGCCGCACATGCCGTTGATGAGAGCCTGATGGGCTACTCTAATCTGGTGATCCAGTAGTATTAAAAAATAAAAGGTCGTAGCAGTCTTTATGTCTGTAGCGACCTTTATTTTTTTATCTGAATTTTGCATGTGAATTTTGCATAGAAAAATCATTTGCTTCCGGGCAAAAAAATGGTATGATAGTAGCAA
The DNA here is from genome assembly GCA_002431915.1 of Lachnospiraceae bacterium UBA5895. GTDB lineage: Bacteria > Bacillota > Clostridia > Lachnospirales > Lachnospiraceae > Acetatifactor. The sequence continues at coordinate 17,259 of DJEP01000104.1, read as the reverse complement.
TGATGTATAGCCGTTTGAACGGCGGATTGAGAGGACGAAATGGACAAGATTATTTTGACAGGTGACAGACCCACCGGAAGATTACATGTGGGACATTATGTAGGCTCCTTAAGAAGACGTGTGGAGTTACAGAATTCCGGTGAATATAAGAAGACTTTTATCATGATCGCAGACGCACAGGCGCTGACGGACAATATCGAGAATCCCGAGAAGGTACGTCAGAATATTATCGAAGTGGCACTGGATTACATGTCCTGCGGACTGGATCCCAGCAAGGCTACGATCTTCATCCAGTCTCAGATCTCTGAGCTGTGTGAGCTGACTTTCTATTATATGGATCTGGTAACCGTAGCGAGATTACAGAGGAACCCGACCGTTAAGAGCGAGATCCAGATGCGTAACTTCGAAGCCAGCATTCCTGTGGGATTCTTTACCTACCCTATCAGCCAGGCTTCCGATATTACCGCTTTCAAGGCGACTACCGTTCCCGTAGGCGGCGATCAGCTGCCCATGATCGAGCAGACCAGAGAGATCGTACACAAATTCAACACCGTATATGCACCGGTACTGGTAGAGCCCAAGGCATTGCTTCCTGAGAACGAGGCATGTCAGCGACTGCCCGGCATCGACGGCAAGGCGAAAATGAGTAAATCCCTGGGCAACTGCATCTATCTGGCAGACAGCGCAGATGATGTACGCACCAAGATCATGAGCATGTACACCGATCCCGAGCATCTGCTGGTCAGCGACCCCGGACATTTAGAGGGCAATACCGTATTCACTTATCTGGATGCTTTCTGCCAGCCGGAGCACTTCGAGAGATACCTGCCGGATTACGCAAATCTGGATGAACTGAAGGCTCACTACACCAGAGGCGGTCTGGGTGACGTGAAGGTGAAGAAGTTCTTAAATAATGTAATGCAGGAGACATTAGAGCCCATCCGTAACCGCAGAAAAGAATTAGAGAAGGATATTCCCGCAGTCTATGAGATCCTGAAGAAGGGCAGCGACGAGGCTCGCGAGGTGGCAGCCCAGACCCTGTCTGAGGTCAAGAGCGCCATGCGCATCAACTACTTTGACGATGCGGAACTGATCCGTATGCAGAGTGAGAAGTACGAGGGACAATAAAATAGTTAATTAACGCTTCAGAATTTTATTTCCGGAGCGTTATTGTTATCTGCAGGATTTCTACATAATACAGAAGGAGGCAGAGATCATGGCTGATAAGAGCACGAAAAATAATATTTCCGAACCGGATGAAAAATTTGACTATGAGGAGCTTTCGGAAGAAGAGGATTATGCAGAGGATTTCCCGGATGATCCGGAAGACGAAGACGGTGAGATTGTTATCCGTTTCAAACCATGGATGATTCCGGCATTTATCGGTATGGTGATCCTGGCGATCCTGATCTGTATTCCGTTGTGGAAGTTAAGCCATCATAACAATAATAACAGTAACGGCGGGGGCGGGGATACACTGCCCGCTGTGATCGTGACGGAAGAGACCGAGACAGAGACCGCTGTGGAACCGGAAGTTACGGTAACGCCGGAGGCTGTGGCTACTTCGGAACCTACGCCCACTGCCACCCCGGAACCGACTGCGGAGCCCACGCCTGCGACAACCCCGGAGAATCGACCGGTAGTGGTTGATACCCCTGCATCTGCACCGGTATCCGACGGCAGTATGACTTTTACGGATGTGAGTGAGACTGTCACTGCGAAAGACGTAAGCAATCTCCGCAGCACGCCTTCTACCAGCGATGAGGGAAATGTAGTGGGGCAGCTGAAGAACGGAGAGACACTGACCCGTACCGGCAGGAACGATGACACCGGCTGGTCAAGGCTTAATTACAACGGGCAGACCGTCTATGCGGTATCTGCATACCTGACGACCGACCTGTCTTACACGACACCGACAGCACCGGTGAATTCCAACCGCGTCAGCACCCAGGACGGCAGAGTCATCGTATTCGTGGACTGCGATGACTACATTACACCCAAGGATCTCATCAATCTGCGGACAGAGCCCAGCACCAGCGAAGGAGAGAGTACCGTGCGCACCCAGGTGAGGAACGGAACGAACCTGCACCGTACCGGTTACAGCGAAGCTTCCGGCTGGTCCAGGGTGGAGTACAATGGTGAGATCCTGTATGCCGTGACCAATTACGTGATCTCCGGTACCGCTCCGGAATGATCAGGATATATCGACATAGAATGCAAAGAAGCTGTACCTTGAGGGTGCAGCTTCTCTTGCGTAGTGCACCTGCCGGTGCACGATCCTATTAGAGAAAAGTATTGAGGAACTGGCAAGTTATTTCGGTCTTACGGTAAGTCTTTTTATCAGACCGTTTTCATCGGTCTCGCGGACCGTGGCGATCGCCATGATGTTGTAACCGCCGAAGTTGGCAATGAACTCTGCCTGCTCGGCGTTTACGACCTCGGCATCTAAAATGGAGTAGCGGCGGAAGCCGAACTTATTACGGAAGAACATGTTAATGGCTTCTTTTCCGTAGATATGATACTCCTGCTGGGAAGCGGAGGTAGTACAATAGTCACACAGAATGCCGTCCGGAGTGAACAACTCTGCAAGTCCGGCAAAATCTTTATTTTCCATAGCTTCTACATATTTTTCAATGGGTCTCATAGCGTGTTCCTCCTTAATATACCTTTTCAGAATTTAACAGTGCGTCGGTACCGCCGTCGACGAACATGATGTTGCCGTTGACACCTCTGGCGGAATCGGAAGCTAAAAATACCATAACTTCAGCGATCTCTTCGGGAGCCATCAGACATTCCTGACCGTACTTGGTGGGAATGGGGAGGGCATTCAGCGCCATTTTCGCGGTGGTGCTCATGGTAGCGGTCATGGCAGTATGTACGTTGCCGGGAGCTACTGCATTGATGCGGACACCGTTAGCAGCCCAGGTAGCGGAGACTCTGCGGACCCATCTGGCAAGGGCATACTTGGTAGATACATAGAGGCTGTTGCCTACGGAGAGGTTGGTGGAATCCATGGAGGATACCAGGCTCAAGACTCTCTTCTCATCGCCGATATTGTTCAACAGATCTACGATGTCTTTCCGTCCGGCACCCTGGGAAATGGTGTTGGATACGGTGACTACGCAGCTGCCGTGCTTTTTCTTAAGGAGGTCATAGACGCCGTTTGCAATGGCTACAGTTCCGAAATAGTTCAGGGAAATGATCAGTTCCAGATTACCGCAGGCACCGGAGACACCGGCATTACAGATCATGCCGTCCAGCCCTTCGGGATGCAGCTCGTGCAGCTTGGCTACTGCAGCGGTTCTGCCTTCCGGAGTAGCCAAATTCACGCAGATGTCGCCGTCTTTCAGATCGATGTTGATGACTTCGTGTCCTTTTTGAAGTAACAGTTCTTTTGTCTTGGCGCCGATTCCGCTGGATGCGCCGGTGATTGCATATACGCCCATGTTAATCCTCCTTGTTTTCCGAAGGAAAATCCTGCTCCTCCTGAGGAGCTGCCCTCTTGGCGAGGAGAGGATTTATCCTCCCTTGTTTTCGGTCTTGTGTTTTACTGATGAGTTCATTATAATAAAAACTGACATCTTTTAAATAACCAAAATAAGAAAAAATAAGGATACCAGATGCTGACATATGATCTGACTGCCCGTGGCAGAAAAACCATGTATGAATACTTATATGAAGCAATGAAAGCGGATATTTTGAGCGGCCGCCTGGCGGCGGGAGAGAAGCTGCCCTCAAAGCGGGCGTTTGCAGAGCACCTGCAGGTCAGTGTCAAGACTGTGGAAAATACCTATGAACAGCTGCTGCTGGAAGGCTATATCCGATCGGAGGAGAAGCGGGGGTATTTTGTCAATCGTCTGGAAGTGAAGAGCACGGCCGCGCCTGCGTATGCTTCTTTTGTGACACGTTTCCGGGAGGAGGAATATCTGGCGGATCTGACGGCAAATAATATTCAATATGATAAGTTTCCCTTTGCCACCTGGGCGAAGATCATGCGCCAGACCCTGACGGATTACGATACGTCGCTGCTTAAGACGGTTCCTTTTAATGGGGTGGAAAAATTAAGAGTGGCTATTGCAGAGCATCTGTACCGTTACCGCGGCATGCAGGTATCGCCGGATCATATTATCGTGGGGGCGGGAACGGAATATCTCTACAGCCGTCTGTTGCAGCTCCTTGGTAAAAACGCAAAATTCGGTGTGGAGAATCCGGGTTACCGCAAGATCACGAAATTGTATGAGGTGGGCGGTGTGGCCTGGGATTATGTTGATATCGACGGACGGGGAATGAAGGTGGAACAGCTGGATCAGAAAGGCATTACCGTGGCTCATGTGTCGCCGGAACACCATTTTCCCATAGGTCTGGTCATGCCGGTGGGCAGGCGGCAGGAGCTGTTACGCTGGGCGGCGGAGGAGCCGGAGCGCTATATCGTGGAGGACGATTTCGACTGTGAGTTCCGGATGGTGGGGAAACCGATCCCTTCCATGCAGTCCATGGACCGCAACCACAGAGTTATTTACATCAACACTTTTTCCAAGACCATGGTACCGTCCCTGCGCATCGGCTATATGGTGCTGCCGGAGAAGCTGATGGAACGCTATATTTCTACCATGAATTTTTATTCCTGTACGGTTTCCGGTTTTGAACAGTATGCCATGGCAGCGTTTCTGGAAAAAGGGTATTTTGAGCGGCATATCCGGAGACTGATCAACGACTACAGAGGACAGAGGGAGAAGATCTGCCGAATGTTTCGGGAGTCGCCTTTAAGTCAGATCAGCCAGATCTATCAGGATGACGCCGGGACACATTTTTTACTGCATGTGAGGACGGATTTAAGCGATGTGGAGATCAAGTGGGAGGCAAGACAGCATGGAATCCTGGTGAACTGCCTGTCGGAGTACTGTTTTGCGGATGCGCAGAAATACCGGGGGATCCTGGTCATTCATTATTCCGATATGGAAGATGAAGTGCTGCGGAAGGTGATCGGGGCGCTGGAGGAAATCTTTTTATAATCACAGTTCAGTCCGCACCATTCGCAAAGCCGCGCTAGCGCGCTTTTCCGTCACTCCGTGTCGGTCTTTGCTCATGAACCGGCGCTCAGCACATGAACATATTTGCTCACAAAATCATGCGAGCATGATTTGTGTTTCACAATATGTTCATGGCTGAACTGTTAGAATCATAAATTTCCCCAAATGCGGGAACACTGAGAAAAAAGAATGCAGTGTTAGCGCATGGAAGGAGAAATTATGAATCAGAGAGTGGGAAGAAGCAGTATCCGTCTGGCACAGCCTGTGTGCGTGATCGCCGGTGCCAGTATCGTAGGGAAAAAAGAGGGCGAAGGACCGTTGGGAGCCCTGTTCGACATGGTGGGAGAGGATGATCTCTTTGGCTGTAAGACCTGGGAGGAGGCGGAGAGTAACCTGCAGAAAGACGCCGTCTATATGGCAATGGAAAAGGCGGGATGGAAAGCGGAGGATGTCTCGTATCTCTTCGCAGGAGATCTGCTGGGGCAGTGCATCGCCACTTCTTTTGGAATCTCAGCCTATAACATTCCGCTGTTCGGCGTCTACGGTGCCTGCTCCACCTGCGGGGAATCCTTGACTTTGGGTGCCATGACTGTGGCTGGAGGCTATGCGGATCATGTGGTCTGCGTTACTTCCAGCCATTTCGCCAGCGCAGAGAAGGAGTTCCGTTTCCCGTTGGACTATGGCAATCAGAGACCGCTGTCTGCCAGTTGGACTGTGACGGGAAGCGGGGCTTTTGCACTGGGATTAAATCAGAAATGCAAAGCCTACATCACGGGCATGACACCGGGGCGGATCGTGGACTATGGATTAAAAGATTCCATGAATATGGGAGCATGCATGGCACCTGCCGCCGCGGACACCATTGCACGCCATTTGGAGGATTTCCATGTGACACCGGAAGAGTACAACCGGATCATCACGGGAGATCTGGGAAGCGTGGGACAGACGGTGCTGATCGATCTGCTGCGGGAGCGGGGCATCGACATCTCCGGCAGACACATGGACTGCGGCATCGAGATCTTCGACGCGGGTTCGCAGGACACCCATGCCGGCGGCAGCGGCTGCGGATGCAGCGCCGTGACCCTGGCTGCCTACGTCCTGCCGAAACTCGAATCCGGCGAGTGGAAGAAAGTCCTATTCCTCCCCACCGGAGCCCTGCTTTCAAAGACCAGCTTCAATGAAGGCAAAAGCGTGCCGGGAATCTCCCACGCCGTGGTGCTGGAGAGTCCTGTAAAATAGTGAAAAGCAGCAAGTCAGAAATGATTTGCTGCTTATTTTTGCATGCACACCAGAAGCTGCATTAAAGGGAACAGCTCCCGGAGAAGGGGATAAATATAACTATATTCTCAAAAAAAATTACGAGTTCTCGTAGAAATGAAAATCCATTTATGATATACTTTTTTTGTGTTTTTATGTCAATTTTGATTTTGTACTTTCGCAGAATCTGCAAAGGAGAAATGTATGGATGTATCATATAACAAATTTTTTAAGATGTTGATTGACCGTAAAATGAAGAAAAAAGACATTTGTGAGCAGGCTGGTATTGCTACCAGTACCATGGCAAAAATGGCAAAGGACGAGAATGTTTCATTGGATGTTCTGGTCAGAATCTGCCGGGCGCTTAATTGTACGATAGATGATATCTTGGATATAATTCCAGCAGAGAACGAACAATAATTTGGGAAAGGTGCGATAAAATGAATAGACGGGAATATAGCGCAGGTGCCGTTAAGTTTTCGTTTTGGTTTATGGAATTTAAGGCAGTAGTTAAGCTCTTGTCAGAGGGAATGACGCTTGATGAGATTAAGGGAAAAAACCAAAGGGAAAATATATTTGGTGCTCCGACAACACTTCGAGCAAGCCAGATATTCAGTACCGTATCAGCAAGAATCAAAGCATTGGATGCATCATTTTATTCGATTTTTATGGATAGTGATCTTGCAACACAGAAGTTATTTGCCTTAGTTGGAGCAATGGCACAGGATACGCTTTTCTTTGACTTTGTATATGAAGTGGTAAGGGAAAAAATGATTATTGGCAGTAATGAGTTTTCTGACAGTGACATCAATATATTTTTTAGGAATAAGCAGTTGCAGGATGAAAAAGTCGCAAAGTGGACAGATCCAACTTTGAAACGACTGGGAAAAACATATAAGACCATGCTTTTTGAAGCGGGCATGACAGATAAAGGTACGCCTCGGACAATCTTAAAGCCTATTCTTGATCCGGTTATGGAGCACTGGCTTTTTGATAATGGAATGGAACCAATAGCAAAAGCACTTACGGGGGTACGATAATGGCTGACATAGAAGAAAGATTGGACAAGATGGAAGTAAAAATAAGGGAGCCAAAATTCCGTGACACCACAGGGAAAGCGAATGAAGTCAATTACTGGGTATTTGATTATGCTCCGGAGTATGAGTTGATTGTCCGTGACAGAATAGAATATTTGAAAAATAAGAATTCCAAAGGAACAGATGGGTTTGAGCTGGTGGTATATGATTTGTATGATCTGCTCATTGCGCATCTGCAGGATAAGAATTTCATGGAGAAATGTTATCAGATGGAGGAGAAGCGGGGAATTGTAAAGGTTGCATCCGCGATTCAGCGTTCTCTTAAAATCACAGATAAGGATAACAGGATTGTGGAGTATATTGCAGAGCATACACCGGATAATTCAGTAGTATTTCTTACGGGAGTAGGAAAATGTTATCCATTACTGCAATCACCAGAGGTATTTAATAAAATTCTTTACAATATGCCACAGCATTTTGCCAAGGTGCCGATGGTGCTGTTTTATCCTGGAACCTATACGGAACAGGAGCTCATTATATTTAACGAAGTCCATGAAGATAATTATTACCGGGCATTTCGTCTGGTACGATAAAAGCGTGAAGCATAATACTTCACGCAGAAAAACACAAAAGCAGTGTTTTTCAAGACATTTGGAAAGGATAAGTAATTGATATGCAGATAAGAGAGATGTTTGCAAAACCGATAGACCGTGATTTGCAGGGCGTAATTATCGTAGGGCAGGATGAAACTGCCAATGTCAGGCAGGAGTTGGAAGAATATGTTGTAACAAGAGAGTTGCAGAAACATTTTGCAGATTTTTTTGCTGCATATAAGACCGGAATTATTGGAAACACATCAAAGACCGGAGTATGGATTTCCGGTTTCTTTGGAAGTGGTAAATCTCATTTCTTAAAAATCCTGTCTTATCTTTTGGAAAATAAGGAGATTGCTGGAAAGAAAGCAATCGACTATTTTACTGATGATAACAAAATAGCAGATCCTATGGTGCTTGCGGATATGCAGCTTGCAGCTAACACACCAACGGATGTTGTACTTTTCAACATTGATTCTAAGAGTGATGGGGGCAGCAAACAGAATAAAGACGCAATCGTGAATGTGTTCTTAAAGGTCTTCAATGAGATGCAGGGATATTGTGGTGCAATGCCATTTCTTGCTGATTTGGAGCGAAGATTAAACGAAGAAGGCAAATATGAGGAATTCAAGCAGAAGTTTGAAGAAAACTATGGAGATGCATGGACAGATTCCAGACAGGACTTTGATTTCATTCAGGATGATATTGTAGATACTCTGGTAGATATGGATTTCATGAGCGAAGCCGCTGCGAGAAACTGGTGCGAAAAAGCCGCAGAGCCATATAAAATCAGCATTGAGGATTTTGCAAAGCGTGTAAAAGCATATATTGACCGTAAGGGTAATAATCATCATGTAGCTTTTCTGGTGGATGAAGTCGGACAGTATATTGGGGACGATTCCAGCCTTATGCTGAACCTTCAGACCGTTCGTGAGGAGCTTGGAAAAGAGTGTAATGGTAAAGCATGGGTAATTGTCACAAGCCAGCAGGATATTGATTCTATTACCAAGGTAAAGGGCAATGACTTTTCTAAGATTCAGGGACGATTCGATACGAGAATTTCTCTTTCGTCTGCCAATGTTGACGAGGTTATCAAAAAACGTATCCTGGACAAAAAGGATACAGCCGCACAGATGCTTCGTCTGCTCTATGGGCAGAAAGCTACCACGATCAAAAACAAAATCGTATTTAATGATGGTGTAGAGAAGAAATTGTATGCCGATGAAGATGATTTCGCATTGGTATATCCGTTTGTACCATACCAGTTTAATCTTCTTGCAAGCGTGCTGACATCTATTCGTACTCACGGAGCTTCCGGTAAGCATTTGTCAGAAGGTGAACGTTCCATGCTTGCAATGTTCAAGGAGTCTGCAATGGATTATAAGGAGCATGAAGAAGGAACGCTGATTCCGTTTCATGCATTTTATGATGCACTGGAAAACTTCCTTGATCACAGCCACAGAGGAGTCATTATCAAGGCATACGATAACAGCTTTATCAATCCGGATCATAAGACAAAAGATGTATTTGCAATCAATGTATTAAAGACATTATTCATGATTAAATATGTCAATGATGTAGAAGCTAATATTGATAACATTACAAGCCTTATGATTTCTGATATTGAGGATGATCGTATCGAACTGAAAGCAAAGGTAGAAGATGCTTTAAAAGTATTGCAGCGTCAGATGCTTGTGCAGAGAAATGGCGAAATTTATGTATTCCTGACCGATGAAGAGCAGGAAATTAACCGTGAGATCGAAAGCCAGAATGTGGAAATGGCAGAAGTCATCAATAAAGCATCAGAAATGATTTTTGAAGATATTTTCACAGATAAGAAGTACCGTTATCCGGCATTTAATGGCAGATATGCGTTTGGCTTTAATTCCATTGTAGATGACAGACCATACAAGGCAAATCAGAATTATGATGTTGGAGTACATATCTTAACACCTGCGGCGGATATGGGAACTGATGATACCACACTTCGCATGGTGTCCGGACAGGGCAGAGAGGTTCTTGTTGTTCTGCCGGATGACAGAGCATTTATGGATGAAATACAGAGATACTTGAAGATAGAGAAATTCCTGCGCTTAAACACATCTTCTGCATTGCCACAGTATGAGACAATCAAAGAGGGTAAGCGTCTGGAAATGCGTGAACGAAATGCCAATGCCAGATTATATTTATCAGAAAGTCTGAAAGATGCAGATATTTATGTGAACGGTGATAAGGCACAAATCAATGCAAAGGAAGTATCTACTCGTATCAATGAAGCACTTGGCAGATTGGTATCGACTGTATATCATAAGCTGTCTTATATTGATGCAGCATACGGCGAGGATGATATTCGCAAGATGTTCAAGACCTCAAACCAGATTTCACTTAATCTTGAAGGCGGTACAGAGCCAAATGTTCATGCATTGGATGATGTATTAAGCTATGTTGCGGACAACACCCGTATGCACATGAAAACTTCTATGAAGAGTATTAAGGACAGATTTATGAAAGCACCTTATGGCTTTGTAGAAGATGATGTGCATTGGCTTGTGGCAAAACTGTTCCGTCGCGGCGATCTGGCATTTTATGTGAATGGTTCTTCGGTTTCAACACACAACAAGGATGTAGAGGAGCTTGTCAATTACATTACGAAAAAAAGTTTTGTTGATAAGCTTATGATTGAGCAGAAGGCTCGCGTGTCAGAGAAAGAAAAGAAGATTACAAAAGAGGTCATGAAGGAATTATTCGGTGCAACCGGAAGTTCCGATGATGAAGACATGATGATGAACAGCTTTATAGGATATGCAAACAAGCTGACATCTACGCTGGGAGAATTGGAAGTACGCTATGAAAATACAAGATATCCGGGAAAACATATCGTAGAGTACGGAAGAAAACTCCTTTTTGGTCTGGTACAGATACAGACACCAGCGGAATTCTTCCAGACGGTTGCAAAGAAACAGGATGATCTGCTTGATTTTGCAGAGGATTATGAACCTGTAAAAGCATTTTTTAATAGTGAGCAGAAAACAATCTTTGATAAATCCGTATTATATCTGAGTAAATATGATGATAGTAAGACTTACATTGTAGATGAGAATCTGGAAAATATTGTTGCTGAAATTAGTACGATTGTGAAAAAACAGTCACCATACAGTGATATTCCGAAACTGCCGGAACTTCTGAAAAAGTTCGGTGATGTATATTCTGACATATTGGACGAACAGCTAAGGCCGGTGCTTAACTCGGTCTATGATTCTCAGAAACGAGTATTTGATGTACTGAATACGAAAGAGTATGCAGAAACCAAACGAAGCAAATATTCAACAATGTTTGATGAAATCATTGATGCGGCGAAAGGCTGTACGAATGTATCAGTTCTTAGAAGTTATGCGGATAGAGCAGAAGCATTGAAGATGCGTCTGTTAAATGAAATTACCCAGATGGATCGGAATATCGCATTAAAAAGAGCTGAAGAAGTCCGTAAGAGACTGGAAGAGCAGGCAAAGGCTGTTGGCGATGTGGATCAGGCACAGATTGAAGCGGAAGTACAGAAAAAAGTAGAAAAAGTCAAAAAGACTAAGAACATATCTATCAAGAGCATGACAAAGACAGCATCATGGAGATTGGAGACTACAGAGGATGTAGACAAATATCTGAATGAACTGAGATTGGAACTGGTCAGCGAACTTGATACGGATACCATAGTTAATATTGAATTTTAAATTGTTATAGGCAGGAGGCGTTTCATGGAAACAATTGTTTTATATCATGGAAGCAGTCAGGTAGTGACAGAACCCGAGATAAGAATAGCAAAATTTAACAAAGACTTTTATTTTGGCTTTTATTGTACATTGCTTCCGGAACAGGCAAAAAGATGGGCAACAAGGTATACTGGTGTAGGATATCTGAATGAATATGTATATACACCGGATGAATCGCTTAATATTAAAAAATTCCCTGAAATGACGGAAGAGTGGCTTGACTTTATAGCAGCATGTAGACTTGGAAAATCTCATAATTACGATATTGTGGAAGGACCTATGGCAGATGATACAATTTTTAACTATGTACAGAATTTTGTAGATGGAAGAATCAGCAGAGAAGCATTTTGGAATTTAGCAAAGTTCAAAAAGCCAACGCATCAGATAAGCTTTCATACGGCAAGAGCTTTGACTACATTAGCTTTTTTGAAAGGAATTGAGGTGACGGATCATGAATGATAATTCCTTATTTTTCTTATGCAGCTTAATTGAATTTATTGGCAGGCAGCAGAAGCAGCGCCGAGACAGGATAGTAGAACTTCTTGGGGAGGATGTGATAAAGCGGCTCTATGATTATGCAGATGTTTTTCACTGCGAACCAATAGAGAAAGTTGCAGATGATTTTATATCACGCTGTCAGATACCGATGGATGATTATGATAATGTAAAAAGTTGCAGATATGAAGTCCCGGATTATTGGACGATTGGCGAAGTGTATGAACGTTTAATTGAGGATTTGAAGAAAAACTCTGGTAAAGGGGTGATAGACTGTATCAAAGAGGTTTATGCTTCTTGGATTAATGATGCAATATCGAATTACAATACTGACTTTTATTATCAATCCAGAGATTATATTTATGAGTGCTTCAAAGAAGGACAGGTTTGTGCATAGTTGAGAATGATAACAGAAAAAATTGTCAAGGTCAGCAGGAAGGGAAAAATGAATAAAACAGCAATTAGGAATTTTGCCATATGGGCAAGAAACAGACTCATAGCAGATATAAAATATCGTGCAGGACTGATGGGCGTTACAGAAAATGGCATTGCAGATGCACTGCCACAGTCAAATGGAACAACAGAGTTCTATGATATAGGAACGGCAGAACCTTATGCGATTAACGGAGAAGAAATCAGACAGCGCCGTGCATTGGTGGATGTAATCCGTGCAAAGGAAAAGGATTCTGATTATTCAGTGGCATACAAATATATTATTGAGGAAGTTGCCTATACCTGGTTCAACCGTCTGATTGCAGTACGTTTCATGGAAGTAAATGATTATCTGCCTTCTCATATGAGAGTATTATCCTCAGAGAGTGGCAAAACGGAACCAGATATTGTTACCAATCCATTTGATGCAGAACTGGATTTCACAAGTGCAGAGGAAGAAAAGATTATCACACTCAAGAGAGAAAATAAGCTGGATGAAGCTTTTAAGATGCTTTTTATCAAGCAGTGCAATGCCCTAAACGAGATTCTTCC
>DJEP01000104.1:0-4000 GCA_002431915.1 Lachnospiraceae bacterium UBA5895 | reverse complement strand
GATGGAGTTGTGTATCATCTGGTACATGATATTCCGGAGGAAGATTTCAATGTCAGTGCAGGTGGACAGGTAGAGATTATCGGTTGGATGTATCAGTATTACAATACAGAGCCGAAAAATGATGCCTTTGCAAAGAAAGGGAAGATTACAAAGGAAGAAGTCCCGGCAGTAACACAGCTTTTCACACCGGACTGGATTGTACGATATATGGTGGAGAACAGTCTAGGAAGATTGTGGGTGGAAGGTCACCCGGATGCAGATCTGCTGGCAAAGTGGAAATATTATCTGGAAGAAGCAGAGCAGGAGCCGGAAGTACAGGCGGAGCTTGCCGAAATTCGTGAAGAATATGCAAAATTAAAACCGGAAGATATAAAACTGATTGATCCGTGTATGGGAAGTGGTCATATCCTTGTGTATGCTTTTGATGTATTCATGCAGATTTATGAAAATGCCGGCTGGTCAGCAAGAGAAGCAGCACAGAGCATTGTAGAACATAATATTTATGGACTGGATATTGATGATCGTGCGGCACAACTCAGTTATTTTGCAGTAATGATGAAAGCAAGACAGTATGACAGACGCATTTTCACCCGTGGAGTGCGCCCAAATGTCTATGCGATACAGGAGAGCAACGGAATCAAGCGGGAACAACTTAAATATTTCGGTGCCGAACTGGACGAAATGGAGAAAAATGTTGCCATCCAGCAGATAGAGGGGCTTTTGGACACATTGATGGATGCGAAAGAGTATGGTTCTATCCTAAATATAGATGAATATGATTGGGATTTACTGCGTAGATTTGTAAACAGCGCAGAGATAGGCAGTCAGATCTCGTTTGATACCTATGGATTGGATGAGACAGCGGAAAGGTTGAAAGAACTGATAGAGATTGGTGCGATTATGGCACAGAAGTATGAGGTTGTGGCCACGAATCCACCGTATGCAGGGACAAGCAATCTGAGTGCTAAGGTGAATAACTTTGTGAAGAAACATTATCCGGATAGTAAGGCGGATTTATTTGCCGTGTTTATTGAGCGTTGTGGGGAGATGCTGAAGAAAAATGGGTATCAGGCGATGATAACCATGCACGCATGGATGTTTATTGGTAGTTATGAGTGTTTAAGATGTAAATTGGTTGATAAACAAATGATAAATATGCTTCATCTTGGAATTAAGGCTTTTGAAGAAATTGGAAATGATGTTGTTCAAACATGTGCATTTGTTTTCTGCAATAAAATAGTCAATAGTTATTCTTCAGTATTTTTAAGGTTAGTCGATTTTAAGAATTACTATGAAAAGGAAAAAGAATTTTATAATAATCAAAATATGTTTGTTGCCCAATGTAAAAATTTTAAAAAAATTCCAGGAGTACCATACGCGTATTATGTAACTCTACAATTCATACATAATTTTGAAAATGCCAATTATATTGAAAATTATGGAGAATTAACGGGTTCACAAAACATCACCGGGGACAATGAAAAATATTTAAAGTTGGTATGGGAGGTTTCAAAAACTAAAATTGGAGATAGATGGAGAATTTATGCAAAAGGTGGTGACTATAGACAATATTATGGCAATTTATCATATATAGTAGATTGGTCAGAAAATGCGAGATCATTTTATGCATCAAATAAAACATCAAATCTATTGGCAGAGGCATTTTGGTATAAGAAGGGAATTACTTATTCAGCAATTACAAGTAGAGGTACAGGCTTCAGATATTTACCAGAAGGGTGCATATTTGATAAGGGTGGTCCTTCAATAATTTTAAAAAGTAATATGGTGCAGATTTTGGCATTACTAAATTCTAATGTTGCAAAATATTATTTTTGGGTATTCAATCCTTCAATAAATTTACAGATTAAAGATGTAAAAAATTTCCCGATAATTATATCAAATGATTTACAATTAGAGGAAAAAGCAACATGGAATTTAGAATGTTGTAAGATAGATTGGGATTCATTTGAAACGTCCATAGAATTTTCTAAGCACCCATTGACTAAAGGCACAACGCAAGAAATGCTTATTTCAGATAAATATTTGGAATGGGAAAAAGAGTGTAAAGAA
Organism: Lachnospiraceae bacterium UBA5895; assembly: GCA_002431915.1. GTDB lineage: Bacteria > Bacillota > Clostridia > Lachnospirales > Lachnospiraceae > Acetatifactor. The sequence continues at coordinate 1,930 of DJEP01000104.1, read as the reverse complement.
CGATTTGATATTTTGAAGGCGAACGAAAAGGATCTAAATGAACTGTTTATAAATGGATATGGACTGCAGAATGAAGTACTTCCAGAGGTTGAAGACAGGGATGTTACTGTCCGCAAAGCAGATTTGCAGAGAGATATAAAGAGTCTGATTTCCTATGCAGTTGGATGTATGTTCGGGCGATATTCTTTGAATGAAGAAGGCTTGATCTATGCAGGTGGTGAATGGGATGAAAGCAGGTACACGACATTCATTCCGGACAAAGACAATATTATTCCAATCACAGATGAGGAATACTTAGAAGATGATATTGTGTCTCGCTTCTGTACATGGGTAAAGACAGTATTTGGAGCAAAGTCATTAGAGACTAATCTTGACTTTATTGCAAAAGCACTTGGAAATAAAGGGGATACAAGTAGAGATATTATTCGTAACTATTTCTTGAATGATTTCTTTAAAGACCACTGCAATACCTATTCTGTCACTGGTTCCGGCAAGCGTCCGATTTACTGGCTTTTTGACAGTGGTAAGCAGAATGGCTTCAAGGCACTGGTATATCTGCACCGTTACAATGCGGATACAATCGGTAATGTTCGTGTAGACTATTTGTATCGTATGCAGCGTGTATATGAATCGGAGATTGGACGTATGCAGGATACGATTGATAACAGCAAGAACAGCAGGGAAGTATCTCTTGCCACAAAGCGAAAGGAAAAATTACAGAAACAGCTTAAAGAGTGCCGGGAATATGATGAAAAAATCGGACATCTGGCATTGGCAAGAATAGAGCTTGATCTGGATGATGGTGTCAAGGCTAATTACCGCAAGGTTCAGACGGCATCAGATGGAAAATTCTATGAGATACTGGCAGATTCTAAGAACATTATGGCAAAGCAAAAGTAGCTGATGGAGAAATAAATGCAAAATTTAAGTATATTTGACATAAATATTTCATCAAAATTAGCAGAGACATTTGAACAACTTCAATCGACTTTACGAAAACTTGATTTTAGCAATATAAAAGACAAAGAACTATATTCAAAAGTTCAATCAATAAATCCGAAACAAGATATTGCTTTGGAGGATATAGAATGGTTATATGAAGACTATGAAAAGCTATCAGATGTATTAGATGGATTAGATTCGGATTTTTCATCTTTAGATTCTGAACTTGGCAATTACTTAAAAAAAAATTATATATAGACGAAATATTGAAAAACGAGAAAAAATAGTTATATTGATAACCCATATTGAAAAACTGATTGAAGAATGCCTGGATGAATCATTTGGAAAGAGTGGGATAAAACAAGAAGTAAAGAATGCAATCAATTCAAAATTGGATAAGCTAACAGGAGCTAATATAGGAAGATGCTATATATTGGCAATAACCAACATTGTTTTTGCAAGGACGGATGCATTTAATGATGAAATAGATAAAAGAATTCCTTTTAGAAATCATATATTGCACAATGGAATATATCAATATAGTGATGGCGAAATTTCACAAATGTATTTTGTATTGTTGTCATTTATTAAGAATATTTTGATTGGTGGATGGGCAATTAAGCATGAATTTTTAGATTAAAATTGGAGGTCGCAATATGGCAGAAGATACGCTGTTTTCCGGCGAATCAAAGAATATAGAGTACAAGGTTACTGTACCAGAGAAAAGCGAAAAATATATGAAAACAGTGGTAGCTTTTGCCAATGGCAGAGGTGGAAAGATTGTTTTCGGAATAGATGATAAAACATTAGATATTGTTGGAATGGATGTAGATAATATCTATAAAACCATGGATGCCATTGCCAATGCTATTTCTGATGCCTGTGAACCGGCAATCAGACCGGATGTTGCGTTACAGACGGTTAAGGATAAGACAGTGATTGTAGTGGAGATTCTACCGGGCGCACAGCGTCCATATTATATCAAATC
>DJEP01000079.1:18781-19428 GCA_002431915.1 Lachnospiraceae bacterium UBA5895 | reverse complement strand
AATACGGCCGACGCCACCGCGGCATCAATATGCTCCGGCGGAACGGGTCGTTTCACGTCTGCATCAGCCTTTGGCTTGGCCGATAGTTTGGCAATAAAAAATCCAATTAAACTGAATACCGCTGACAGGGCAACCGGCAGCCATGCCACAAAATATTCCGAATCCATAATGAAGTCTCCTATTACAATAGGATTAAGAGCAGCAAGTCCGTCACCAAAACCCCACAAGCAGAGAGGAACGTCAGCCAGAACGCCCATTTCTTATTGCAGTATCGCAGAACATAGGCCAGCTTCGGATTATCGGGACAGTAGTAAACATCCACGGTTGACTGCTTGGGATACAGCTCCGCCATCGGATTGGGGGAGAACCCAAACATTGCGTTCACGGAACGGTTGATATATAAGACCTGATTTTTCTCGCAGCAGCCGGAATGATTCTCGCTCCACGGTGTGCTTTTCGTCACGATTTTATAGCCCTTGTACTCAGGACCCACCACCTTATATGTTTTTCCGTTTACGGTGTAGGCTACCACCGGCAGGCAAACGGGAGAGCTTTCTCCGCCGCGGGTAGCCCATGTGTACCGCACGACCGTTCCGACCGTTTTTGCGGTACACTTTTTCTCCTGCACCAGATATTTGTAATACAGC
>DJEP01000079.1:217-18692 GCA_002431915.1 Lachnospiraceae bacterium UBA5895 | reverse complement strand
AATGCCGAAAACCAGTTTGATGACTTGTGTTTCATTCATCCCGTCCTTCTCCTTGATGCGCCCTGGGGATTTCATTGGGAAATGGTTGAATCCCTACAATTATTCATTTTTCATCTTAAAGGCGCTGGGTAAAATACGCGACCGTGATTCTGTAAAATAACAGTAAAGCAGACCTGCTTTATGAAAATTTTACGGAAATCCGGTTTTGGATTTTACGAAGCTATCGTATTGTACGGTTGGATCGTTATCCGTGTTATTGTGTCAGACGCGGGGGAGTTCCAAACGGCGGAAAATATGCTCCATGGGATCAGCGGCGTTGCGGGTGTAGCAGTCAGCCGGTTCTGTTTCCGGTACCTCGATCGGACGAAAAATCTCTCGCGCACGGCTCTTGCCGATTTTAAATTCAGGAAAAGGTATCGTTATGGGAACTTTTATCGGTTCGATGATCACAATTTTCGTGGTTTCTCTGGTCATGAGTCTGTTGACCAAGGATAAGATGGACAAGAAAACCTCCTCTATTTATAAATTTACCGTCCGTCCGGGCTCCGCTCTCAGATATATTGGCATTGTTGGCACAGCTTTTTTCATTGGCCTTATTATTTTGTCTTACCTGGTGGGAGAACAGAGCTGTCATCGTTTATGTGGGCTTTGGTATTTTTGCAGCCATGGGACTGGCCCTTTTGATCATTACGCTCCCCGGAGCGGACGAGATCCATGTGGATCACGATGATATCGAGGTGCAGCACGCATGGTTTTATAAGAGGCGCTGGAACTTTTCGCAGATTGACCATGCCGCGTCGGTTCCGAGTAAAGGCCTGCGTGTCTATGTGAAAGGTAAGAAATGGCGGGCATTTTTTGTTGACAACATGTACAACGGCTACACGAATTTTTACAAGCGGCTGGAGCATGACAATATCGAGATCCGTGTGAAGACTCTCACTCCGGAAGAAGCCGAAAAGGTAAAGAAAAAGTGGGATATTGCCTCCTGGCTTCTGGTGATAGGGATCGTACTTGTCTGTGCGATCGTCTATGTCCTTGATGCATATGTTCTGTCCTGATAAGTTTGCCGTGATAAGCAGGGATGCGTCCTGCGTACAGGGCACAGTTATTTGCTGACTTCTATTTTAATGAAAGGCATACACCTATGAGAGTATCAATAAGGTGGCAGAGGACGAAATCAAAAGCCTTATGGCTAAAATCAAAGCAAACCCGCAGGAATACAGGCTTACCGCCTGAAAAAGAGAATACGGTGCAACCCCGATTGTGGGGGTTACACCGTATCCCTGCCAAAAAACATCCTTATGGGGCTTTGGCTAAAGCATCGCTCCGCTCCGGTCCGCGCAGTCCGAGGTCCTCCGGATCTCGTGCGCCGTCTCGCACTTGTTAAATCCGTCAAAAGTTGCTTTATATTGTATTTCGAGTCATATCCCTGAATCCAAAGGTTCGATGCCTGCGCTCCCCCCTTTTTATTTTGTATGGACGTGTCCGCGGGACCAGACTTTACTGGGCTGGGCTTTGTAAGTGGGGCGGCGGAAGAGGAGGCTTTTCAGTGCGGGACCGTTAAAGGGGAAGAGGGGCCAGAAGTAGCTGAAGCCTGCAAAGGTTGGGGTGGTAATTACGGAGAATGACACAAGCGTCAGCCCGATGATGAGCCCAGACAGCCCCCATAACCCGGTGGTGACTACCAGGAGAATGCGATAGATCCGCAGGGCGTCTGCGAATTCGATGCTGGAGAGGGAGAGGTTCGCCAGCATGGTGACAGCGGCATAGAAGAGGACTTCTGTGGAAGCCCAGTTGAGACTGACAGCAATGTCACCTATAAGCAGCCCGCCTACGATAGACAATGCGCCGGAGACGCGGCTGGAACTGAGGGCTGCGGAGTATTTGAAGAGGTCTAAGAGGAACTCCACCGCCAGCACATAGAAAAAGAGTCGGAAGGGTGACAGATCACTGACCGGGGTAAGCTGTAACTGCGCAGTTAGCTCCGGATAGTAGGCGGCGAGAAGCAAAAACACCGGCAGAAGCAGGAGACTTACCGGGATGCACAGGAAGCGTATCATGCGGAAGTAAGTCCCAGTCAGGGGATTGTTGTAATAGTCCTCCGGACTCTGGGTAAACTGGAAGATTGTACCGGGAAGCAGTAAAACAGCGGGAGAATTGTCCACGATGAGCAGGATATGCCCTTCGCACAGGTAGCTGCATGCCACATCGGGACGCTCCGTCAGCTGGATGCTTGGCAGGGGATTCCACCATCTTTTTCTGATCAGAAGTTCTTCTAAGCTTTTGCTGCCCATAGTCAGGGATGTAATCTGTAACTGGGAGAGCTTTTGCTTCAAATTCTCTAATAGTTCCACGTTGACCTGATCCTCCAGGTAGGCGATTGCCACATCAGTGCGGCTCTCTGTTCCCAGGGTGCAGATGGAGAAGGTCAGCTTCGCAGAGCGCACCCGGCGTCGGATAAGATTCGTATTGAACAGCAGTGTCTCCACGAAGCCATCCCGGGCACCCCGGGTGATCCGCTCGGTATCCGGCTCGGAGATGCTGCGGACGGGGTAGGTACGGACGTCGATAATCACCGCCTGGTCGAAGCCATCCACCAGGAGAATGGAAGGACCGCTTAAGAGATTTTGCAGAATATCATCGACAGAGGAGGTCAGCGACACCTGGGCATAGCCGAGCTTGCTCTGCACATAGTGGGGGAGATCCCGGATCTCGGAATCCACCGTATAGAGGGGATTCTGTAGGTCAGAGAAGATCTGCTGAAGGATTTCTGTCTTACAGAAACCGTTGATGCCAAGCCAATATGCCGGGGTATCTCCCAGGCGGAGATCGCGTGTGATCAGGTCAAAACTTTTGCCCAGAGGCAGCAGCGTGTGGAGAAGTTCTATATTTTGCGAAAGCTTTGTGGATAAAACTTTATGTGGCATAATGGGAAATCCTTTCTGATAATTATCGCATAGATAGATTTCCCATTAATCCGGCAACTATTCACAGACTGTATTTAGTGATATAATTGCCACAGACCTAACAGAATTAACATCAGCCCGGAGATAGGATCTGTATATTCTCCAGCCTGTTGTAGGAGAACGGAACGTCCCAGGCGGCTTCCCAGCGCCAGGAACCCAAAGGAACAGAAAAAGGTGGACGCTGAGGCAGGCAGAAAGGGAAGCCCGGTAATGCTGGCGGAGAAACCGATTCCGATATTGTTCATGGAGAGGGCGCAGCCCAAAGCCAGCGTCTGCGGAAGTGTCAGGGTCCGATGCTCGGCATATTTTTTCTTCTCCTGGCAGAGACTACTGTTATCCGAAGAACTGCAGTGCCATCTCGAAACCAGCCATTTTCCGGTATAGTAGAGCCCGAACAGGATCAGGACACTGCTTCCGATCCGGGTTGCGATTTCACCGGGGATCAGAGGAAGCAAAAGGTTACCGAGGCTTATAGAGATCACAGTACCGATGAGGGTGACTGTGCTGATCAGCAGATTGTGCTTTGCAGGGAGAGGGACTTTCTGCAGTCCCAGTGCGCAGCCTACCAGAAGCGCATCCAGACTGGCGGAGATACCGAAGAGCAATGAGGGCAGAACAGACATAGGATGCTCCGTAGAAAATATTCTTAATTTTACTATATTCCTATAAAAATTTTTTGTGAGATAGGGTGCAAAGGGACAAAGGAAGATGGAAATACAGAAGAAAATCGTAGAATTTATAAAAAAAGAGACAGTTCTGACGGCGGCAATGGTGCTGGCAGTATTGTCAGCGGTGATGGTCCCGCCGGACAGAGAATATATCGGATATATTGATTTTCGGACGCTGGCGATTTTATTCTGCCTGATGACCGTGATGGCAGGATTGCAGAAGCAGGGCATTTTTCACAGGATTGCCAAGATATTATTGCAGCATACCCACAATGTGATTGCACTGGCAGAAGTGCTGGTACTTATGTGTTTCTTTTTCAGTATGCTCATCACGAATGATGTGGCGCTGATTACGTTTGTACCTTTTACCTTTACGGTACTTCGTCTGTCCGGAGAAGAAGCAGTCCGGAAGCTGGCAGTCCCGGTGATTGTATTGCAGACGATTGCGGCGAACCTGGGAAGTATGCTGACACCTATCGGCAATCCGCAGAACCTGTATCTTTATGGGAAAATTCAGGTGTCTCCGGGCGCATTTATCCTGCTGATGCTGCCGTATTCCGCGGTGTCACTGCTTCTTTTGATTATCTGTACGGCGGTTGCGGCAAAACACTGCGACATTGCGGTCAGAGATGTGGCAGGGGCGTTACAGGAAGAGGATATCGGACAGGAAAAGGGAGGCTGGCGGAGATATCTGCCCGTATTTTATCTGTTGTTTTTTTTGCTGTGTCTGGTGACAGTCGCACATGTGATTCCTTATCCGGTGACATTTTGTATTGTTGTGCTGACGGTCTGCATTCTGGACCGCAGTACGATAGGCAGAGTAGATTATTCGCTGCTGCTGACCTTCGTGGGATTTTTCATTTTCATAGGAAATATGGGAAGAATGCCTGCCTTTTGTGCCTTTTTACAGAAAATCATCGGAGGCAGAGAAGTCCTGACGGCGGTGGTCGTCAGCCAGGTGATCAGCAATGTGCCGGCGGCGCTGTTGCTGTCCGGTTTTACGGAAAATATAAAGGCTCTGATCGTGGGAACGAATCTAGGAGGCTTGGGAACGCTGATTGCATCCATGGCCAGTCTGATTTCTTATAAACAGGTGGTCAGACAGATCCCGGGAGAGAAAAAAAGATATTTCGGATGGTTTACGTTGGTCAATATTGGTTTTCTGGTGATATTAGTGCTGGTGAATGGTTTGTTGTAGCTGCAAAACAGACTGTCTGCCGGAAAAGGCAGAAAGGATGGCAAAAACTATAAAAAAATCTGGGAGGTATTCGCCATGACAGAAGATATGACAATTATTGCGGAAGAGGCTTATTCCGCAGCCAAGGAGATTTTGGAGAAGGCAAAGCTTGAGGAGGAAGATCTGTTCGTGGTAGGATGTTCCACCAGCGAGGTGGGCGGCGCATCCATCGGAACCTATTCCAGCCCGGAGCTGGCAGAAGTGGTCTTCGGAGGAATCTATCAGGCGACGCAGGAAGCGGGCGTGTATCTGGCAGCCCAGTGCTGTGAGCACCTGAACCGCGCACTGATCCTGGAAAAAGAGGCTGCAGTAAAATACGGATATCCTATGGTCAATGTGGTTCCCCAGCCCAAGGCAGGCGGATCCTTTGCTATGGCAGCGTATAAGGCATTTGAACGTCCGGTGGCAGTGGAGCATATTCAGGCGGCAGCGGGAATGGATATCGGAGATACGTTGATTGGAATGCATCTGAGAGATGTGGCAGTACCGGTGCGTCTCCGGACCGGACAGATCGGAGACGCCCATGTGGTATGCGCCCGTACCAGACCGAAATTCATCGGTGGCGGCAGGGCAGTCTATGACGAAGAATTACTGTAAGGTGGTGCGCGACTATTTCTGCGGCATCCCGCGGAAGTAGTCACGGATCCAGCGTCCGGATTCATTGAAATCCACGTCGGTCCAGTCGGAGAGAGTCGTGCTGGCAGCCTTGAAGACGCTGCTGCTTTCGTCCTTGTTCGCCAGATTCCAGCAACAGAAGCTGATCTGATATTTGTTCAGCAGATCCAGCCATTTGGTAGTGGAATCAAAGTCATTGGCACCATTGCCGGAAGCGTCGCACATACCGAATTCGCTGACGAAGACCGGAAGACCGTTCTGCGCGCAGGTCTCTAAGCGGTTTCGCAGGTCGTCTTTGTGGGTGCCTGCGTAAAAATGCAGGGTATACATTACATTGTCAAAAGTAAGCGGGGAAGCGGCAGCTTTGTCGATTTCCTGGCTCCAGGTAGGGGTTCCCACGAGGATCACAGCGTCCGGCTTCTGCTCCCGGATCACCGGGATGACTTCCTCGGCGTAGGACTTGATGCTGTCCCAGGAGGTACCGCCGTTGGGCTCATTACAGATCTCATAGAGCACATTGTCGTTGTCGGCAAAAGCTTCCGACATTTCCCGGAAAAAGGCGATCGCCTCATCTTTGTTCTGATTCGGGTCACAGTCACTTAAAATATGCCAGTCTACAATCACGTACATTCCAAGCTCTGTGGCGTAGGATACACCGTCTTTTACCAGTTGCTTCAGCTGTTCCTTATCTCCGCCGGCACAATAACCGCCGTATTCCGCCGTGTACATGGCGAGACGGATACAATTGGTATTCCAGTCGTCCCGCAGGGTACGGAAGGAATTATAATTAATATACTGGGGGAACCAGGCAATGCCGTGGGTGGACATACCGTAGAGATGGACAGTGTTGCCGTTTTCGTCCGTCAGCTTCCCGTTTTCCACATGGAGGGCGCCGTGCTGTCCGTAGGGGGTGGAAGCATCCACGGAGGACGCTTCGGAAGCAGCAGTTTCGGGCTCCGCAGGCTGCGTCTCGGATGTTTCGGGGATGGTTGCCTGTTCGGTTGCAGCAGTACTTTCGGCGATGGATTCTGCGATGGCAGCAGCTGCCTCGGAGGATGCAGCTGCCTCATTTGCAGCATCCTGCCTGCCGCATCCGGCGAGGGCACAGGTGCCGAGAGCCGCCAGTACGGCACAGCTTAGTGTTTTCTTGAAAATAGACATAATACCTCTTTTCTTATTAAAATAAATGTTAAAAATAAAAGGAGTTGTTAGGTTACTTACGAGCACTTACAAGAAATATTATAGTTGTGCTGACGTCGGTTGGCAAGAAATGATTGCCCGCGGATAGGACCTGTGATACAGTTAATGGGAACCGATTTCGGAATAGAGGACAGAGATGGAGGAAACCTATGCTGCCGCTGTCATTTACAGAGAGAATGCAGGGACTTCTGGGACCGGAATACGAGGAGTTCCTGGCGAGTTTTGATCATGAAAAATATCAGGCACTGCGTCTGAATCCGTTAAAAGAGGATGACATGCCTGTCATAACGGAAAAAGTAAAGCAGACTTTTCATTTGCAGCCGGTTCCCTGGGCGGAGAACGGATATTACTATACCAAAGAGGATCAGCCGGGAAAGCATCCATGGCATGAAGCGGGGCTTTATTATATCCAGGAGCCCAGTGCCATGGCACCGGTGACACTACTGTCACCACAGCCCGGAGAGCGGATTCTGGATCTGTGTGCGGCACCCGGAGGAAAAAGTACACAGATTGCATCGGCCATGAGAGGTGAAGGGCTGCTCGTGACCAACGAGATCCATCCGGTCAGAGCGAAAATCCTGTCGGAGAACGTGGAGCGCATGGGAATCCGTAATGCCTGCGTGTTGAATGAGACACCGGAGCATCTGGCAGATGTCTTCGAGGAATATTTTGACTGTATTCTGGTGGATGCGCCCTGTTCCGGAGAGGGAATGTTCCGTAAAAATGAGGCAGTATGCGAGGAATGGAGTCCGGAAAATGTGCAGCTCTGCGCGGACAGGCAGGACGGAATCCTGGACTGTGCGGCGCGGATGTTAGTTCCCGGCGGCAGACTGGTGTATTCTACCTGCACCTTTGCCCCTGCGGAAAATGAGGGCAGCATCAGCCGTTTCCTGACAAGACATGAGGAATTCGAGATCATTCCTATTGATAAAGCGAAACTGGGGATCCCGGAAGGCTGTGATGGCATTCCCGGGTGTGTAGAAAATCCGGCATCCGGCATCACAGGAACCTTGCGCCTGTGGCCCCATAAGTTACGGGGTGAGGGACATTATGCCACAGTATTGCAGAAAAAGGGAGAACTTCCGGAAGGCTATCAGCCGGTGAGCGCTACCGGATTGGAGAAGGGAATTCCCACAAAGAATCTGACAAAGGACTGGGCGGAGTATTTTAACTTCGCAAAAGAGACTTTTTCGGAGAAGCAGATTGCTAAAGCAGGGCTGTGCATTGCAGGAGAAGGTTTCCTGGCATTCGGCGATAATCTGTACCTCATGCCGGAGAGAATGCCCGGGGTGAAAGGTCTGAAAGTATTACGTCCGGGACTTCATCTGGGCACTTTGAAAAAGAACCGTTTTGAACCGGCGCATGCGTTAGCGCTGGCACTGCGTCCGGAAGATGTGAAGCACGTGTGGAATCTGTCTGTAGAGGAAGCCGCAGCTTACCTGAAAGGACAGACTTTTCCCGTGGAAGGCGAGAAGGGGTGGTATCTGATCTGTGTGGACGGCATCAGCCTCGGCTGGGGGAAACTGGCAGGCGGCATCATGAAAAATCACTACCCCAAAGGTCTGCGGAAAGGATAACGGATCACGACAATAAGGACATTTCAGATGAGAACAGAAATTTTATACGAAGACAACAGCATACTGGTGATCCGCAAACCGTCGGAACTGGCAGTACAGTCTGCCCGGATCGGACAGGCAGATGTGGTCAGCGAGTTGAAATCGCATCTGGCGAAGCTTCCCGACACGGGGAGACTGGGGGCGGGAAAAGAGCCGTATCTTGGCATAGTCCACAGACTGGATCAGCCGGTGGAGGGCGTGCTGGTATTCGCCAAAGAGAAAAAGGCGGCAGCGGCTCTGACGAGGCAACTGTCGGCGGGCATATTGAATAAACAGTATTATGCGGTACTCTGTGGATATCCTGATGCTTCGGAAGGGGAGCTTGTGGATTATCTGCGGAAAGAAGGTAATGTGGCAGTGGCAGTCACCGGCAGAGAGAAGAATTTTCCGGATGCAAAGATCGCAAAACTGCACTATCGCATTTTGGAGAAAATGGAGCAGCCTATGCTGCTGTCGCTGGCGGATATCTACATTGAGACCGGGCGATTTCACCAGATCCGAGTGCAGTTTGCCCATGCCGGATGGCCCCTGTTGGGAGATACTAAATATGGGAATGCCACGGCGGGCGTTACTGTGGGAAACGAGTCTTATCGCGGAGTGGCACTTTGCGCATATTTTTTGGGATTTTGCCATCCCATTTCCGGCAAAAAGATGTCATTCCGGGTGAAGCCGCAGAATCCGGCATTTTCCCTGTTCCCCATGGAGCAATTTGGAGAGGATAGAAAAATCTGATCCGGCACACACTAATCCCAAAAAGGGAGTGTGCAGAATGGACTGGGGAGAATTCGGTAAAAACATTATAGGAAAAAAGATGATAGTACTGCTTTCGGTAACGGGAGCAGTCTATTTTTTTCTGCAATATCTGACCCCTCTGTTGGCACCGGTACTGCTGGCAATGCTGTTTGTCACGATATTTGGACCGATGATGCAACGGATGAACCGCAAACTGCATTTTCCCAGACCATTAAGTGCCATAGTGCTTCTGATCCTGGCGACAGTTTTGGTAGCCGTACTGCTATGGGTGTTGGGATCCTGGCTGCTGGGAAGTCTGCCGGTGTGGATTCAGAGTATGGAAGTCCGGGAGCAAGAGTGGCTGGAGGCAGTTCGGAACCTATGCCGCAGCGTGGGTGAGATCATCGGCGTGGATTCGTCGTACCTGGAAGACACGGTCAGCGGCAGACTGCAGGAGGGACTGGATTCCCTGGAGGAAAATATTCTGCCGGGGATGCTGTCGCAGTCCATGCAGTATGTGCGGTGGTTCACGGAGCTGGGCGGATTCCTGGTGACTTTTCTCATTGCGTCGGTGCTGTTAGCGAAGGACTATGACGGCATTATGAACCGGCTGTTGGATCAGGAGGCGTGCCATGTATTGCTGGAAGTGATCTGCGGCATCGTCCGGTATATTGCCACTTTTGTAAAAGCGCAGGCGATCATCATGACGACAATTGCACTGGTGGCAGCGGCGACACTGGGGATTGCGGGGATAAGGCACGGAATCCTGTGGGGAATCCTGGCAGGGATCCTGGATGCACTGCCTTTTATCGGGACGGGCGTGGTGCTGGTGCCACTCGGAATCTGGCAGCTGCTTGAAGGGAGCTTCGGCAGGGCACTTATCTGCGGTATATTGTATGTGGTATGTATTTTCCTGCGGGAGATACTGGAGCCCCGTCTCATCGGCAGGAAAATAGGCGTGTCTCCCATTGCGGTGCTGGTGTCATTGTATGCCGGGATCCGGCTGTTCGGTGTCTGGGGAATCATCAAGGGACCGTTGGGATTCGTGTTGATCTACGAGACGTATCATAGCCTGTCCAGGATGTATGACCGGCAGAAAAAGGGAGAGGACCGCTCCTGAGAAAAGATTGACGAAAGAAGTCCGGAAAGCTATCATGAAAGTGATATTTCTATTACAGAAAGATGCTTTGGAAGGGCATGATTATGGCAAAACATACGACCGGAAAAAAGAAAACGGAATCTGTGGCGGAGACGCTTTGCAGTTTCAATGGTTTTTTGTGTGATATTGTGATCAGTGCATATATGTGTGCGGTGTTGGTGGTACTGCCACTTTATAATAAAGGCTATGCCCAGATCGGGACGGAGAAGGAGAATTTTTTCCGAAAGACTATGACCTACGGGGGAAAGGCATTGCTGCCGGTATTCGTTCTGTGGGCAGTCTTTCGTCTGATTACGGTGATTCGTGCAAAAGAGCTTCCGGGGATCAGGGCGCTTCCGGCGAGACTGTGGAAGGATCTGAGCAGTACGGATAAATTCGCGGCATTGTATGGGACCGCGGTATTGCTGTCGTATCTGTTTACCAATTACCGGGAAGAAGCGTTGTGGGGAACAGCGTCCTGGCGGATGGGAATGTGGACGCAGCTGGGAGCGGTGATTGTGTATTTTATGATCTCCCGCATGTGGCAGTGGAAGAGATGGATCCCGGCGCTGGTGCTGCCGGTGTCCGCGGTTGTTTTCTCCCTGGGATATGTGAATAAGTTCTGCCTGTTTCCCATAGATCCGCAGTTCATAAATACCTCATTTATCTCGACAATAGGGAATATCAACTGGTATTGCGGCTATCTGGTGACGATATTGTTCGGCGGTGTGTATCTGCTGTGGCGGATGGAAGAGAGGATGAGCTGGAAAAAGGTGCTGCTGATGGTGTATGTGACGATCGGATTCGCCTCGCTGGCGACTCAGGGAAGCAGCAGCGGTATTGTAACCTTCGCAGTGGTCATGTTCGTATTATTCGGGATGTCCGTGAGAGACAGCGGGAGGATGGAAGTGTTCTGGCAGGAGATGACGATGTTCTCCGGGGCATGTCTGGTGACATGGGTATTGCGGAAAATAAATGTGTTTTCGCAGGAATTGGTAATGGAGGGGATTACGGATCTACTGACGTTTTCGGCGGCAAGTATAATTATGACGATCCTGTCGGGAACTATTCTGTACCTGATACACAGAGCACGGAGAAACATAAGTTATCCGGAGAAAATGTTACATAGAATATATTGCGGAATTGCCATTGTGGTGCCGGTGATTATAGTGCTCATTTTGTTATTGACACTGATGAATACCTTAGCGGGTGGAGCTTTCACATCAAACATCACAGACCCGGATGTGGCAAAATGGCTGACATTTAATGTCAGCTGGGGAAGCGCCCGAGGAGGTACCTGGGCGGCAGGCGCCAAATGCTTTTGGGAGGCGGATTTCCTGCATAAAATATTCGGCGTGGGACCGGACTGCCTGTATGCATTTTTATCTAACGAGGGAAGCACGGGACTGCAGACGATGGTGCAGGAGCGCTTTGGCGGAAGCCGGCTTACGAATGCACACAATGAATGGCTGACGATTCTGGTGGATATGGGAGTGCTGGGATTGATCAGCTACGCCGGGATGATGATTTCAGCGATCCGGGATTTTCTCCATGCCGGTGAAAAATCGGTACTGGTGGGAGCCTGCGGGATATGCTTGCTGGCGTATACGGTGAATAATATGTTTAGTTTTCAGCAGGTGATGAATATTTCAGTGGTGTTTGTGATTATGGGGATTGGAGGAAATTTACTGTGCACCGAACGGTGTGTTCATGCCGGCTAGAGGACGTAAGTTTGAATATGCTGCGCAACAAGACTCGAACTTGCGGTCTCCGCTCCGCTCCGGTCGGCTCAAAGCCGAGGTCCCCCGAACCTCGTGGGTCTCCGCTCCGCTCCGGTCGGCTCAAAGCCGAGGTCCACTGGACCTCGTGAGCCCTCTGCGCCCGAACGGTGTGTTCGGACCGATTAGAGGTTGCAAGTTATAATAATGTGGAGACAAAAAAATCCCCTCACAAAAGTGAGAGGATTTTTTAGTCGTCGCGACAAGATTCGAACTTGCGACCTCTGCGTCCCGAACGCAGCGCTCTACCAAACTGAGCCACGCGACGATTTATCAACGCGAACCGCGTCAACATTAAAATAATAAATAAAAACCCATTGATTGTCAAGCAAAAAACGAATATGATAGAAGAAAAAGTTGCAAAAACGATAAAATCACGAAATTGAGAGAGGAAATTCTATGTACAATACAACAGTAACTTTAAAAAAAGGAGAGGGCAGAACCCTGAAAGCCGGAGGTATGTGGGTCTATGACAACGAGATCGCATCCATCATGGGGAATTTCGAGAATGGCGACATCGTAAACATTCATGACTTTGACGGCTATTTCATGGGCTATGGTTATATCAATACCAACTCCAAGATCACGATCCGCCTGCTGGCACGCAGGAAAGATGCGGTGATCGATGAGGCATTTTTCGAACAGAGAGTACAGGATGCCTGGAATTACCGTAAGGAGACCATCGATACCTCCAGCTGCCGCCTGATCTTCGGTGAGGCGGATTTCCTGCCTGGTATTGTCATTGATAAATTCTCGGATGTACTGGTGGTGGAATCTCTGGCGCTGGGAATTGATAAGTGGAAACTGGTCATCATCGATGCTCTGAAGAAAGTACTGGCAGAGGACGGCATTGCCATCCGCGGTGTCTACGAGAGAAGTGATGCCAAGGTGCGTCTGCAGGAAGGCATGGAGCGCTACAAGGGATTCATCGGTGAGCCGTTTGACACCAAGGTAGAGATCGTGGAGAACGGCGTGCATTACATGGTAGACATAGAAGATGGACAGAAGACCGGATTTTTCCTGGACCAGAAGAACAATCGTGCTGCGATTCACCGCTTCTGTAAGGATAAGAAGGTGCTGGACTGCTTTACCCATACCGGATCCTTTGCACTGAACGCCGGAATCGCCGGAGCGAAGAGTGTTCTGGGTGTGGATGCTTCCCAGCTGGCTGTAGATCAGGCGACGGAGAATGCGAAACTGAATGGACTGGAGAATACCGTGCGCTTCCGGTGTGCCGATGTATTTGAATTATTGCCGGAACTGGAGGCACAGGGGGAGAAATACGATGTGGTCATCCTGGATCCTCCCGCTTTTACCAAGTCCCGCAATTCCATTAAAAATGCAGTAAAAGGCTACCGCGAGATCAACCTCCGGGGACTGAAACTTGTGAAGGACGGCGGATTCCTCGTGACCTGCTCCTGTTCCCATTTCATGGATCCTGAGCTTTTCGCTAAGACTATTCGCGAGGCTTCTCACGGAGCCCACAAGCGCCTCCGCCAGGTAGAATTCAAGACCCAGGGTCCGGATCACCCGATTCTGTGGGCAGCGGACGAGAGCTATTACCTTAAGTTTTTCATCTTCCAGGTTGTTGATGAGAAGTAATGACTGGAAAGTAGCGGAAATGCTTGATTTATAAGGGATTGAAGGCATTTGATGTTTACAGAGAAAACCTCGTAAAGTATCGCAAAATATCACAAAACCGTGACTTAAAGTGGTAAGAAAAGTGGTAAGTCTGAGTGGTAAGCACCTGAAATGTAACGAATGGTAAGCTTATGGGGAAAACGGTATGTTCTATTTGAATGATAACGAGAAACTAACAAAAGACTAACCATGGATTAACAAAGAACTAACCACACGTATCTTTCTTTTTCAAATAAGAGATGATATTATTATGGTGGAAAGAAAAACGACTTACAAAAAGTTACAAATATATACGGAATGACTACGGTTTGGCTACGGTATTGAGACTTTTTTTGAAAAGGAAGTTATGATATTATTATCATGGAAGTAATGAACAGAGAGTAATCGAGATAATTCGGTTGCTCTTTTTTTAGGTTTAAAGGGGGATGAAATGAAGCTTACAATGAGAGAAAAAGAGATGCTTGTAATGTTTGGCTGCGAAAATCGAAAACTGACGCATCAGAGATTTGGATTAGCTTATATTTGTATTACAGACGTTTTGTCAAAGGCGGCAGTAAATAGTTTGAGAAATAAAATTAGCAGTATATCCTGTGATGAGCGGTATATTAAAATATATCATAATGTGAAAGAAGCATTGGCTTATTTAAGCAATGGTGGCTATGTTGCATGATTAGATTATTGATTTACAAGTTATTATTTTTGAAAGTGAATTAAGCATATTAAATATAGGGGAAAGTGGATAATTGTATTGCATTTGCTCCACGGAGTAAGTATAATTTGGATGGAGGTAAGAACAATGGATAAAGAGAATAAAACCTATTCTATGAGTATACGAGTCAGTGAAGATGAATTGGCAAAGCTTAAACAAGCAGCTAGGTTGGAAGCATATGCTTCTTATAGTGAATTTGTGAGAAGAACAGCGCTGATAGAGGCCTCAAAAATAATAAATAAAACAGAGAAAGAAGGACGGAAAAATTAGTACATTATATAAAAAATATCAAAATAATAGAGATGTTATTTCTTTTTTCTCCGGTGCAATGGGGCTTGATATTGGCTTGAGTAAGGCGGGGTTACATGTTGTAATTGGACAAGATTTTGAGCCTGCATGTGTTGAAACAATGAAAGCAAATGGTCACAAGGTGTTAGGCGGAGATATTAGGAACATAGAACCGGAGACAATGCTACAATTGTCGGGATTACACAAAGGAGAACCATTTTTAATTTGCGGGGGACCACCTTGCCAACCATTTTCTACAGCCGGGAAGAGGTTGGGAATAAATGATCCTCGTGGAAGTTTATTTATGGACTACATTAGAATGATAGATTATATTCGGCCTCGCTTTTTTATAATGGAAAATGTAAAAGGGATTATGTCAGCTCCCTTAAAGCATGTTCCGGCAGCTGAGTACGATAAAAATGACCCCAAGCAAAAACTTGGGACAGTTTTAGATGTAATATTAGCTGAATTTGATAAACTTGGATATAAGACTGTATATGGAATTTTGGATGCAGTAAATTATGGTGTCCCGCAGTTTCGAGAACGTTTTGTGTTAATTGGAAGTCGAGATAATGAAGATATTTTTTTGCCATTTCCAACGCATTTTCAAATGCACCAAAACCCAGAATATAGATGGAAAACAGTTGGGGAGGCGATAAAAGATTTAGAAGAAAACCCAGGAGAATATTCAAAATTAAGTGGAGATAGAAAGAAATATATTCATTTGGTTCCAGAAGGAGGAAATTGGAGAGATTTACCTGCTGAGTTAATTCCTTTGGCAATGGGTGGAGCATATGAGTCAGGGGGAGGAAAAGTTGGGTTTTATCGTAGATTATCATATTCGCAACCCGCACCTACTGTTACAACCGCACCAGCTCAAAAAGCAACAATGTTGTGCCATCCAAATCAGGATCGTCCATTAAGTGTTAAAGAATATGCTAGGATTCAACAATTTCCAGATGATTGGATTTTTACAGGAACTGTAGCAGCAAAGTATAAACAAATAGGAAACGCTGTTCCAGTAGGATTGGCAAAAGCGATAGGTCAGGCGATAATTGCAACGGCAGATAAGACTGCAACTATTCAAACTAAGCGCTTTAGGGGAACTAGTGTACACAATAAAATAAAAAATGCTATGGAATTAGGAGGTAGTGATGGAACCAATTAATCAGAATTATAATGAAGATGATGTTAAAGCTGCGATTGCAAAAGCATTGGAGAACTTTTATGGCTCTCTTATTGCGAAAATAGATGCGATTAATTTAAAAGACATAATGAAATCTAAAAATCCATATTTATATCGAGCTAAATCAATGCAAACATCTGCAGAAATAATAGATTCTATATTACAGGCGTTTGTAAGTTCAAGCGAGGAGACAATATTTGGTAATTGTTTTTTTGAACCAATTGCAATTG
The DNA here is from genome assembly GCA_002431915.1 of Lachnospiraceae bacterium UBA5895. Taxonomy (GTDB): domain Bacteria; phylum Bacillota; class Clostridia; order Lachnospirales; family Lachnospiraceae; genus Acetatifactor. The sequence goes on along the minus strand of DJEP01000079.1, from coordinate 2,688 downwards.
CCGCTTCTGGGGGAAGCAAATCAGCTACTCGTGGTGTTGATATAGAATTATATGATGCAGATAGTAATACAAAATATTTTGTTGCTGTAAAAAGTGGAACATCAATATTTAATGCTGATAGTATGAAAAAGCAAGGAGAAAACTTTGCAGAAGCGCAAAGAACTTTGAGGACATCTGGGGGAAGAACTGGGTTCGAAGCAATAGTTGGATATGCATATGGAACAAAAACAGAATCTGGAAGAGGAAAGGCAAAAATATATGAAGAAGTTGCTGGCGAAGAATTTTGGGAAACTATAACTGGTGATAAAAATTTCTATACCAAAATAATTTCTTTTATGGACACACTTCCGGAAAAGTACATAGATGATTATAAAGAAAGTTATGCAAGGGCTTCTAATAGACTGGTAAGAGATTTTTCAGTTGAGTTTTGTAATTCTGATGGAACAATAAATTGGGAAAAATTGGTGGATTATAATTCAGGAAGTCCGAGAAGAAAAGCAAGGGAAGAAGTATTAAATAATGCCTTGAATATTTACAATTGGATGATAAGCAATCCTATGATTACACAGAAAAAATTGCAGGAAGAAACTTCACTTGGAGTGACTTCTCTTAAGAGAGCGATAGCTTATTTGACTACTATGGGAATTGTAAGTAAAGGAAATGAAAAAAGTAAAAGTGGATGGACGATTAACTCACCATTTAGTGTAGATGAGAGCTATTTTGATTGATAATATAAGATAGGGGGAATTTTAATGAAAATTATTTTTTCGGCTATTAAAAATTCTGGCATATTTGAAGATGATTTCATGCATCTTCCAGAAGAGAAGGGAACTATCGAGTTTAAACGTATGCAAACGGCAGGAGGAATTGCTGTTATTTATGCTCCAAATGGAACTGGTAAAACAAGTTTTGCTAATTTGCTATCAACAGAAGTATCTAATGAGAACATTTTTTTTGATGCAGTTGATGAACGGGGAAATAGAATCGCACCGGAGTCAGGAGTATTTCATGTAATACAAGACCAAATTAATAGGAATGTTATTCGCGGAGAAACCACGGATTATTTAATAGGTGCACAAATTCGTAGAGAATATGATCTTAGAAATCAGATAAATATATTATTTAGAAATGCATATGATGATCTTGCGTCAAAATACAAATCAGAGTTTAAGGTATCAAAAGTTAAAGATTATTTGTTAGATCAGATATCCGTACTTCAGCATCAGACAGCATATGAATATATTCGTAGTATTGTAAATGTAAGAACGCATGGAAAGGATATTAATAGGGCAGAATTTGTTACATTTGTTCGTAACAATGAAAATATTCTGGATGTTGTAGAACTTGAAGAGGAAAAAAAGAAATTTGTTATTACAGACTTATCAAAAGTAAAAGTGATAGAAAAAATTCTTTCAATTAATCCTGATGAAATTATAGCAGATCAGAATGTTAATTTGATTGAGCAACATGATGATGCGATTGAGATATTGAATAAGTATCATTCAGCTGATATTTGCATAGTTTGCGATAATACATCATTTAATGGAGATGCACTACTTCTTGAAAGAAAAAAGGAAGACAGAAAAAACATTTATGAGAGCCTTGATAAAAAAACAAAAGATATTCTTGAAAAAATAGTATGTGATAACTCATTGATCGGATTTGATCCTTTTCATATCAAAGAAATTGTAGGTGCGTTCATTACGGGAGAAAGTACAAATGAGTTGATTGAATTGCAACAGGAAATAACGACATATGTTAATAATATATGCAATGAAATGGTAAATGAACTATTTCATTGCTTTGATGGTACTAGATTTTTTGAAATTTTTGACGAATATGCACAATTGGTTGAAATGCAACCACAGCTTGATACGGAAGAACTTCTATTTATTGAAAATGTAATAAATGAAAATATTGGAAAAGATATTACGATTGTCAGGGATGAAGAAAATGACAGAAATTATAAATTGAAACTAGGAAATAAGGATTTACTTGGCACGGAACGTAACGAAATGGAACTTAGTACAGGGGAACAAAACTTTATTTCGTTGGCATTTGAGTTACTTCTAGCAAGACACTCAGATAAAGAATATATTGTCATGGATGATCCAATTTCAAGTTTTGATTCTGTATACAAAAACAAAATAGCCTTTTGCATTATTAAGTTTTTGGAAAATAAGAAACAGATTATTCTTACACACAACACGGACTTAATCCGATTATTAGATGTTCAACTAAATAATTGCTTTAATCTTTATATTTTGAATAATGTGTATGAGGGCGAAAATGGATTTATTTCTGTTTCGGGACGAGAAAAAGAATTGCTAATTAATCTTCATCATTTGATTTCTCTTTTTCAAAATAAAAACGATGAATTAAAGAATGCCATTCATAATAAAAGGCAGTTTCTTATGGCAATGATTCCGTTTATACGTGGATATGCCCATATATGCTTGGATCCAGAGGAT